>NZ_JBEXMH010000034.1:47277-95322 GCF_040610415.1 Amycolatopsis sp. NPDC004079 | reverse complement strand
GATGTTGCCCGGCGGTGGCAGCAGGGGCCCGACGAGCGCCCACTGGGCATCGGTCATCGACGAGGTCGGGTAAAACGGACACGGCGGCGATGACGTGGCACCCCGGTCACCGTGGGCCGGGCACGACAAGCACGGGCAAGTAGGCGACACTGACACACGAGCTCCTGGTAGGAACGGTTGGCGTAGGAACCACCAGTCCTACCGGGAGCTCACCCAACCTCAGGGCATCACCACGCCAACCACCCCATCCAGTTCTCAGACGCCCTCTCAGGGTTCCCCTCACGGACGGTCTAGCAGCGTGGCTAGTGCGGCGGGGGCGGACGCGGCACCGCTGAGCGGATGCCAGCGGGCGCCTGCTTCTCGGGCGAAGCGTTCGGCTTCCTCGCAGTCTTCGGCTGGCGCCAGGATCAATAATTCTTCGCAGGCGCGGGCGGCCGGTAACGGGTCCTCGTCATCCGTTGCTCGGCAATCTGAAAGCAGGAGAATCGTTTTTCTGGCCGCTCGCGAGGAAGTCAGTTGCTCATTCGCCTTGCGCAAAGCCGCCGCCAGGGCGGTGACTCCGTGGCCGCGCAGCGACAGAACCGAATCCACCACCGACGCCTTCGAGCGGGAAGAGCGCAGGGGGCGGATTACCTCTGCGGTTCGGGCGAAGGAAACCACTGCGTGTTCCGCCGGTGCTCGCCACGAACACGCGGCAGCGGTGAGCGCGGCCGCTGCCAGGCGGGCTCCTGTCATTGAGCCGCTGGTGTCGATTACCAAGCACAGGGCCAATTCGGGTCTCGCCCATCGGCGGGCTACCAGGTCGTCCAGGGCGGGGACTCCGCCTACCGCGGCAGCGTCCACCAGTGCGGGCAGGGAGCGGTCCAGGTCTAGTTCGCCGCCTCGGTCGGCTCGGTCTCGGCGTAGTTTCCCTACTCCTCGGGCTCGGGCGACGCCGCGGCGTGCGACGTCGATCATCAGGCGGCCGGCTAGGCCTCGGGCGGCCGCGCGCAGGGATTCATCGGTGGCTTTGCTCATCTCGACCAGCAAGGCCATTGCCTCGTCCGCGTCCTCACGGAACGCCGCGCTGAAGGCTTCTTCGTCCAGTACGCCGACTTCGGGCGAGATTTCCGCGAAGCGGCCGTTGCGGGACAGTTCGGAGCGCGGGGTGGTGCTGCTCCGCGCGGAGCCTGGCCGGGGTGACCGCTGCTGTTGGCCCGCCGGCGGCGGGCTCAGGCTTCCCCCGGCGGGTCACCAGCCTTCGAGTCCGGCGGAGGGTTTTCTGTGCCGAAGACTGCTACGTACAGTTCGTCGATTACTGATTCCGCGGTGCGGCCGCTGGATTCGTGCAAGGCGATCCGGCCGGACAGGGCGGCCAGGGCGGCGTCGTGGCCGATTCGCCAGTCCGTGGCGGAAGCGCCGCGGATTCGGGCCAGTGAAACTGCCAGGCGTACGACGTCGATGGCGCCGCGTACGGAGGAGCCGACTCGGACATCGCTGTGATCGCGGGTGCGGCGTACCAGATCTACCACTTGGTCTCGCCATTCTGCGGGGACCGGCGGGCTCCTGCGGGCGACGATGTCGGCTTCCTCGTCTTGGCTTTGGTAGCCCATGACGATTCGGCAGACGCGATCGTAGATAGCCGACGAGATGCGGGCGGTGCCTACTGCGTCGAAGGGGTTCATCGCGGCTACTAAGCGGAAGCCGTCGGCTGCGCGTACTCGGCCCAAGCGGGGCACGTGCAGTTCGGCTTCGGACATTACCGTGATCAGGACGTTGAGGGTCTCCTCTGGGATTCGGTTGACTTCCTCGACGTACAGCAGGCCGCCGGTGCGCAGGGCTTCGATCAGGGGACCGTCCACAAAGGTCTCTGGCACGTAGCCTTCGGCCAGCACTCGCGAAGGGTCGAACTGGCCGACCAAACGGGCGGGGGTCAGTTCGGCGTTGCCCTCGACAAATACGAACGGTGAGCCGCCTGCTTCCGCGACTGCGCGCAGGAGCGTGGTTTTTCCGGTGCCGGGCGGGCCTTCCAGCACGACGTGCGCGCCGCAGTCGAGACCGGCCAGGAGCAGTTCGATTTCGCGGCGGCGGCCGACTACGTCCGCGGTCAACAGGGGCACCGCGGACTGCGGGCCGGAAACCGGCCCGCAGTCCGCAGACATTGCCGTCACGGTGCGTCGTGGACCAGCACGCCGCGCACGTTCCGGCCCTCCAGCAGGTCGTCGTAACCCTGGTTGACCTCGTCCAGGGTGTACGTGCGGGTGATGATCTCGTCCAGCTTCAGGTCCCCGCTCTGGTACAGCCCGAGGATCTTCGGGATGTCCACGGTCGGGTTGCAGTCGCCGAACAGGCTGCCCTTCACGGTCTTCTTGAACAGCGTCAGGATCGAGCCGGGGAGGTTGACGTTGTTGACCGACAGTTTGTTCAGCCCGGTCAGCACGATCGTGCCGCCCTTGCCGGTGGCGTTGAACGCGCCGGTCACGATCTCCTCGGTGACGATGCCCGCCGTGACGATGGTCTTGTCCGCGCCGTTGCCGTTGGTGAACGACTGCGCCAGCTCGGCCGCTTCCTCCGGCGTCGCGACCGCGTGCGTCGCGCCGAGTTCCATGGCCTTTTCGCGCTTGTTCTCCAATGGGTCCAGCGCGATCACGTTCTTCGCGCCGGCGTAGCGCGCGCCCTGCACCGCGTTGATGCCGATGCCGCCGACGCCGGACACGATCACCGTCTCGCCCGGGCGTACGTTGGCCGCGTTGACCGCCGAACCCCATCCGGTCGGGACGCCGCAGCCGACCAGCACCGCCTTGTCCAGCGGCAGGTCGTCGTCGACCTTCACGACCGAGTTCTGGTGGATGGTCGAGTACTGGCTGAACGTGCCGAGCATGCACATCGCGCCGTACTGCTTGACCGGGCCGGGGCCGCTGAACGGGAACCGCTCGCCGGGGAGGTAGCCCTCGAGGATCGTGGCGCCCATGTCGCAGATCGCCTGCTGCCCGGTGGAACACCAGCGGCACACGCCGCAGTTCGGGATGAACGAGCACACCACGTGGTCGCCTGGCTTGACGCGGGTGACGCCGGGACCGACGTCCTCGATGATGCCCGCGCCCTCGTGCCCGAGCACCATCGGCAGCCGGGCCTCCAGGTCGCCGTGCGCGATGTGCACGTCCGAATGGCACAGGCCGGCGTGCGTGTACCGGATCAGCACCTCGCCCTCGCCAGGGCCTTCGAGGTCGAGTTCGACCACCTCGATCGGCTTGCCCACCTCGTAGACGACCGCGGCTTTCGTCTTCATCGGGAACTCCTTTGTTCGAGCGGGCGGATCACAGCGCGATGTTCACGGACTTGGTCTGGGTGTAGAGGTCGAGCGCGGCCGCGCCCAGTTCCCGGCCCCAGCCGGACTGCTTGTAGCCGCCGAACGGCATCGCCGTGTCGAAGCCGTTGTACTGGTTGACCCACACCGAGCCTGCCTTCAGTTCCTTCGCAGTACGGTGCGCCTTCGCGACGTCGCGTGTCCAGACCCCGGCGGCCAGTCCGTACTCGCTGTTGTTGGCCGCGGCGGCCACGCCCTGTTCGGCGTTGAACGGCATGGCCGCCACGACCGGGCCGAAGATTTCTTCCCGGACGATGCTGAATTCCGGTTTCACGTCAACGAAAACGGTCGGCTCGATGAAGTATCCGGTGTCACCCCAGCGTTTTCCGCCGGTGAGCGCGCGGGCGCCGTCGGCGAGGCCCTCGCCGAGATAGCGCGAGACGCGGTCGAACTGCTCTTGGGAAACCATCGGGCCCAGCTGGGTTTCCGGGTCGAGGCCCGGCCCGATCTTCACCTGGCTCGCCGCCTGCGCGACCGCCTGGGTGAACTCCTCGAAGATCGTGTCCTCCACGTACAGCCGCGTTCCGGCGACGCAGCACTGGCCGTGGTTGAACATCCACGCGTTGACCGAACCCGGTACCGCGAGGTCGAGATCGGCGTCGGCGAAGACCACGTTCGGGCTCTTTCCGCCCAGCTCCAGCGAAACCTTCTTCAGGTTTCCGCTCGCCGCCTGGACGATCTTCTTGCCCACCTCGGTCGAGCCGGTGAAAGCGACCTTGTCGACGCCGTCGTGTGCGGCCAGCGCGGCCCCGGCGTCGCCGAAGCCGGTGACGATGTTGACCACGCCGGGCGGGAATCCGGCTTCCTCGAACAGCTTGCCCAGCAGCAGCGCGGTCAACGGCGTCTGTTCGGCGGGCTTGAGCACCACAGTGTTGCCCGCGGCGAGCGCCGGCGCGATCTTCCACGCGGCCATCAGCAGCGGGAAGTTCCACGGGATGATCTGCCCGCACACGCCGACCGGCTCGCGCAGCGTGTAGGCGTGGAACTGCGCGTCCGGCGCGAACGGCATCGACACATTTACCGTGCTGCCTTCGATCTTGGTCGCCCAGCCCGCGTAGTAGCGGAAGACGTCGGCGGCCCAGTTCGTGTCGACGGCCGTCGCGATGGCCGCGGACTTGCCGTTGTCGAGTGCCTCCAGCTGGCCGAAGATCTCCGCCCGCTCGGACAGCAGATCGCCGATGCGCCAGATCAGCCGTTCGCGTTCGTTCGGCTTCATCGCGGCCCACGGACCCGCGTCGAACGCCTTGCGCGCGGCGGCGACGGCGCGGTTGACGTCCTCGGCCTCGCCGTGCGCGACCTCAGCGATCTTCTCCCCGGTGGCCGGGTCGTAGGTCGGGAACGTCCGGCCCGACGCGGCCGGGACCCAGCGCCCGCCGATCAAGAGCTCCAGCGGGCCGGAAACAAACTCCCGGACCTGGGTGTGCAGGGGGAATTCCACCGTTGCGGTCACCTGGCGCCTCCTCACTTCGTTGTGACGGAGGTCATCGTCACCCGGCGGACCGGGGGCGAAGTGTTACAGAAGTGGACAGTCGTCGGTCACGCCCAGCGCCTGCATGCGGCGATACAGCGTGGTGCGGCTGATGCCGAGTTCGCGGGCCGCGCGCAACTTGTTGCCCTCACTGGCGCGCAACGCCGTGACGATCGCGTTCCGTTCGGCGAGTTCGCGCCCGCCGAGCTGCCTCGTGCGCGAACTGCCGCGGCACGCGGGCGGCAGCTGCGCGAGGTCGATCACCCCCGTGTACGGGAGGCGGGACACTTCGCGCATCACCGCGCGCAGCTCGTGCAGGTTGCCCGGCCACGGATGCGTGCGCAGCGCGGCCAGCGCGGTGCCGGTGAAGTGCGGTTTCCGGTCCGGATATTCGTCGCGGAGCATCGTCACGGCGATCGCGGGCAGGTCGTCGAGGCGCTCGCGCAGCGGGGCGAGGGTGACGGTTTCCGCGCATCTCGCCGCGATCGCCGCGACGGCTGGGGACATCGCGTCCGACGGGACGGAAGTGAGCAGCAACCGGGCCGATTCGGGGCTGTCGAGCGCCTCGCCGACCAACGGGAGCAGGCTCTCCGGGAGCAGGTGGACGTCGTCCAGGACAACGGCGGTGTGCGGCTGCGCGACGAGGTCAGTGAATCTTGTTGCCCAGGCTCGGGGTTCCTCGCGGAGCGCGGCGGCGGCGTGCAAGACGACCGGATCGTCGACACCGGCCCGCGCGCGGGCCGCGGTGGTGCGGCCGGTGCCCGGTTCGCCCGTGACGAGGACCGAGCGCGCGGGTTTTGTCGCTGCCGGAGCCGGTTTTCGGCTGCTGCTCGGTGCCTTCGCGATGCGGAAGACGGCACCGTCCGTCGAACCCTCGACGCGTTCGGCTACGACCGAAAGACTGATTCCGTCACCCACATCGAGGCGAGTGTCGAATACTCCGCGTTCCGGCACTTGCGGCAGCAACGTGCGCAGCAGGGTCGGATCGGCGGGACGAAGCTGTTCGATGCAGGTTTCGTTGGCGAACACCAGGTCGCCGCCAAGCACCGCGACCGGCACGCTGCGGTGGTGCGTGGCCTGCTGGAACGCCAGGAACAGCCGCCGCTCGCAGGCGCGGGCGCTCTCCAGCACAAGTTGTTCGATGTCGCCGACGACGCGTTTCACCAACGGCCCGAAAAGCGGGTTGCCGCTGTCGCTCTCGCCGGTGATGTCGAGGACGCCTTCGATGCGTCCGGTGAGCGGATGGCGGATCGGATGGCCGTAACAGCTGAACCGCTTCAACGCGTCGGCGTAATGCTCCTGGCCGTGGATTTCCACCGCCTGGCGCGATTCGTGCGGCGTGCCGAGCGCGTTCGTGCCGACGCGGCCCTCGCTGAGCTGCGAACCGTGCAGCACGCCGAGGTCCTCCAGCTGGCGTTGCAGGCCGCGGTCGCCGAACCAGCGGAAGACGAGGCGGCAGTCGCGGTCGGCGAGCAGGATGGAGAACCGGGTACCGGTGAGCTGCTCGACGAGCTGGTCCAGCACCGGGCGGGCGGCGGTCATCAGCCGGCTGCGCGGATCGACCTCGGCGATCGAAATCGCGGCCCGGTCCAGCTCCGGCTCCACGCCGAACAGCCGGGACCGGCGCCACGAATCGGCGATCGGCGGCCGCAGGACGGCGGAGCCCTGCGACGGTATCCCTCCGAGCGACACTGCTCCTCCCGACTACCGGACGGCGACGTAGCGGTTCGTGTGACAGTACCTTCGCGGATCGACAAGTTCCAGACGTGCGTCTTCCCCGATCCCCACTGTCCTTTGTGGACAATGGTAAGATCGGGTGAATGCTGCGGCGTCTTCTGATGCTTTTCGTCCTGGTGTTCGGCTGGGCCGAATGGGAACACTGGCGATCTTCCCGTCGCGGAATGGGCGACCGCCCCGGGACGGCGGGGACCGGCGAGGCGGTCGTCGTGCTCGGGTACCGGAACGGCGGGTCGCGGGCCAATTTCGTGAACCGCTGGCGAGTCCGGGCGGCGGTACGTTCCCAGGCGCCCGGACGTTCGCGACTGGTGCTGTGCGGCGGCGCCGTCGGCGATGCGGAGGCGGAGGCTGTCCTGCTGGCGCGGTATGCGCGGGAGTACGGCTACCGCGGTTCGCTCGTCCTCGAAACCGAGAGCCGGTCGACGTGGGAGAACGTGGTCGGCGCGGTGCCGTTGATCGAGGACGCGGACCGGATCAAGATCGTCTCGAATTCCTTGCACGCGGAGAAAGCGCGCCACTACCTGCGGAAGCAGCGGCCGGACTTGGCGGAGCGGCTGGTGCCCGCGGAGGAATACCGGTTCGGGGAGTTGCTGGCGGTGAAGCCAGTGCTGGCGGTGCTGGGGTTGCAGAGGTTGCGACGGCTTCGGCGGTGAGGCGGGGCGTTTCGCTGAAGCTCGGCGCTGGAGCACGTTCCGTGCGCAAGACAGGCTGGGCGGCACCTGCGAAGAAGGACCCCGGCGAGCCGACGGCGCGCGAGCCGGCACCGAAGGAGGCCAGCCGCTCCGGGTCTCCTGAGCAGCAATTCCAGCCAGAACCCGCCGACGCCGCGCGAGCCAGCACCGAACGAGGCCAGCCACCCCGGATCTCCTGAGCGGCAATTCCAACTAGAACCCGCCGCCGCTCAAGAACCCTCGACAGCTCCCGGCAGATGCGCGTTGATCTTGGCCACCAACGCTTCCAGCCCGGCCCGCTCGTCCGGTTCGAGCGAAGCGAAGACCATCTCGTCCGCCTCGGCCAGCACCGCGTCGAGCCCCGCGACCAGGCCGAGCCCGGCCGGGGTGGCGGAGACTCGTTTCCGCCCGCCCTCCGTGCGTCGCTCGACCAGACCGCGGCGCTCGAGCCCCTTCAGCAGCAGGGAGACATTCGCAGGCGTCGTGTAACTCATCTCCGCGACGTCTCGCTGGATGACGCCAGGCTGCCGCTCCAGGTAGCCGAGCACCATGGCCTGTTCGAAGGTGAGGTCGCGCGTTCGGCTCCATTCCTCGATCCGCTTGCGCTGTGCCTGGCGAATCGACCGGAAGAGGTCGCCTGGCATCGGTTCCGGCTGCCTTTCCCGGCTTGGAGTTAAGTCCTTAACTTGTGACTGGACGAGCGGAAGGAAAACCTCGTCGACGATCGACCGGATCCGTGCGGGCCGGGGCGGCGCGAGATCCAGCAGCAAGTCGTGGCGCACCAGCTGGAACGGCAGTTCGAGCACCGCGGCGGAGAGGTGCGCCAGGTCGATCTCGCCCCGGTCCTGCGCGCGCTGGTAGATCGCCCCTCGCGGGAGCAGCCGGTCGCCGATGATCTGGTCGCGGACTTCGCCAGGGGTGGCGCCGTCGCCGAACGACAGCCCGGAGAAAGCCGCTGCGGCGGCGATGGCGAGGAATCCGGCCAGCGCCTCGCTCGTCGCGGTCAGGTACGCGAGCAGATCGCCGCGCAAGCTACCGGTGTCCGGGGCGGCGATCGGGTTGACGTCGCGGTGCCGCCGCATCGCGGCCAGCACGAGTTCGTCCTTGTTGGCCCAGCGCCGATAGAGCACGGCCTCGCTCGTGCGGGCGCGCACGGCGACCGATTCCATGGTCAGCCGCGCGTACCCGGCTTCGACCAGTTCGTCCCATCCGGCGGCCAGCAACGCGGATTCCAGCTGCTCGCCGCGGCGGCGGCGGACGGTTTCAGGGGCCACTCAACCCACAATAGAAAGGTTTGCCTTTCTTAGCAAGTTTCCCTACCCTGGCGGCCAGGAGTTCTTCGGAGCCAGGGGGTTGGAAATGTCGCGAGCAAACCTGTCCACACCGGAATTGCCGGTCCTGATCGCCGGAGCGGGCCCGACCGGGCTCACGCTGGCCTGCGAACTCGCCCGGCGCGGCGTCGCGTTCCGGCTGATCGAAGCGTCCCCTGCCCTTCGCCCGGGGTCGCGCGGCAAGGGACTGCAGCCGCGCAGTCTCGAGGTGTTCGACGACCTCGGCGTCATCGACCGTATTCTCGCCAACGGCCAGGCCGCGATGCCGATCCGCCTGACCAGCCCCGACGGCCAGACGAGCGGCGGCCCGACCTACGAGGAACGACCCGATGTTCCTTACCCCGCAACGGTCATCACGCCGCAATGGCGGGTCGAAGAAACCCTCGGCCTGCGGCTGGCCGAGCTCGGCGGAACGGTCGAATTCGGCACCGCACTGGAGAGTTTCGACCAATCCGCCGACGCCGTGACGGCAGTGCTGCGTACCAGCGACCGGACCGAAACCGTCCGCGCGGAGTGGCTGATCGGCTGCGACGGCGGCCGCGGCGTCGTCCGCAAACAAGCCGGGATCGCGTTCGAAGGCGAGACGGACGAGCGGATCCGGATGATCGTCGCCGACCTGGCCGTCGACGGCCTCGACCGCGACGCCTGGCACATGTGGCGCTGCGAGGAGGGTTTCGTCAGCCTCTGCCCGCTGCCGTCCACCGACCTGTTCCAGTACCAAGCGCCCATCCTCGGCGAATCCGACCTCGACCTCGCCACCCTGCAAACGATCTTCGACCGGCGAAGCGGCCGCGCCGACATCCGCCTGCACACCCCGGAATGGACGTCCGTGTGGCGCTCCAACACCCGCTTGGCCGACCGTTACCGCGAGGGCCGCGTCTTCCTCGCCGGCGACGCCGCGCACGTGCACTCCCCCGCCGGCGGCCAGGGCATGAACACCGGCATCCAGGACGCGCACAACCTGGGCTGGAAACTCGCCACCGGGGCGCCGGGGCTGCTGGACACCTACGAGTCCGAACGCCGCCCGATCGCCATCGGCGTGCTGCAGCTGTCGACCGCGCGGCTGGCCGAGGCCGCCAAACAGAAGAGCATCCCCATCCGCAGCGACCGGGACACGACCCAGCTCAACGTCAACTACCGCGGTTCCGTCCTGGCCCGCGACGACCGTGCCGAATCCGCGCAGCTCCGCGCAGGCGACCGCGCTCCCGACGCCCCCGGCCTCACCACCACGACCGGCAAATGCCGCCTGTTCGACCTCACCCGAGGCGGCCAGTTCACCCTGCTGAACTTCGGCCCCCGCTTCGAGTCCGCTGTCCGCACCTTCCATGTCGTTCCCGAGGCCGCCGCCGAGGACGAGGTCGCCGATTCCTCCGGCCACCTGGCCCGCGCGTACTCCCCGACCGACCGCACCCTGGTCCTGCTCCGCCCCGACGGCTACGTCGGCCTGATCTCGGACGCGGGCGACCTCACGGCTGTCACGGAGTACCTGCTCTAGCCTCTTCCCATGTCCGCCCCCGACGAACTGGCCGCGACGCTGTACGGCGCGGTCAGCCTGATCGCCCGCAGGCTGCGCCAAAGCCAGGTCGCGGCCGAACTGTCCCTGCCGGAACGCTCCGCGCTGTCCCGCCTGGACCGAGACGGCCCCGCCACCACCGCCGCGCTGGCCCGCGCCGAGCAGATCACCCCGCAGGCCATGAGCACGACCATCAGCGGCCTGGCCACGCGCGGTTTCGTCACCCGCGACGCCGACCCCGCCGACGGACGCCAGATGATCGTCTCGCTGACCCCCGAAGGGGTTGAGGTGCTGCAGGCTCGGCGCGACGCCCGGATGCGCCAGTTCGCGGCTTCGCTCAGCTCGGGCTTTTCGCCGGAGGAGCTGGCGGTGCTGAAGGAGGCGGCACCGTTGCTGGAACGGCTGGGCCAGACGTTCTGAACCGCTCCACTGTGCGCCTTTGACTCGCTACGGTGGTGCGTCATGAGCGGGCTGGAAGCGGGTGCGGTCAAGATCGGCGGGAAAATCGCGACACACGCGGCTAAGTCGTGGTTGCAGCGATGGAAGGACCGGAAGACCCGCGGACTGAGCCTGGTCGAACTCGCTGCCGGTGCCGGGCCGCTCGGACAGGCGAACCTGGATCGGTTGCTGCAGACCATCGGTACCCAGGTGGCCACGGAGCTGGAACCGGTGCTGCGGAATGAATACGCCGCTTTGCCGGAGTCCGAGGCTTCCGCGGTGTTCTCGGCTGTCGAGGATGCGCTGGGCGAGGTCGACCTCTCCGACGACGCTCTCTTGGCCGCCGATGCCGACGAGGAGCAACTCGCCCGGCAGGTGCGGGCGCAGTGCCCGGCTAATGAGTTCCTCTCGGCTGCTGGGGCGGCGTTGTATGACGTGGCGTTGGATCAGTCGTGTCGTCAGCTGGTGCTGATCGTGCGGCATCTGCCGTCGTTCCAGCCGGCTGCGCTGGTCGAGGTGCTGAAGCGGCTGAATCAGCAGTCCAACCAGATGGAGGAACTGCTGGCGCGGCTCCCCAAGACGAGCCTGACCGAGGCGGGGACGGACCATGCCCAGTTCCGGAATGAGTACCTGCGGGTGCTGGCGGACAAGCTGGACCATCTGGAGTTGCTCGGGCTGACGATGGAGGACCAGCCGACGCTTCCGTTGACGGTCGCGTATCTGAGCCTGAGCGTGTCCGGCGAAACCCAATTCCGGTTCGAGTCTCGGAAACCAGACTGGTTCGACCAGCAGCCCGGCGCTACCGTTCGCGCGGAAAACGCGATCCATCGCTCCGGCCGCACGCTGGTCCGCGGCGAGGCCGGTTCGGGAAAGACGACCCTGCTGGACTGGCTGGCCGTCACCGCCGCACGCAGCGCGTTCACCGGACGACTGGCCGAGTGGAACGGCTTCGTCCCGTTCCCGATCCGCCTGCGCAGCCTGCCCGACGGGCCGCTGCCGGACGCGGACGACTTCGTCGCGCTGGCGCTGCACACGATGCGCAATCAGGTCCCGCCCGGCTGGGCCGACGAGGTGCTGCGCAGCGGCGAGGCGATCGTCCTCGTCGACGGCGTGGACGAGGTCCAGCCCGCCCAGCGCCGCAAGGTCAAATCCTGGCTGCGCGAACTCGGCGCGATGTACCCCGCCGCCCGGATCGTGGTCACCTCCCGCACGGCGGCCGCCGATCCGCACTGGCTCGGTTCGGAGCGCTTCGATTCGGTCGTGCTCGAGCCGATGACCGCCCCCGACATCCACACGCTGGTAGAACGCTGGCACGAGGCAGCCGCGCGCGTCCGTCCGAACGCGGATCTCGCCGCTGCCGAACGCAGGTTGCTGAGCCAGCTCGACAATCGCCCGCACCTGCGCGCCCTCGCGGCGAATCCGCTGTTGTGCGCGATGCTGTGCGCCTTGAACCTCACGCGCCGCTCGGAGCTGCCGCGCGACCGGATGACGTTGTACCGCAACGCGTTGTCCATGCTCGTGCACAGCCGCGACGACGAGCGCGGCATCCGGGTGCTGCTCACCGAACAGCAGAAGCATGTTCTGCTGGGGCACCTGGCCTGGCGGCTCACGTCGGGGAACAAAGTCGAACTGCCGCTCGCCGAGGTCCGGGAGCACCTGGAGTACCGGCTGAAATCGCTCCCGAACGTCGGCTACAGCACGGACGAAGTGGTGGAACACCTGGTGGAACGAAGCGCGGTGCTGCGGGCCCCAGCCGTCGGCCGGATCGACTTCGTGCACCGGACTTTTCAGGAGTATTTGGCGGCCAGCGAAGCGACCGAGGCCGGGTATATCGACATGCTGGTCGACAACGCCCACCGCGATACTTGGCGCGAGACTGTCGTGATGGCCTGTGGGCACGCGAAACACCATCAGGCTACGAAGCTGCTCAAAGAGATCATGGACCGGGCGGACTCAGAACCCCGCCGCGCTCGACGGCTCCGGCTGCTGGCCGCAGCGTGCTTGGAAACGGTCGGAGATGTGGATCCGGATGTGATCGAGCGGGTCCGGCGGGCGATCCGGGAGCATCTGGTTCCGCCGCGGAGCATCGTGGAAGCCGAATCGCTCGCATCGGTCGGGAGCCAACTGCTGCACTATCTGCCGTCTGCTTTGGACGGCCTGAGCGACGCGGTCGCCCACGCGACGACCGCCGCGGCGACGATGTGCGCCGGGGACGAGGTGCTGCCGCTGCTGAGGAATTACGCGCAGGACGAGCGGTTGATGGTACAGGTCAGGCTCGCGGAGGCTTGGAATCACTTCGATCCGGTCCGTTACGTCGACGAAGTGCTCGCTGATTCGCCGCTCATCCACGGACGTATCACCGTGACCAGCACCCGGTTGATTCCGCACGTGCGAAGGCTGAAGAACCTCAAAGCGTTGTCGGCCTACATCTACGATACCGACCTGGCCGTCATTGCGGAGACACCCGCGCTAAGCACTCTGAACTTGAGTTTCTCCAGCAAGCAGACGATCAGCCTGACACCCCTGGTCGAACACGAGGGGTTGCGAACCCTGCGCTTGTACGACGCCCGCGACTACACCGACGTGAGAGCACTGAAAAAGCTTCCGCACCTGCGAAATCTCGGCCTTTTCACACTCAGGCCGCGGCGGAGCATTCGAACGTTCGCCGCGCTCCCTCACCTCACCAGTTTGGCCCTGGACAACTTGTCCGCCATAGAAAGCCTCGACGCCCTGGCCGCGATCGAGAACCTTACCGAGCTGACCCTCCACGATTGTCCCATGCGTGCGATCGTCGCCACGCCGCCTCTCGCGCAGGTGCGAAAGTTGGAGTATTACGGGGAATCAATATCCGACCTCACCACGTTCGCCGACACTTTTCCGGGACTCACCGAACTGAGCCTGCTCTACAAAAGCTCACCTGACCTGGAGCCGTTGCTTGCCTTGCCGCTCCAGGAACTGACCGTGTGCACGAATGGCAGCCTTCAGTCGCTGGCCGCCCACCCCACGTTGGCTGAACTTACGGTGCACGGCACCGGAGAATCGATCGACCTGAGCCCGTTGAAGGGATGCAAGCTAAAACTGCACGTAAGCGGAGTCACCGAGTTGATCGGAGTCGACCAGCTCGGCCCCGGCGTGAAGCTGGAGCGGTTCTGACCGCCGTCCACAGTGGAACCCGGATGCGCATCCTCCGCTTCCTGGTATCCTGGCCGACGGACAGCAGACTCGATCAAGAGGATTCCTATCGTGGCAGGTGAAGACGACATCTCCGGGTGAGCCCGGGGCACGGGCCGTCACGGCACCGGCCCCTCGCTGATCCCTGCGCGGCCCAGCCGCGCGTGGAGGTTCCTGTGCTGGTCAGGCGAACGTACGCCACCGGACCCACAGGCTGCGAGGCATCCGATCACCGGCGAACGCGCCGAGCGGATGAAGCCCAGGCACCAGCCGGGCGGCAGGTCGTGAACGGCCCTACCCAAGTCGTCCACACCACCACCAGCGGGGACAAACACGCCCTGCCGATCCACCGCGAGGCCGCACCATGTCCGATCTTCGTATTGTCCTGTCCGGGATCTCCTTCTCCTGGCCCGACGACACCCTCGTCTTCGACCAGCTCTCCGCCACTTTCCCAGCAGGCCGCACCGGGCTTGTCGCGCCCAATGGGGCCGGGAAGTCCACTCTGCTCAAGCTCATCGCCGGGCAGCTCAAGCCCGCGGCGGGCAGTGTCACCGTCGACGGGGTGCTCGGCTATCTCCCCCAGGACCTGCCGCTCACCGCGGATCGCACGGTCGCCGAGGTGCTCGGCATCGACGCGATCCTCAAAGCGATCTCAGCCGTCGAGGAGGGCGACGCGGCCGAGGAGCACTTCACCGCCATCGGCGCGGACTGGGACATCGAGGACCGCACCCGTGCGCAGCTCGATCGGCTCGGGCTGGGCGATCTCACACTCGACCGGCTGCTCGGCACGCTCAGCGGCGGCCAGGTCGTCTCCCTCGGGCTCGCCGCGCAGCTGCTGCGCAGCCCGGACGTCCTGCTTCTCGACGAGCCCACCAACAACCTCGACCACACCGCCCGCCAGCAGCTTTACTCAGTGCTTTCCGACTGGTCCGGCTGCCTGCTCGTGGTCAGTCACGACCGCGCGCTGCTCGATCGGATGGATCGCATCGCGGAGCTCGGCGCGGACGAAATCCGTTTCTACGGCGGCAATTTCACCGAGTATGAGCAGAGCGTGCAGGCCGAACGGGAGGTCGCGGAGAAGAATATCCGCAACGCCGAACAAGAGGTCAAACGCGAGAAGCGCGAAATGCAGCAGGCCCGGGAACGCGCGGACAAACGGGCGAGCAACGCGAAGCGCAATCTGTCCAACGCGGGTCTGCCGAAGATCTTCGCGGGCACGATGAAACGCAACGCCCAGGAGTCCGCGGCGAAGGCGGACGGTACGCACGCGGCGCGGGTCAGTGCGGCGAAGGCCAAGCTTGACCAGGCGGAGCGGTCGTTGCGGGAGGACCAGAAGATCAGCCTGGAGCTGCCCAAAACAGCGGTACCGGCGGGGCGGACGTTGTTTGCCGGCAAGCATCTCCGGGTGCGCGGGCTGTTCGCGGGCGAGGGCGCGGAGCTGTCGATCCGGGGTCCCGAACGCATCGCGCTCACCGGGCCGAACGGCGTGGGCAAGTCGACGTTGCTGCGGCTGATGCACGGCACGCTCACGCCGGACGCGGGCGAGATCAGCCGGGCGGACGGGCGGATCGCGTATTTGTCGCAGCGGCTCGATCTGCTGGATCCGGAACGCACCGTCGCGGAGAATCTCGCCGACGCGGCACCGGAAATGCTGCCCGCGGACCGGATGAACCTGTTGGCGCGCTTCCTGTTTCGTGGCGCACGAGCGCACTTGCCGGTCGGCGTGCTGTCCGGCGGCGAACGGTTGCGCGCGACGCTCGCTTGCGTCCTCTTCGCCGAGCCTGCCCCGCAATTGCTGCTGCTCGACGAGCCGACGAACAACCTCGACCTGGTCAGCGCCGGCCAGCTGGAGAGCGCGCTCAACGCCTACCAGGGCGGGTTCGTGGTGGTCAGCCACGACGAGCGGTTCCTGGCCGAGATCGGCGTCGACCGCTGGCTGCGGCTGGAAAACGGGCAGCTCCGGGAAACGGCCAGGATCACGGAATGACCGCCCTGCGCGCGCACGAGATCGTGCGGGTGCTCGGGGAACGGCGCGTGCTCGACGGAGTGTCGGTCACCGCCGCCCCCGGCCGCCGGATCGGGGTGATCGGCGAGAACGGCACCGGGAAATCGACGCTGTTAAGGGTGCTCGCGGGAGTGGAACAGCCGGATCGGGGCGAGGTCGAAAGGCCGCCGGATCTTGGCTTCCTGCACCAGGAAATGCCGTTCGACCCGGCCGAGACGGTCGCGGACGTCCTCGATCAAGCCCTCGCCGCGGCCCGCGAAGTGCTGGCCGAGCTTGACCGGGTCGCGGCGCTGCTCGCCGAAGCGCCGGAAGATGCCGCGCTGCTGGCCAAGTACTCCGAATTGCTCGACCAGGCGCAACAACACGAGGCGTGGGACGCGGATCGGCGAGCGGAGATCGTACTGACCGGGCTGGGCCTCGAAGGGATCAACCGGGAGCGCACGCTCGGCTCCCTTTCCGGCGGCCAGCGCGGACGACTCGCGCTGACCGGGCTGCTGGTCCGCCGTCCGTCGGCGGTGCTGCTCGACGAACCGACCAACCACCTCGACGCCGAAGCCGCCGCGTTCCTCGAAGCGCAGCTGCGCGAACTGCCCGGCACCGTCGTTTTCGCGAGCCACGACCGAGCGTTCCTCGACGCGGTGTGCACCGACATCCTCGACCTCGACCCGGCCCCGGACGGCCCGGTGCGCCACGGCGGCGCCTACACCGAATACCTCGGCTGGAAACGGGCCGAACGCGAGCGCTGGGAACGGCAGTACCTCGAAGAGCAGGAGGAACTGGAGGAACTGCGCGACACGCTCGGCGTCACCGCGCATCGGGTCGCGCCGGGCCGGCTCGCGCCGGACAACGAGAAAATGGGTCTCGGCCGCAGGTCCGGCCGGGTGCAGAACCAGATCTCCCGCCGGACCCGGGCCACCACGCGACGGCTGGACGAGCGGGAACGCGCCCAGCTTCCCGCGCCACCGCCGCCGCTCCGGTTCCGCCCGCGAGCGCTGGCCGTCGAGAACCCTGAAGAAACCCTTGCCGCGCTGGATAATGTGCACCTGCCAGACCGGCTTTCCGTAGACCGCCTGGAGATCCGAGCCGATACGCGGCTGCTGGTCACCGGCCCCAACGGTGCGGGAAAGTCAACGCTGCTTCTGCTCCTGTCCGGAGACCTCACCGCAGAAGGCGCAACCCGACAACCCAGCCTAAGCACCGGAATCCTGAGCCAAGACACCACTTTCGCCCGTCCGCAACGCACCGCCCGCGCCACCTACCTCGCCGCGCTGGGTCCAGAACGCGTCGCAGCCGTTCCGCTGAACTCATTGGGGCTGCTGACAAATCGCGAAGCTTCCCGGCCGGTCGGCGAGTTGTCCGTCGGCCAGCGCCGCCGTCTCGCGCTCGCGCTCCTCATCGCCGACCCGCCGCACCTGCTGCTGCTCGACGAACCGACCAACCACCTCTCCCCCACGCTGTGTGACGAACTGGAGGACGCCCTCGGCACCAGCCCGGGCGCGATCGTCGCCGCCACGCACGACCGGCGGCTGCGCGAAAACTGGGCCGGGCAGGTACTCCGAATCGGACCCGACCACCGCGTTGCGCCGTTAGAGTGATCCGCGCCGGGCGGATGTCCGGCGGGAAACCCCGGCAACGACCACCCCGCGGAACATCCGCCCGCGAAGGGAAACGACCGATGACGCACGAAGCCCTGCGCCGCCACGTCAAGTCCGGATTCGTCCCGGGCGCGGTAGCTCTGATCGCGCACGGCGACGACGTCCAGGTGACCGCGCTGGGATCTCTCGACGCCGAGGGCACCGCGCCGATGGCCCGCGACTCCATCTTCCGCCTCGCCTCGATCACCAAGCCGATCACCGCGGCAGCGGTACTGCTGCTGATCGAGGACGGCCGGTTCGACCTGGACACCCCCATCGCCGAATGGCTGCCCGAACTGGCCGACCCGATGGTCGTGCGGACGCCGCGAAGCCCGGTCGACGACGTCGTACCCGCGGAAAAGCCGATCACCGTCCGCGACCTGCTGACCTTCCGCGCCGGATACGGCTTCCCGTCGGACTTCTCCCTGCCGCAGGTCCAGGAGCTGTTCACGGTGCAGACCGACGGCCGCGAGGTCCGGCTGCGCCCGGGGCCCGACGAGTGGCTCGCCCGGCTGGCCCGCATCCCGCTGCTGCACCAGCCCGGCGAGGCCTGGCTGTACGACACCTGCGCTGACCTGCAAGGCATCCTCATCGCCCGCGCGTCCGGCCAGTCGCTGCCGGACTTCCTCGCCGAGCGGGTGTTCGAGCCGCTCGGCATGGCCGACACCGCGTTCGAGGTCCCCGCCGCCAAACGACACCGGTTCGCCAGCTACTACCGCGAGGGCGAGAACGGCCTGGAGCTGGCTGACCGCCCGGACGGCCAGTGGCGCGAGGTGCCGCCGTTCCCGGCCGGATCCGGCGGGCTGGCCGGAACGGCAGACGATTGGCACCGCTTTGCCCGAATGCTCCTTTCCGACGGCGACGGATTGCTGTCGAAGGAATCCGTCCGGCAGATGACGACCAACCACCTCACCGCGGAACAGATCGCGGCCAATCCGGTCTTCCTCGAAGGCCAGGGCTGGGGGTTCGGCGGCGCGGTCGACGTCGAACCGGCACAGCCGTGGCAGGTCGCGGGCCGCTACGGCTGGGTCGGCGGCACCGGAACCAGCGCCTACCTGACGCCGTCGAGGAGTTCGGTGGCGATTCTTCTCACCCAGCGCGCGGTGGACGGGCCCGGTGGCATACCGCACATGCTGGACTTTTGGCGCGAGGCGGCCGCGCCGCAGTGATCCGCCGCGGGTCGCGCACTGTACTGTGGCCCGCGGGCACGAGGCAACGACGAGGGGTCAGACGTGGGCATCTTCGACAAGATCCGCGGCGAGTTCATCGACATCATCGAGTGGACCGACGACAGCCGGGACACCATCGTGTGGCGCTTCCCGCGCTACGACAACGAGATCAAGATGGGCGCCAAGCTCACCGTCCGCGAATCGCAGGCCGCGGTGTTCGTGAACGAGGGCCAGGTCGCCGACGCCTACCCGCCGGGCATGTACACGCTGCAGACGCAGAACATGCCGATCATGTCCACCCTCAAGGGCTGGAAGTACGGCTTCAACTCGCCGTTCAAGGCCGAGGTGTACTTCGTCAACACCCGGCAGTTCACCGACCTCAAATGGGGCACGCAGAACCCGGTCATCCTGCGCGACGCCGAGTTCGGCATGGTCCGGCTGCGCGCGTTCGGCGGCTACGCGATCCGCGTCGTCGAGCCGGTCGCGCTGCTGAAGGAGCTGGCCGGCACCGACCCGCAGTTCCGCACCGAAGAGGTGTCGGACTACCTGCGCAGCATGGTCATCAGCAAGCTCGGGCCCGCGATCGCGGCCGCGCAGGTGCCGATGCTCGACCTGGTCACCCAGCAGGACCAGATCGCGGGCAAGATCGCGGTCGCGCTGAACCTCGAACTGCGCGAGGTCGGCATCGAGATCTCGAAGTTCATGATCGAGAACATCTCGGTGCCGCCCGAGGTCGAGGCCGCGATGGACAAGCGGACCCAGATGGGCGTGGTCGGCGACCTCGACCAGTACACGAAGTTCCAGTCCGCGAACGCGATCGAGGCGGCGGCGAACAACCAGGGCGGCGCGGGCGAGGGGCTGGGCATCGGTCTCGGCATGGCGCTCGGCCAGCGCGCGGCCGGACCGCAGCAGCAGCCCGCCCCGCAGCAGTACCAGCAGCAGGCTCCCCAGCAATACCAGCAGCCGCAGTACCAGCAGGCCCCGCAGCAGCCCCAGTACCAGCAGCAGGCCCCGCCGCAGATGCCGCCGCCGCTGCCGCAGGGCGAGCAGTGGTTCATCGGCGCGAACGGCCAGCAGCTCGGCCCGTTCGACCGCGCGGGCCTCGGCCAGCAGATCTCGGCGGGCACGCTCGCCCAGGACACCCTGGTGTGGAAGGCCGGCATGGCCCAGTGGACCGCGGCCGCGCAGGTGCCGGAGGTGTCGGCGCTGTTCGGCGCGGCCCCGCCGCCGCTGCCGCCGTCCTGAGCCGCATCAACCTTCTGGGGGACCCATGACTGAACCGCGCTTCCCGCAGGAAGGCGTGGCCAACACGACCTACCCGTGCGGCGGCTGCGGCGCGCGCCTGGAGTTCGCGCCGGGCACGACGGCCATGCAGTGCCCGTACTGCGGATTCCGGCAGGAGATCGCCGCCGGCGAGCGGGAGATCCGCGAGATCCCCTTCGCCGAGCTGGCGAACCTGGCGCGCAAGCCGGTGGGGTCGATCGGCAAGTACGTCTTCGTGTGCCAGCGGTGCGCGGCCCGGACGGAAACCAACGAGACCGCCAGCATGTGCCAGTTCTGCGGCGCGCCGCTGGTCATCGAGCCAGGAGCGTCCGGTCAGCTGGTCCCTGAAGGCGTATTGCCGTTCGCGTTCGACCGGCCCGCCGTGAGCACGCACCTGAAGAAGTGGACGTCTTCGCGCTGGTTCGCGCCGACCGCGTTGAAGAAGGTCACCACCGCGGAGTCCACTAAGAGCACGTACATCCCGCATTGGACGTACGACTCGCAGACCGTGTCGGTCTACACCGGCGCGCGCGGCGAGTACTACTACGTCACCGAGAGCTACTACGAGAACGGCGAGCGCAAGACGCGCGAAGTTCGCCATACGCGCTGGTACCCGGCGCGCGGACGGGTCGCGCGGAACTTCGACGACGTCCTGGTCCCGGCGAGCACCCAGCTGCCGCTGCCGGAGCTGGACAAACTCGCGCCGTGGCCGCTGCTCGACTCCGCGCCGTACCAGCCGCAGTTCCTCTCCGGGCACTTCGCGCTGCGGTACGACGTGGAGCCGGAGAACGGCTTCGAAGAGGCGAAAAACCGGATGGCGCCGGTCATCGCCGACGACTGCAAGCACGACATCGGCGGCGACACCCAGCAGCTGAATTCGGTCGACACGCAGCACAACAACGTCACCTTCAAGCTGATGCTGCTGCCGGTGTGGGTCGCGACCTATGTGTACGCCGGGAAGAACTGGCAGATCCTCGTCAACGGCCGCACCGGCGAGATCCACGGCCAGCGTCCGTGGAGCAAGGTCAAGATCGCCGTCGCGGTGGTCATCGCGCTGATCGTGATCGCGGCGATCGTCTACTTCGTCGCGACGAAGGGCCACAGCACCGGAACGACCCACCATTCCGTTACGCACCACTGAGTTTTCGAAGGAAGTGAGATCCCATGCTGATGGGCATGGTTCTCGGCGACCGCTTCTCCCGCGTTTCGCGGGAGCACGCGGGTACGCCGCTGTCTTGACCGGCGGGAATCCTCGCCTGCTCTCCGCGAAGCGTCGACGGCTGCCTGGCCCTTCGACCCTTCCCGGGAGCATTCATGTCCACCGTTCAGTGGACCGAAAACGGAAACACCCACACCGCCCGCTGGCATTCCGGAAACGGAACTCCGCCGCCGGGCCGCATTGTCGTCGTCGATGACCGGCTGACCGCTGCCGCGGCACTGCGGCATGCCCGCGCTGGCACCGGAATGCTGTGGCGCGGCGATTTTCCCAACGCACGGCAGCTTGTGCGCGCCATGGACCGTCGGCTTCCGCAGCGCTCGGGTTCGTTCGCCGAGGTGCGTTCGGCGCGCTCGGAACGCGCCACGCTGCTCGGAAAAGTCCTGGTCTCAGTAGAGGCTGATCATTCGTTGCGGCTGGGCCGAGCCCCCGACATCCGAGCCGCCTGCGAGCACGCGTTCGGCGGTTTACCCGGCACGTTGATCTCGTTGCGTGAGCTGCTCGGCGCCCTGAGCGCTTATCAATGGCACCAGAAAGGCATACACATCAAGGCATTGAACGCTCGGCTGTATCCCGCGTACAGCGTGTTCGCTCCGACACGCAGCGAATACCTCGATCTTGTCGCGCGGGAACCGTTGCCGGGCAGGGGTTCCCCGGTCGTCTTCGATCTCGGCACCGGTACCGGAGTGCTCGCCGCCATTCTCGCGCGGCGCGGCGCCCCCGAAGTGGTGGCGACCGACCTGAACCCGCGCGCCGTGCGCTGCGCACGCGACAACCTGCGGCGACTCGGTCTGTCCGACCGCGTCCGCGTTCTCGAAGCCGATCTCTGGCCCTCGCGGCGGCGTGCCGATCTGGTCGTCTGCAATCCGCCCTGGCTGCCCGGAAACCCGACTTCGGCATTGGAACTCGGGATCTATGACGCCTCGTCCGCCATGCTGAACCGCTTCCTCGACGGACTCCCGGATCATCTGAAGCCGCAGGGCGAAGGCTGGCTGATCCTGTCGGACCTCGCCGAACACCTCGGCCTGCGGACGCGGGCCGAACTGCTCGACCGGATCTCCGCCGCCGGGCTCGAGGTCGCGGGACGCCGGGAAACCACGCCACGGCACCGAAGCGCCACGGACAGTGCCGATCCCTTGCACGCGCAGCGTTCCCGGGAGCGGACGATGCTGTGGCGGCTAACCATGTCCAGAGCGTGACCCGGCGTTTCCACACTGGACTACACCAATCGAATATCCTCGCCGAAGACACGGGGAGGGACGATGCCCGTACCGGGTTTTGCCGTACCGCGCCGGGACTTCGTGCGGACCCTGCTGCATCGCGGCAGCCCGCCGGAGCGGCCGGACGCGGGCGAGGACCTCGCCGCGGTCGGCGACGCGACGCTGGCCCGCGCCGCGCGGTACTGGGTCGTCGTTCCGGTCGCCTACCGGATCGCCGCGTTCGTGAAGGTGTTCATCGGGTTCGCCGCGGCCAACGGCAGCACCGGGCTGTTCCCGGTGCTGCCCGCGGCCGTGCTGGGCGTCGCCGCGAACGCCGCGTTCCTGTGGTGGCTGCTGCGCTCCGGCGGGCTGCCCGCGCGGCGCACGCGGCGGGTGCTCGCCGCGGACCTCTGCGCGGGACTCGCGCTGAACCTGCTGACCGCGGTGCTCGCGCCGGACTCGGTGCAGCCGTTCGCGATCGACGTCACCTGGACGTGGCTGGTCGGCTCGGTGGCGATGTGGGCCGGAACGTCCGGGCTGCCCGCGGCGTTGCTGCTGCTCGCCGCCGCCGTCCCGGTGCGCGTCCTGCTGACCCTGGCGGGCGGTCTGCGGCTGGACGACCATCTCGCGATCAACCGGTCGATCGGCTGTCTCGTCGCGCTGGCCGTGTCGATCGTGGTGGCGTGCGGGATCCTGGTGCTGCTGGGCGTCGGCACCCGCTTCGCGCTCGACATCGGCCTGCGCCGCGGGCAGGAAGCCGAACGCAAACGCACCCAGCGGCTGCTGCACGACAGCGTGCTGCAGACCCTCGAAGCGCTCGCCATCTCCCCCTCCGACGACGCCGACCACGCCGCCGAACGGCTCGCCCAGCTGCGCTCGGTCGCGCACGCCGAGGCGGCCGAACTCCGCCGGAGCATCACCGAACCGATCGAACCGCGCACGAGACGCGGCTTCGTGGTCGAACTGGCCGACGTCGCCGCCGACATGGCCCGCGAGGGCCTGCGTACCCAGCTCGTGGCTGCCGATTTCGCTGACGACGACCGTCTTTCCGCCGATCGCCGCACCGCGATGTGCGAAGCAGTACGAGAAGCGTTGCGCAACACGGTGAAGCACGCCGGAACCAGCCGCGTCGTGCTCCGGGTGGAAGAACGCGACGGCGGCACCGCAGTGGTCGCCCGGGACCAGGGCCGCGGCTTCGACGTACGCGAACGCGGCCCGGGTTTCGGCATCCAGCAGTCGATCGAAGCGCGCCTTGCCGAGGTCGGCGGCACCGGACAAGTGGAATCGACGCCGGGACACGGCACCCGGGTCACCCTTTGGGTGCCACACTGACCGGCAGCCATTCCCGATAGCCGGGACGAGATCGCCCGGCCACCCTGACTTCGCAAAAATCACCGCAATGCGCTAATTATTCAATCCCCCTTTCGCGCACTTGCGTAACCATTTGATAACAAACAACCTTCGCTCCTATGCACCACGTTCGTAGGTTCACATTCCGCGCCAGCGAGGCCGATAATGGAGGGTCGTTCACCTTCAGGCCCAGCAGCGGGAGCGCTTGCATGGACACGCCGGACGAGGCACACGCGAATCGGACCGAGCGGAATCGCCGGATGCTCGAATCCTGGCGGGCCGGAGCGTCGATCACCGAGATCGCCAGGGAACACGGCCTGTCGCTCAGCTGGACCGGACGGCTGCTGCGCCAGGAAGGCGCCGTGCTGCCGGAAATCCGCCAGGGAGTGCGCCGGGAACTCGACGTACCGCGAATAGTCCGCGAGTACCAATCTGGCTCTACTATTCAGAGCATCGCGGACACGCATCAGGCGTCCTATGGAACTATCCGTCGCTTGCTGCTCCGGGAAAAAGTCACCATACGCCCACATGGCGGCCAGAATGCTCTCGAACGGCGCACGCCCGGCGACGCCCAGCGACCCTGAGCAGCACCTCGGGGGTGGGTGATTCCCGCCGCATTCCGTTTCTTTTGCCACCCGAAGCAGGTAGGGAGGAATAATTGGGGGTGCGGAATGACTGAAGCGCGACCAGGGGCAACCGTAGCATCCGGCAGACCGGTGCGGGCGCCGGTCCAGCTTCCTCCCGCACCGCCCGTGCTGCTCGGCCGCACCGCGGAACTGGCCCGGCTGGACGAAATCCGGCTCCGGTCCGACCCCGCCCCGTCGGTCGTCGTGCTCACCGGCGTCGGCGGGATCGGCAAAACCGCGCTCGCCCTGCATTGGCTGCACAAGCACCGCGCCCAGTTCCCGGACGGCATCCTCTGCGCGAGGTTTTCCTCCGAGGGAACCGAAACCGCGGAATCCGCGAGCGGCGTACTGCACGGTTTCCTTGCCGCGCTGGGCATCCCGGCCGACGACATCCCCGCCTCGCTCGCCCACCGAGCCGCCGAATTCCGTGCGGCGACGGCGGATCGCCGGTTCGCCGTGCTGCTCGACGACGTCGTGCACAGCGCCGACGCCCGCGCCGTGCTGCCGTCCAGCGCCCACGCGGTCGTGCTCGTCACCAGCCGGTCGCAGCTGACCAGTCTCGCGCTCGACGGCGCGGAAATCCTTCCGCTCGGCCCGCTTCCGGACCAGCCCGCCCGCGAGGTGCTCGCCCGCGCCGGACAACGGCAGATCAGCCACGACGACGCGCAAGACCTGCTGACCGCCTGCGCCGGCCTCCCGCTGGCGCTCGCCATCACCGGAGCGAGACTGCGCGCCCGGCCACGACGCAAGCCGCACCAGGAAGCCCGCCGCGGACGTATCCGTCCAGTCGGAGATTTCCCCGCGCTCTCAACGGTTTTCGACGCCTCGTACGCCACGCTCGACGACTCGGCCGCCCGGCTCTACCGAACCTGCGGCATCCTGCCCGGCCCCCATCACACCGTCGACGCGCTCGCCGACACCTTGCAGAGTTCGCCCGCCCACCTTGACGACGCCGTCGACGAGCTGATCGAAGCCAATCTCCTCCACGAACTGGAGGACGAAACCGTGGCACAGCACGACGTCGTCCGCCACGACGCCCGCGTGCGCGCGGAACGCCAGGACGCCGAGGCCGACCGGGACTACCTCGTGCACCGCTACACCCGCTGGTACCGCGACCACACCGTCACCGCGAGCGAGCTCATCCACCCCTTCCGCCCGACCTTCGCGTCCGAAACCGTCGCGGCGACGGGATCTTTCGCCGACCGGGACGACGCGGTGAACTGGTGGCGACGAGACCGGCCGGTCATCAACGCCGTCGCGAACGCCGCCTCGGCCCGAGGCTGGGACGAGGAACTGTGGCAGCTCGCCGAAGCGTCGTGGGGATTTTTCTTGCACCACCGGGATTACGAACCGTTCCTGGAGCTCTGCACGGCCGGAATCGAGGCCGCCCGGCGGTGCGAGCAGCCGCTGGTCGAAGCCCGGCTGCACAGCCAGGCCGGGTACGTCTGCGACCAGCTCGGCCGTTACGCCGCAGCCGCCGCGCACAACGCCGTGACCCTGGAAATCGGCGAGCGAGAGCAGCACGGCCCGACTCAGGCCTCCGCGCTGGCCCGGCTCGCCAGGAACGCACGAAGACAACAAGAGTGGGAAACCGCGCTTGAGCTGTATGAGCGCAGCGCCAGGAAACACGACGAGATCGGGCGGCCGCGCGGGGTCGGCATGGCCCGTTACCGCCGCGGCGAAGTGCTGATCAAGCTGGGTCGCGACGACGAAGCGCTGCGCGAACTGACTGAAGCCACTGCCATCCTGGACGAACAAGCCGACGCCGCCCAGCTCGCGCGTGCGGTCATCCCGCTCGCCGCGATCCACGCCCGGCGGGGCGACTACCGCCGGGCGCGCACCGAACTCCTGCACGCGCTCGAAGGCGTCGAACGTCTCCAATCACCGCATTTCCAGGCCGAGGTCCTCACCGCGCTCGCCGGCCTCGAACGCGGCCACGGCGACGAGGCAAACGCCCAGCGCCATCTCGACGAGGCCCGACGACTCAGCGGGGACTCCTTCGAGCCGCCGCACTGACCACACCGCCCCGCCCGGCCAGCACACCGCCGCGGCGATCGCCCCCGGCCACTCCGCTCTCAGCTCGTCGGCCTCGCACCTAGTCGCGGCACCGGACCGGACCCGGACCACGACGTCCGCGCCCGCCGCCTGCCGAGGTCCGGCCCGATCCAGGTCGACGACCAGCACCGGCATCGCGCGGCGTCCGGGCAGCGCGATCCGGACGCGCGCGACGCCGGGGGTCACGCGTCCCACCCCGGCAGCGGACGGGGCACCGCGGGCAACGGCGGATACGCCAGCGCGTCCGGTTCGGACAACTCCAGCAGCCGGTACATCGCCGACCGCAAAATCCCCGCCGAGCAGTCGATCCTCGCGCTGGCGACCGGCAGCACCCCCGCCGTGAGCCTCGGCGCGGCGGCGATCGCGGCTTCCTCCTGCGGCTCGAGCGGCTGGTCCAGATCCAGCGGTTTCGCGTGCGCCCGCACGACGTCCGCGACGCTCCCGGCCTGCGGCCGCCCGTCCGGCAGCGACGCGAGGGTCACCGGCCGTCCGACCGCCGCCGCGTAGCCCGTGGTGGAGCCGTGGTCCCCGATCACCCAGTCAGCCGCGATCATCGTGGCCTGCCATCCCTGCTCAGGCGGGATCACCCGCAGACCCCGGCATCCGTCGAGCCAGGCAGTGACCTGACGCCGCCCGTGCACCGCCCAGACGTTCGGATGCAGCACCGCAGCCACCGCGTAGCGGTCGTCCGGCAGTGCGTTCACGATCGCTTCGTACATCTTCGGAACACGGCCGAACGCCGAGTCAGTGAACCAGGTCGAACTCAGCACCACCAGCCGCCGCGAGCCGACATTCAGCGCCCGCCGGTATCGCTCCCGCTGCCCGGTCGCCGCCCGCATCCCGTCAAGACAGATGTCGCCGGCCACGACGGCTGCAGGTACCGCCTCCGGGCACCGCTCGCGCAGCACTTCGACCTCCGCCTCCGTTCCGAGCGCCAGCACCGACGGAAGCACTCGCCCGCGAAACGTGAGCAGCTCCCGTTCGAGCGCAGTCGTCGCGATGACCGCCCCTCCCGCCTTCCGGCTGAACCGACGCCCGGGGACCCGTCCGACTCCGTGCCCGATCAGCATCAGCGGCCCGCGCACCTGGTCAAGCTGTCGGTGGCAGGCCGCCAGAACCAGGTCGAACCGATGCGCCACCGCCTGCTCCCAAGGCAGCAGCAGCCCGTGCTGCGCCCGCACGTACTCCTCGACCCCGGCCCACCGGTCGGTGCTGTGCGGCACCGTGAACATCACCTGCACCCGCAGATCCCGTTCGAGCAGCGAGATCAGTTCGAACAACCGCGTCCCCGCCGTCACAGTCGGAACGACCGCCAGCACGGTGCGGCAGCCCGGCCGCGTCACCCGCGAAGCTGCGTCGAGACCGATCGGACCGCGGACCCACACGTCGTGCGCCATCTTCATCCCCTCCGTCCAGAACCAAACCGACGAGCCGAGGCTGCGGCGCGGTTCTGACCGGACGCTTCCCGCCGCTGGACACAAAGCGGACCGAAACCGGACAAGGCAATTCCCCGGATGATCGTTATCCCGAAAGCGGTCGCCGATCGACCGGATCAATGCGAAACTGGGCAATCGACGAGGGAGGGGCGTCGAATGGACTTCGCCTACGGAATTCTCGGGCAGACTGCGGTGCGGATGCACGGGAAGATGAATGAGCAGTGGGGCCAGCGGCAAACCCGGAATATTCTCGGCGTCCTGCTCACCCGGCCGGGGCAGCGCTTTTCCCAGGACGCCCTCATCTCCTGGCTGTGGGACGACGACCTGCCCGGAAACCCGCAAGAAGCCCTGTACAAGGCGGTCTACCGGCTGCGCGAGGCCCTTGCCGAGGCGGACTCGCCCACCTCGATCACCCGGTCCGGCGACGGCTATCTGGTTGATCTCGACGAGAACCTCGTGGACGTCGCGGCCTTTCGCAAACTAATTCGGAAAGCACACGACGCCGTTCGTTCCGCCGATCATGAAACGGCACACGGATCAGCAGCGTCCGCGCTTTCCTTGTGGCGCGACGAACCACTGGCCGAGCTCCGCACCGAACGCGCGAGCAATTGGCGCGAGGACAAAGTCAAATCCATGTTGCTTCCCGCGCGAGAAATCCTGACGAGCCAATTGCTCGCACTCGGCCGCCCCGACGAGGCGGCGGGCTGGATGCAGGAACTCGCTCCCGAGCACGCCAGCCGGCTGGCTTTCGTCAAGCTCCAGCTCCAGATCTACTACGCGCTCGGGCAGTCCGTGCAGGCCCAGACCCATTTCCTCGACGCCAACCGCCAGTTCAACGAGGCCGCCGACGAGACCGCCAAGACCCTGCTGCACGCCTTCCATGCCGAGCTCCGAGACCGCTACGAGAACCCGCCCGCCCCCGTCGTCCCCGTGCGCCGGGCCGCGCCGCCGACCCATCCGCTCCCCCGCGATCTCCGCGGGTTCATCAGCCGCGCCGACGCGCTGGAAACGCTGGACCAATGGCTCCGCCCCGGCTCGCCGACGCGCTCGCCCGCCGTCGTGCTCAGCGGCCCGCCCGGCATCGGAAAGACGAGCCTCGCGGTCCACTGGGCGCACCGGGCGGCGGACTGGTTCCCGGACGGGGCGATCTACCTCGACCTGCACGGCTTCGGCCCGGCACCGAGGCTCGAACCGGCGGATGTGGTCGATCAGCTGCTCCAGTCCCTCAGCTACCCCGTCGACCACGTTGTCGACACGACAGCCCGCGCCGCGGTCCTGCGCCAGCAATTGGCCGACCGGTCCGTCCTGGTCATCCTCGACGACGCGGAGAACTCCGAACACGTCGACCGGCTGCTGCACGCCCTGTCCGAATGCGCGGTGATCGTCACCTCGCGCCGCCGCCTCGGCGCGCTGACCCGGCGGCACGAACTCGCCGCCCTCAGCCTCGACCGCCTCGACGACCGCGATTCGCTGGAACTGTTCGTCCGGCGCCTGCGCGGCCGCGGCGAACGAGAACCCGGCGCGGCCCGCCGGATCGCCCACCTCTGCGACGGACTGCCCCTCGCGCTGACCCTGATCGCCGAAAGCGCCGCCCGCCGTCCGGGGCTGAGCCTCAGCACCATGCTCGACCAGCTGCGAGACCCGGAAAGGCTCCTGAGCATCGGCGACGACGGCGACGACCAAAGCCTGCGCGCGGCGTTTTCCTCGTCGTACCAAATGCTCGAACCGCCGAGCCAGGCCGTCTTCCGGCTCTTCGGCCACCACCCCGGCGCGGAAATCCACGTCGACACCCTGCTCTCCGCGGCCGGACGCCCCGCCGCGGAAACCCGGCGCGCGCTGGAGACCCTGGTCGCGCTGCACTTGATCGACCAGCCCGGCGACACGGATCGCTACCGGATCCTCTCGATCTTCCACCGCTACGCGCAGACCCTGAGCACTCAGCACTACGACCCGCAACCGTTGCGGCGCTTGCTGTCGCACTACTGCAGCACTGCGGACAACGCGCACCGAGTGGCGCACCCGCACCGCGACCGCCCGCCGCGGCTCGACCCGGCACCGGACATCCGCCCGACACAGTTCGAGACGTCAGCCGCCGCCCACCGCTGGTTCCTGCGCGAACGCACCAACCTCACCGCGCTAGCCGCGCTCGCCGAGCACCACCAGCTCTTCGACTACGCGTGCACGCTTCCGCATCTCATGCACGACACCTTCGTCATCTACGGCTTCTACGACGACATGACCGCCGGGCTGGCCATCGCGGCCCGGGCCGCGCGGGCGAACAAGGACTCTCACGCGGAAGGGTCGACGCTCAACGATCTGGGGGAACTGCATCTCACGCTCAGCAACCACAACGCGGCCGAGGACGCGCTCTCCCGGGCGCTGGAACTGGCCATCGACGACGAATCGCCCGTGGCGAAACTGACCATCAACATCAATCTCGCCCGGTTGCACCGACTGACCGGCCGTCACGGGGAAGCGATCGCCCTCTTCCGCAGCTGCATCACGCACGCGCAACGCAACGGCGATCCGGTCCGAGAGGCGAAGGCGGAGCAGTACCTCGGCGAGACCCTCGCCGAACTCGACCAGTACGAAAAAGCGCTGCCGCACTACCACCGCGCTCTGCACCTGCGCGCGCTCACCGGCGACGCCTCTGGACAGGCAGCCACCTACATCACGCTGGCCGAACTCCATCTCGGCCAGGAGGAATTCGCGGTCGCCCACCGGCATTGCCACCTCGCGCAAGCCCAGATCGCCGGCGACCTCACCGCCGGGATGCGGCTGCGGACCGTGCAGGCCCGACTTGCCGCGGCCGAACGGAACGACCGGGCTGCGCTGCGCTTGTCGCAGGAAGCCGTCGAACTGGCCGAGCGGGCGCACAACGCGACCGGCCAGGCGCGGGCGCTGGAGGCGTTCGCGGAGATCCTCTACTCACGGGGAAACCGCGAGGACGCCGTCGACGCTTGGACTCGCGCCGCCGCCTTCTACCGGGGTCGCGGGCGGGACGCCAAGGCCGACCGCGTCGAGGAGCGGCTGGCGGTGGCCCGGGATCCGCACCTGATTCCGCAGGCCAGGGACGGCGAGAGCGACGAGGAAAACACCGTGGCCATGCCTGCTCCGCGACGATCCGTAATCCGCCACCGCTAAAACGGCAGGGGCGCCGAAACGGTTCACTCCACGGTAGGGCAAACTCCTCCTTCTGAGGACGTCTGCAATTGCCGACACACTTTGGGTAACCCCTGAAGCTCGTTCGCAGAGCAGCTCGGACGGCCTGGCCACAGCGATATCCATGTTGTGGTGAAATAAATTCATAACTTGCCTGAGGAGTGCTAGTTGACCGCAGTAGCGTCAGCTCTTATTAGCATCTTGCCAGTGTCGATCATGGCACTGCACGCCATCAGCGATTGGTGGCGTTGTTGAATATTCATTAGTACGGGGCTGGCGTTGCGATTAATCTGCTTTCCGCAGTCGCAACGCCAGCGCCGGACAAGCCGCAGCAGCCCGTCGGGCCTCGGCCAGCAGCGACTCGGGCACCGTCCCACCGCGAACGATCGGGTAGCCCCATTCGTCCACAGTGATCAGTTCCGGCAGGACGTCCGCGCACAAACCGTGTGCGCGGCAGGCGATCGGGTCGACCGTCAGGCGGGTCATGCCGCACCTGCCGTGATTCGGCACGAGCCAGCCGTCAGGTGGGCGTGGACGTCGGACGCGAAGACTCGGAGAGCGCTCGCGGCCAGGCGGACCGCTCCGTCCGGGTGGGCGCAGGCGCCTCGTCCAGTGAGGAGAGGGAGGCGGCGGGCCAGGCGGGCGGTGGCGTCCCGACCGGACAGCAGGTCAGTGAAATCCGCGGCGATGGCGGGGAGTCCGAACATGCACGGGCCGCATTGGCGGGCTGATTCGGCGGCCAATCCCGAGAGAATATTCCTAGTCAGCTCTAGGCCACAGTTTGGCTCTGCAAGCAGGTGCAGGGAGGACAAACCTGGTTCGCGGCCGAGCGGCAGGGGGTCGGCGAGGGAGCGCGGCATCCAGGTTCCGCCATAGCCGCCGATCAGGACTGCTTGTGCGGTAACGGATCCACCGGCGCGGGCGAGGATCGCGGAAATCGGCGTGTCTGCCGGGACTTCTAGCACACCGGGACGGGCGACAGCACCGGTGACGGTGACCAGGTCAGTGTGGACAGCGCGATAGCGGTCCGCGCCGATTCTGGCGACGATCGCGAATCGGGCCAAGGTTTCGACATTCTGGACTAGCGTTGGGCGGCCGCGCAGGCCGCGTTCGGTCGGGCGGGGGAATTTGCCGGTGGGGCGGGCATCGCCGGTGCCCAGGAAATGCACTAGCGCGGTTTCTTCGCTGGCGACGTATCGAGGCGGGACTGCGACCAGCTTCACCGGTACGGCATCGCGGCGTTCGGCCAAAGCAGCCAGGACGCTCCGGTTTTCTTCGTGCAGGCAGAGGAAAGCTTCGGTCGCGCCGACTGCGTTAGCTGCCACCTGGATGCCGTCCAACACTAGGTGTGGCGCGAGCTCAAGCAGGGCGCGATCCTTGCCGCTAAAGGGATCGCTCTCGCAGCCGTTGGCGACCACAATGGACCGACCTGGCGTGACGGAGCGCAGTTTCGCCGCGGCGGGGAAGCCAGCGCCGCCTCGACCGCGGATACCGGCGGCGTCGATTTCGTGGAGCAGCGCATCGCGGTGCACAACGGGGAGTCCGCCGTGGCCGGACAGATGGGCCGCAAGATTGTTCCGGTGCAAGGGAAGCACGTTCACCTCCGAAGTGGAGAGAGGCGGCGAGCCTCGGTGTCGGGACTGGTACTGCCGAACCGCACGCTCGCGGCGGCCAGGACGGCGATCAGGCAGGCGATGTCGAGTGCGATGAGCAGCGGACGCGCGCTGTCGGATGCCACGAGACCGATGCTGTGCGCGAGCGCGACCGGCCAGCACAGGTAAGCCAGCCAGTGCACCGCACGCCACAACCGCGGCGGGAGGTGAGTCCTAAGAAGACTCGTGACGACGATGGCGAGCAGCAAATCCACCGCTACCGCACCGATTCCGATCCAGAACGGTTCGTAGCCCGAGACGAACGGAACGACGACCGCGATCCAGCTCAGATCCACATAACCGTCGACGACCGCGAAGATGATGTGTGCGCCCAAGAACACGAGGCTGGCCAGGGCAAGGTTCCGGTGCAGGTCCGCGAGCGCGAAGCGGGGCCACCGTCGCGTCGCGAACCGTCCCGAGTTGAGGAAGCCGAGCACCACGACGGCGGTCGAGAACACCAGCGAGACGATTCCGGTGGCACGGCTGAAATACCAGAGCGCGGAACTCACGACACACGCTCCCGGCGTTCCGCAGGCCAACCCGCCGTCATCCGGACCGCGCCGCGCGAACTCACCAGCCGTGCGGGCAATCCGCGCGAGCCGAGCCAGTCCAAGGCCGCCACGCCCAGCACGACCGAAGCGGTGCTCGCGGTGTTGGCGTCCACACAGGACTTCGCCGCGACCGATACCGTCCGCCAGCACGGATCCGCCGATTCGCCCGTGCGCGGGTCGACGATGTGATGCACCACGCGACCGCCGCGGCGCCAAGTCCGCCGGGCCACCCCGGACGTCGCGAGGCCGCCGCTGGTGAGCGTGATCGTCGTGTCTGCGCGCGCAACCGCGTCGCTGTGGTCGTCGCCGATCGCCACCTGCCAGCCGCCTGCCGGAGCCGGGCCGGCGACAGCGAGGTCGCCGCCAAGGTTCACCAGCACGCCGCAACCGGTGCGACGGGCGATCTCGGCGGCAGTCTGGTCCGCGGCAAGCGCTTTCGCGGTCGCGCCGAGGTCCAGCGTCACGCCGCGCGGCAGCACGACAATCCGCCGGGCCGGTTCGAACAGCACCCAATGCGAGCCCGGCGCGGGGACTGGCGTCGCAGCGGGTCCGTCGGTGATCTCGGCGAAATCCCGGTCGTAACCGAGCGCCGCCATCGACCCGCCGACCGTCGGATCGACCAATCCGCCGCTCAGCCACGAGGCCCGCAAGGCAGCCGACAGCGCGTCGGCCAGCAACGGGCTCACCTCCACTTCCCGGCCTGCGGCGCGATGTAGTGCCGAAATTTCGGAATCGTTCCGGAATCGGCTGCATGCCCGATCCAGTTCGGCGAGCCGCGTCCGCAGCAGCGCGGTCGCCGGGCCGAGCGCGGCTTCCTCGGTGACGAGCACCCGCGCCGTCGTGCCGAGCGCGGGAAACGCCGCCGAATACGGCCTGGTCACGACGCACCCGATCCGGTGTGCGCGTGCCCGGAACCGGAGCCGGGGTCCTGCGCGGGCGCCTGCAGCTGGTCTTGGCCGGAAGTACTCGATCCGGTGCCGCTGTCGCTCGAGGAGGAACCAGTTCCGCTGGTGGACGGAGAGCCAGCCGCCGTCAGCCCGTATCCGATGCCTCCGGCCGCCGCGACTCCGAGCACCGCCGCGACCGCCGTGACGAACGCGGTCCGATGCCGGACGCGTGCCCGTTCTTCTTGTCGTCTCCTGATGTGCGGGTCCATGCCGGGTGTCCTCTCCGGTGGGGGGAACACCCAGTCTCAGCCGCGAATCTATGAGTCCGCTGGGAGCGACCTGTCAGTTTGCTTCCAGTCACTACACTCCGCGCATGGGCACGGTCCTCGCGTGGGCAACGCTGGCGGTGTGGGCCGGACTCGCGTTGTGCCACAGCTGGTTCTGGCGCACCGACCAACGTCTTCCCCCACTGGTCCAGCCGGAGATCTGGCCGTCCGTCGCCATCGTCGTCCCCGCTCGCGACGAAGCGGACCTGCTCCCGGAAACCCTGCCCACACTGCTCCGCCAGACCTACCCGGGCGACGCGCGAGTCGTCCTCGTAGACGACGGCAGCACCGACGGCACCTCCGACGTCGCCCGCTCGCTGACTGTCCCCAATGGACTCCCGCTCACCGTCACGAGCCCCGGCGAACCACCCGACGGCTGGACCGGGAAGCTCTGGGCCGTCGCACACGGCGTCCGCGAAGCAGGAACCGTCGACTTCCTGCTGCTGACGGACGCCGATATCGCACACGAGCCCGATTCGCTGGAAACCCTCGTCGCCGCTGCCGCCAGCGGCCGGGACCTGGTATCTCAAATGGCCGTCCTGCGCACCGCGACGTTCTGGGAGCGGCTGATCGTGCCCGCGTTCGTCTACTTCTTCGCGATGCTCTACCCCTTCCGCCGCGTGAACTCCGCCCGCTGGCGCACCGCGGCCGCAGCCGGCGGATGCGTCCTCGTCCGCCGCTCGGTGCTCGAACGCGCTGGCGGCATCGAGGCAATCCGCGGCGCAGTGATCGACGACGTCGCGCTCGCCCGCGCGGTCGCGTCCGCCGGCGGCCGGATTTGGCTGGGTTACGCGTCGAAGGTCCGAAGCGTCCGGCCGTATCCGCGACTCGCGGACCTGTGGCAGATGGTGGCCCGCAGCGCCTACACCCAGCTCCGGCATTCGCCGCTCCTGCTGGCCGGGACCGTCGTCGGGATGATCGCCGTTTTCCTCGCCCCGCCGGTGCTCGCTCTGACCGGCTCGTGGCAGGCCGCCGCGGCGTGGCTCCTGATGGCGGCGACGTTCGTCCCGGTCGCCCGGTATTACCGGCAACCCTTGGTCGCGGGGCTGCTGCTGCCGTTCACCGCGGCGCTCTACACCCTGATGACGCTGGACTCCGCTCGGCGGCGGACCGGGTGGAAGGGCCGCACGTACTGAGATAGCGACGCTCAGCAGCAGGTGTGGCATGCTTTCGGCATGATGTCGACCCGAAGGGGCAATGCCTCGTAGAAGGCCCGGCGCCGTGCGCGCCGATCGCCCCGGACCCCGCGATACCCCGATTCCCGGGATCAGCCGGAGAGCGCAAGCCGCCATCGAGTTCGCAGCGGCGCACGGGGGAACCGGGAGCGTTTCCCAAGCGCTTGACCGGTATCGAAGCTTCCTGCGCCAGCCTGGGCGCTGGCTGTATGTTCCGTGGACCGACTGTCCGTGCTGCGATCCGGTCGACGCCCGCGACGAGCTGGAAGCCGTCCTGCGAGCCTTGCCGCCCGGCGCCCGTGCCGAATTGCGCCGAGTCGTCGCTCCCCTTGACGAAGAGTTCCGGCGAAGGACCCTGCCCGACCCGACAGCGAGTTCGCTCAGCTCCTGGCACGCTGCCGGGTGGTGGCGGCAGCGCCTGCAAGAGCGGTGAGCACGTGCCCAGCTGCCCGCGAGAGCGAGTTCACACCACCCGGGGATGCACGTTCATACATCGTCGTGCATAATCATTCCTATGTCCAAGGTGCTCACTTCCCTTCCCGTCGGCGAGCGGGTCGGCATCGCGTTCTCCGGCGGCCTCGACACGTCCGTGGCGGTGGCGTGGATGCGCGACAAGGGTGCGGTTCCGTGCACCTACACCGCCGACATCGGCCAGTACGACGAACCCGACATCGCGTCCGTCCCCGGCCGTGCGCACGCCTACGGGGCGGAGCTCGCGCGGCTGGTCGACTGCAAGGAAGCCCTCGTCGAAGAGGGGCTCGCCGCGCTGACCTGCGGCGCCTTCCACATCCGCACCGGCGGCCGGGCCTACTTCAACACCACCCCGCTCGGCCGCGCGGTCACCGGCACCCTGCTGGTGCGCGCGATGCTCGAGGACAACGTCCAGATCTGGGGCGACGGCTCCACCTACAAGGGCAACGACATCGAGCGGTTCTACCGCTACGGCCTGCTGGCCAACCCGGGCCTGCGGATCTACAAGCCGTGGCTGGACGCGGCGTTCGTCGGCGAGCTCGGCGGCCGCAAGGAGATGTCCGAGTGGCTGCAGGCGCACAACCTGCCCTACCGCGACAGCACCGAGAAGGCCTACTCCACCGACGCCAACATCTGGGGCGCCACGCACGAGGCGAAATCCCTCGAGCACCTCGACACCGGCATCGAGATCGTCGAGCCGATCATGGGCGTGCGGTTCTGGGACCCGGCGGTCGAGATCGCGCCCGAGGACGTCACCATCGGCTTCGAGCAGGGCCGTCCGGTCAGCATCAACGGCAAGGAGTTCGGCACGGCGGTCGAGCTGGTCCTCGAGGCCAACGCGATCGGCGGGCGGCACGGGCTCGGCATGTCCGACCAGATCGAGAACCGGATCATCGAGGCCAAGAGCCGCGGCATCTACGAGGCCCCGGGCATGGCGCTGCTGCACGCGGCGTACGAGCGGCTGGTCAACGCGGTGCACAACGAGGACACCATCGCCAGCTACCACAACGAGGGCCGTCGTCTCGGCAGGCTGATGTACGAGGGCCGCTGGCTGGACCCGCAGGCGATGATGCTGCGCGAATCGCTCCAGCGCTGGGTCGGCACCGCGATCACCGGCGAGGTTACGCTCCGGCTGCGGCGCGGCGAGGACTACTCGATCCTCGACACGTCCGGCCCGGCGTTCAGCTACCACCCGGACAAGCTGTCGATGGAGCGCACCGAGGACTCCGCGTTCGGCCCGGTCGACCGGATCGGCCAGCTGACCATGCGGAACCTCGACATCGCCGACTCGCGCGCCAAGCTGGAGCAGTACGCGAGCCTCGGCATGGTCGGCGGCAACTCGCACCCCAAGCTGATCGGAGCCGCGCAGGCGGCCGCGACCGGACTGATCGGGGCGATGTCCGAGGGCGGGGCCGAGGCGATCGCGTCGCGCGGCCGGGCCGACGACGTCGAACTGCTCGACCGCGCCGCGATGGAATCCGGCACCGACTGAGCTTTTTCCCACGGATGCCCGCGCCGGAACACCGGCGCGGGCATTCTCTATACCAGCAGCCAGACCCCGCTAACGTCTCTATGTTCGGGCGGATCCTCCCGGCTAACGTGGCGGCGTGACCCCGATTTTTCAGCTGTCCGCCGACCACGTCACGGCCGAGGCAGCGCTTGACCCGATCGCCGCGACCCTGGACGGCGTAACCACCGACGCGACCGCGCTCACCGACCTCACCCCGGACGGTTTCGCGGCCCGAGCCGACCTGGCCCGGCGCACGCTCGCCTCGCTCGCGAAGCTGAGTCCCGAGTCCCGCGCGGACCGGATCGCGTCCGCGCATCTGCGCAACAGTCTCGAGGACGAACTGGCCTGGCACGGGCTGGACGAGCCGTTCCGCCAGGTGCAGGCGCACTTCGGCACGCTGAGTTCGATCGCCGATTCGGTCCGGCTGCTGCCGCGCCGCGACGCGGACGACTGGCACGTCCTCGCGGTCCGGATGTCCGGCGTCGAAACGATGCTTTCCGGCTGGCAGAAGACGCTGCAGGCCGGTCTCGACCGCGGGCTGCGCGCGGCCCGTCTGCAGGCACTGGAAACGGCGGCTCAGGCCGAGCGCTACGCCGGTGTCCACAATGCACTTGTCGAGGAGTACGGCGACGGGCCGCAGGCCGCCGAACTGCGTGCCGGAGCGGACGCCGCCCATCGCGGTTACGCGGCGCTCGCCCGGTTCCTGCGAGAGGACTACGCCCCGCATGCCACCGAAACCGACGGCGTCGGCGCGGAACGCTACGCCGTCGCGGCTCGGCTTTCCCTTGGCGCGGACCTCGATCTCGCCGAGGCGTACGAATGGGGCTGGGCGGAGCTTCAGCGCATCGAAACGGAAATCGCCGCCGAGGTCGCGAAAATCCAGCCCGGCGCGAGCGTGGCGGAAGTACTGGCACGGCTGGACGAAGAGTGCGCGGTCGACGGTGAAGAGTCCTATTTGGACTGGCTGCGCCAGGCGCACGACAGTGCGCTGGACGCGGCGGGCGAGCATTTCGACATCCCGGAACCGTTGCGCGCCTTGGACGTCGTCCTCGCGTACGGCTCCGCGTCGGGTTCGCCGTACTACACCGGCCCCGCCGAAGACGGCACCCGTCCCGGACGGACGTGGTGGCCGCTAGGCGGACGGAAGCGCTTCGCGACCTGGTCCGAGCTGACGACGGTGTTCCACGAAGGCGTGCCCGGACACCATCTGCAAATCGGCGTCGCGGGCCTGGCCGGAGACTCGGTAAGCCGTTACGCACGCGTCCATTCAGTGAGCGGCCACGCGGAAGGCTGGGCACTGTACGCCGAACGCCTCGCCGACGAACTGGGCTGGTTCTCCGAGCGCGGCACCCGGCTCGGCATGCTCGCCGGTTCCGCGTTGCGGGCCGCCCGCGTCGTGATCGACCTCGGCTCGCACCTCGACCTGCCGCTGCCGGACGGTTCCCGCTGGGACTTCGCGACCGCCTGCCGGTTCCTGCACGAGCGCGGACTGGCCGCGGAACACCGCGTGCACGCCGAAATCGTGCGTTACCTCGGCTGGCCGGGCCAGGCGATCTCGTACAAGATCGGCGAACGCGCGTGGCTTCAGGCGCGCGCCGAGGCCGCCGCCAAACCCGGGTTCACGTTGCGCCAGTGGCACCACGACGCGCTGGCCGTCGGGCCGGTCGGGCTCGAGGCATTACAAGACGCGCTGCGTTAAGCCTTGCTCTCGCACTCCGCGCACATCCCCCACCACGTGACCTCGGCCTGGTCCACCCGGAAACCGGGCACCGGACCGGGCTCGAGGCACGGCGCGGCGCCGATCGCGCACGGCACGTCTTGGATCCGGCCGCAGCCGCGGCAGACCAGGTGGTGGTGGTTGTCGTGCGTTTCGAGTTCGAACCGCGCCGGCGAGCCCGCCGGTTCGAGCGGACGCAGCAGCCGGGCGCCGACGAGGTCGTCGAGCACGTTGTAAAGGCCCTGCCTGGACAACGCGCCGACGGCCCCGTCGGCGTCGAGCACTGTCGCGATCTCCGCGGCCGTGACGTGCGGGGTCCGCGCGACCGCGGCCAGCACCGCACGCCGCTGCGGCGTGTTGCGCAGGCCCTTGTCGCGCAGGCGCGCCCCGAACTCGTCCATGGCCCGGATGGTACCCCCAGACTTGACCGAATCAATTCTGGCGTGCAGTGGCTCACAGTCCCAGAGTTGACCCGATCTTACATTTGACTGGATCAACTTTGGGGACTACAAAGGAGGCGTGCTCACGACCTCCGCACCCACCCCGTCCAGCGCCGACGCCGGCACCCGGCTCCGGCGCGCCGGCCTGCGCGTGACGACCGCCCGGCAGGTCGTGCTGGAAGTGCTGGCCGAAAACCCGCACGTGACCGTCGCGGAGCTGCTGCCGCTGGTCCGCGAACGGCTGTCGATGGCGTCCACGAGGGGCGTCCACGACGTGCTGAGCACCGGCGTCACCGCCGGTCTCGTCCACCGCTTCGACCACGTCGGCGTCGCGCAACGCTACGAGCTGTCCGGCTTCGACCACCGGCACCTGCTCTGCCGTCAATGCGGCCGGCTGGAGGCAATCGACGGCGCGCCAACGGAATCCGCCGACGAAGCGGAGTCCGGCCTGTGCTCGCGGTGCACTTCAGCCGAGTAATCCTCAGCGGAACGCGGCGATATTGCGAGCCACCCAGTCAGCGAAAGAGCGCGGCGGGCGGCCGAGAACCCGCTCCACATCCGGGCTGATGCGCAGCTCGGCCGGATTCGGCGAACTGAGAATGTCCAGTGTGTCGTCGGCGAGTTCACCCGGCACGCTCTGGATCATGGCCGCTTTCGCCTCGGCGCGGGTCAGTTCGTGGAACCGCACCGGCTTGCCGAGCGCGGCCGCCAGCACCTCCGCCTGCTGACGCGGCGTGATCACCTCCGGCCCGGTCAGCTCGTACACACCGCCCACATGCCGATCGTCCGCCAGGCACGCGGCCGCGACCTCGCCGATGTCCGCCGGATCGACGATCGGCACCCCGGTGTCACCGAACGGCGCGGCGACAATTCCCTGCGCGCGAACGGATTCCGCCCACCCCAGCGCGTTGGAGTCGAACCCGCCGGGCCGCAGAATGGCCCAATCGAGCCCGGACTCCCGCAGCACGTCCTCCAGCTCGCGCATCGCGATCCGCGTCGTGCCGAACGGCCTGGTCGCCACACCCAGCGACGACAGCAGAACCACTCGGCGAACCCCGGCATCCACGGCCTTCGCGATGAGGTCGGCCGGGTTGGCCCCGACGGCGTGCAAATCGCCGGACAGCAAGAGGAACACCGCTTTCGCGCCGGTCAGCGTGGGTTCGAGACTGGCCGGATCCGCCAGGTCCGCCACCACGTGGCGAGCACCGTCCGGCACCTCCGCGGTTCGCCGCGACACCGCCGTCACCTGCTCGCCCGCGTCGATCAGCGCCCGCACCAACGGCCTGCCGATGTTTCCGGTCGCCCCGGTCACCACAATCATGAATCGCTCCTTCGGTAGGAGCCCGACGCTAGGCCGACTTGCTTACTCTTCGTAAGGACATACCTTTGGGTAAGCTCGATACGTGACAGGAAGCGCACAGTTCACCCCGGCCGCCGCCGAGCCGCGTTATGAGGTGTTTCACACCGACTGCCCCGCGCGGGCCGTGATCGACCACGTGACCAGCCGGTGGGGCATCTGGATCCTCATCTCGTTGCGGGACAAGGAACTCCGGTTCTACGAACTGCGCGAGAGCATCCGGGGCATCAGCGAAAAGATGCTCGCCCAGTCCCTGCGAGCCCTGGTCGAGGACGGCCTCGTCTGGCGGCACGTCGAGCCGACCACCCCGCCTCAGGTCACCTACGGGCTCACCGAGTTCGGCCAGGAGGTCCGCGAACCGCTGGACGATCTTTTCGACCGGATCACCCAGCGGATGGACCCGCGGTAACCCGAATACCCTGGTCAGACCGGGCATTACCGCAGAGGTAATTTACATACAGACTGCATGTATGTATCTTCGCCAGCATGAACGCACACGAGGAAGTCGGCACTGCCCGGCACGTCAACCTCCCCCAAGGCGAGCTCCGCTACTTCGAACGCGGACACGGCCGTCCAGTCGTTTTCGTCCACGGCGTACTCACCAACGCCCTCCTCTGGCGAAAAGTCACCCCCACGGTCGCCGACGCCGGATTCCGTTGCCTGGCCCCAGATCTCCCGCTGGGTGCCCACTCGGTCCCGATGCGCTCGGACGCCGACCTCAGCGCCCCCGGCCTCGCCACCCTTCTCGGCGACTTCCTGACCGCGCTGGACCTGGAAGACGTCATCCTGGTCGCCAACGACACCGGCGGCGCCATCACGCAACTGCTGCTCGCGCGGTATCCCGAACGAGTCGGGCGGGTCGTGCTCACGCCGTCGGACAGCTTCGAATACTTCTTCCCGCCGATTTTCCAGCCGCTGCCGACCATCGCCCGCGTCCCCGGCTCGATGGCGGTGCTGGGCCAACTGCTGCGAATCAAGGCGCTGTACCGGCTGCCGCTGCTGTTCGGCTGGGTCACGAAGCGCCCGCTGCCGCCGGACATCGCGCAGGAGTACCTGGGAAAGCTGCGGAAATCCCCTGGCCTGCGAAGGGATCTGCGCAAGTTCCTGCGCACCGTCGACTCGACCCACACCCTGGCCGCGGCCGAGAAACTGCGTCACTTCAAGCGTCCGGTACTCCTGGTATGGCCACCTGAGGAGAAGCTCTTCCCGATCAGCCTCGCCCACCGCCTGGCGGAGGTGTTGCCGGACGCGGAAATCGTCGAGGTGCCGGACTCGTACACCTTCGTCTCGGAGGATCAGCCGGACGCGCTGGCCGGGCACATCACGCGCTTCGCCGCCGCCATGGCAGATTAGGTGCGTGCGACGTACCCAGCAAGAACGCTCCGACGCGACGCGAGCCGCACTGATCAAGGCCGCCCGCGACCTCTTCGGCGCGCGCGGCTACCACGACGTGCCAGCCGAAGAAATCACTCGCACGGCTGGCGTCACGCGGGGCGCGCTTTACCACCACTTCGGCGACAAACAGGGCCTGTTCCGGGCCGTGGTCGAAGTACTGGAACGGGAACTGACCGCCGAGGTCTCGGAAGTCCTCGATTCCGCGGCGGACCCGCTTTCCGGGCTTTCTTCCGCGCTGGGGGTGTTCCTGGATGCTTGCCTGCGCCCGGACGTCCGGCGGATCTCCCTGACCGACGCCCCCGCCGTGCTGGGCTGGGATGCCTGGCGTGACCTGGAGGCCGAGTACGGCTTGGGGCTGGTCGCGGAAAACCTGGCGGCCGCGCGGGAGGCCGGGTTGATCGTGGACACGCCGGTGGATGCTTTGGCGCAGTTGGTCTTGGCCGCGGTGATGGAGGCCGCGCGGATGATCGCCCACGCCGACGACCCGGGCCGGGTGCGGGGGGATGTGCAGCAGGTGTTTTCGGGGTGGTTGAGCGGGTTGTTGCTTCCTAGGTGAGGAGCCTGGCTGTGTAGCCGCTCGCTACCAACCTCTCGAATGCTCGCTGAACCTCTTCCGGAACGTCTTGGGGTATCGCGAATCCTCGCTGGGCGTAGACGCTGATCCGCTGGGTGTCGCCGACCAGCATGTTGATGACGCGGTCTACGTCGCCGATGCTTTGGAGGTACTCGTCCAGCGGCAACGGCTGGGAGGCGCACCGGACTTCGATCTCGGGCCAGAGCTTCTTGCACGTCGCGTAGGCGCGGCGTTGTTGGTAGGGGCGTGAGATCAGCGTCGCCGAGTTGACCTTGATTCCCCGCGCTGCCAACAACTCTCGGCTTCGCTCGATGTTGTCGCCGGTGTTGCGGGCCGTTGGCTCGACCAGGATCGCGTCGTCGGGAACGCCTAGCTCCAATGCGTGTTCTCGATAGTGCACCGCCTCGCCACGCGGGAATCGCGCCACGGTTGTCGGTGCGTTGGCTCCGGTGAAGAGGATCTTCGGGAAGCAGCCCCGCTGGTACAACTCCGCGGCGTAAGCGGCGACGCCGAGGTCGTGGCTGCCGAGCCCGATTCCGACGTCTGTGGAGCGGAGTCCGTGGTGCAGGTCGTGGTAGTCCCACAGTGTTTGGACATCGGCGCGGAGGCTCAAAGCCGGATCGACTTCTGGTTCATGAACTCCTCAATCCCCGACGGCCCCAACTCCCGCCCCATCCCCGAGCGTTTGATCCCGCCAAACGGCAAATCCGCCTGCGACCCGCCGGACTTGTTGAAATACACCATGCCCGCCTCCAGCCGATCCGCCGCGCGACGCAACCGAACCGGATCCGTGCCGAACACCGCCGCGCCCAAACCGAACGGCGAGTCATTAGCGATCTCAATAGCATGCTCATCCGAATCAGCAGAGAACAAGATCGCCACCGGACCGAAGATCTCCTCCCGGTAAGCGTCCATCTCCGGCGTGACATCAGTCAGCACAGTCGCGTCCAGATAAGCCCCCTCACCACGACGCCCACCGGTCCGCAGCGTCGCGCCCTGCTCCACCGCGCGAGCCACCTGACCAGCGACCTCGTCAGCAGCAGCGACGGAAGCCAGCGGCGGCAGCTTCGCAGCCGGGTCAGCCGGATCCCCCGGGACGTAATAGTCCGCGACCCGCTTGGTGAAGCGATCCACGAATTCCTCATAAAGGTCAGACTGGACAATAATCCGCTTAGGTGCGTTACAGGACTGCCCACAGTTACGCATCCGCGCGGTCGCCACAGCCTGCACCGTTTCGTCCAAATCCGCGGTGTCGAGCACCAGCAAGGGATCCGCGCCGCCCAGTTCCAGCACGCATCGTTTCAGGTTCCGGCCCGCTTCGGCCGCCACGGAGATACCGGCTCGTTCGCTGCCGGTCAGGGAAACGCCTTGGATGCGCGGATCAGCAAGAATCGACGGAACCTGACGGCTCGAGGCGAAGACGTTTACGTAAGCATCGTCCGGAACGCCTGCTTCGTGCAGAATCGCCTCGATAGCCAGCGCCGAACTCGGGCAGATCGACGCGTGCTTGAGCAGGATCGTGTTGCCCAGCACCAGATTCGGCGCGACGAACCGGGCCACCTGATAGCACGGGAAGTTCCACGGCATCACCCCGAGCAGCGCGCCGATCGGTTCCTTGCGGATCACCGCGGAACCGCCGCGGATGGCGAGCGGCTGGTCGGCGATCAGGTCCGGGCCGTGCTCCGCGTAGTAACGGAAGATGTCCACGACGATCCCGACCTCGCCGCGGCCCTCGTTGACGCGCTTGCCCATTTCCACCGTCATGATGGCGGCCAGCTCGTCCGCGCGCTGCGCGAACAGGTCCGCGGCGCGGGCGACGATCGCTGCTCGTTCCGCCACCGGACGGTCCCGCCAGCTGCGATATCCGTGGCCGACGCGTTCGATCGCCGCGCGAACCTCCGCGTCGGTCGCGTTCTCGATTTCCTCGATCAGCTGGCCCGTTGCCGGGTCGGTCACCGTGTACATCGCGGTCTCCCTGCGGTCGGCATTCTCGGCGACATCCTATTGCATACAGTATCCCGTGTATAGATGACGCAGGGTAGCTGATTCTTGACCGAGAGCGGGCGGCCGAGTATGGTCTAGACCACAAATCTCCCCACCCCCCCTCCGCCCGCGCTCCACCCCACCGCGGGCTCGTCGGTCGTGCCGTGGCTCGTCCGGCCGCCCTCCGGCGCGGGAGCGGGCCCGGCTTCGAAGGAGCCACCATGCCCCGCAAACGCACGATGCTCGCCGCACTCGGCGGCGCGGCCCTCGCCCCGGTGCTGATGCTGATCGGCCCCGGCATCGCCAGCGCGCACGGCTACGTCAACTCCCCGCCCAGCAGACAGGCCCAATGCGCGGACGGAACGGTGTCCTGCGGCGACATCAAATGGGAACCGCAGAGCGTCGAAGGGCCCAAGGGCCTGCAGAGCTGCAGCGGCGGCAACGACCGGTTCGCCGACCTCGACGACGACAGCAAGGGCTGGAAGGTCACCCAGGTCGGCACCCAGGTCACCTTCAACTGGGTGTTCACCGCGCGCCACCGCACCAGCGACTACGAGTACTTCATCGGCGGCACCCAGGTCGCGAGCTTCAGCGGCAACGACCAGGCCCCGCCGGAAACCATTTCGCACCAGGTCGACCTGAGCGGCTACACCGGACAGCAGAAGGTGCTCGCGGTGTGGAACATCGCCGACACCGGCAACGCGTTCTACGCCTGCATCGACTTGAACGTTTCCTGACCGCGCGAAATGCCGGGCAGCCGGGCGGAACCCCCGCTCCGGCTGCCCGGTGTTTCATCCGGCGAACGCCTCGGCGACGGCGAGGCTGTCTTCGTAAACGTGATACCGGGTGATCAATCCGCCGTCGACGGTCACGTGCACCGCGAAGGTCGTCGCGAAACGCTTGCCGGTCAGCTTGACAGTCTGGGCACTCGTTCCGACGAGCACCGCGTCCGGGCCGTGGACCAGGATTCGGTCGACCCGAACTTCTTCGGGAGCACAGGCGCTTCCGAGCGTCCGAAAGTGGTCCGCGACGTCCGCCCGGGTGGAGCGGGGGCGGATCCACGGCACAGCGGGATGCTCCGGTTCCGGCCAGCTCACCCGCCAGTCGACCGGTTCCGCGAAAAGCTCCGCGATCCGATCCGGGTCGCCCTGCGCGAGCCTGCGCACGAATTCGTCCGCCGTCGTGCGGGCGTCCGGAAACGCGGGAAGCGGCGGCTCGGCGAACTGGCAGTCGCGCCGGATGCGGCCGTCCTCGCCCAGTTCAGCCACGACGAAGCCGGTCCAGGCGACCTCCCCGCCCGCCGCGGGGACCATGCAGGTGCTGAACCGGACCACGCCGTGATGGCCCACCGCGTCTCCGGCGGACCGGAACACAAACCCCGCCCCGCCAACGAATTCCTCGAAAGCCTCATCGACCCGGCGCTCGAGTTCCCGATGGCCTCGATAATCCGCGGCCTCGGTGAACTGGACCCCGTCCTCGGCCCACAACGAGGCGATCGCCGCGCGGCGGGCGGCCGGGTCGGATTCGTTCCACACTGCGACATACCGGTCGGCGAACGCGCCGGCGTCAATCTCGTGATCCATGCCCGGACGCTAACCGCGCTCCACTGACATCCTGTGTCAGCGGAACGACGCCTCCGCGCTCTTCTTGCCGACCAGGAACCACAGCACCGGCCCGATGAACGGCGCGCAGAACGCGAAGATCACCCACACGAACTTCATCCCGCCGCCGAGCGGACTGCCGAGCACGCTCACCAGCGCGCCGAGGAACAGCAGGACCGGAAACGCCACCAGCGCCATCATCCCGGCGACGGCGGCGAAGTGCAGGCCTTGATGGACAGTGTCGGCCAGGACGGCGGTCATCAGGAGTTTCCTCTCTCACAGCGGGCTGAAGCCCATTGTGCGAGCCGAACCGCCTCGCCCGGATCGGCTTGACGGCTCGATCCGGGTACCGCTTAAGTCGTACATGCGTCCACTGTGGACATCAGGCTCCGAACAACTCGAGCAAAGCCGCCGGTGCGTCAGCGCGGAAACAGCTCTCGAGACTTTGCGCCGACTCCGCCGCGGATTTCGCGCTGCGCGGGAACAACGCAGCCTCGTACTCGGCGAGCGCACGTTCGACGTCGCCCGGGTGCCGGGCCAGCGCGAGCCCCAACTCGGCACCGTCGAGCATGGCGAGGTTCGCGCCCTCCCCGGCGAACGGTGACATCAGGTGCGCGGCGTCGCCGACGAGCGTGACGCCGGGCACCCGCGCCCACGAATGCTCGACGGGGAGCGCGTGGATCAGCCGCGGGACCAGGTCGCCGTCCGCGTCCGTGACCAGCGCACGGAGCTGGTCAGACCAGCCGTCGAAGTGACTCAGCACGGCGGCCTTGGCGGCGTCGCGATCAGTGAAGTCGATGGACGCGGCCCAGGCTTCCGGGACACGCACGGCGGCGTAGACGTGGAGGCTGCCGTCCGGTTCGCGGTGCGCGAGAAAGCCTTTGTCCTCGCCGAGCGCGAAGCTCATGCCGCCGCCGAGGAGAGCCGCCGCCTCTGGGTGCCGGGAATCGGCGTCGAGGAGGTCGATCTCGACGAACGAGATCCCGGTGTAGGCCGGTTTCTCCGGCGAGACCAGCGGACGGATCCGCGACCAGGCGCCGTCGGCTCCGACGAGCACGTCCGTGGTGAGCGACGTGCCGTCAGCGAGGGTGAGGCGATGCCGCCCGTCAGCGAGCGACTCCGCGGCGGCGACCTTCGTGCCCCAGCGGACGGTGCCTTCCGGCAGCGAGCTGAGGAGGAGGTCGCGCAGGGCCCCACGGTCGATCTCCGGGCGCCCGCCACTGCCGTCGTCCGCTTCGGAGAAGAGGAGGGCAGCGGTCCGGTCGTAGACGCGGGTCTCCTGGCCCCCGGAGTGGACCAGGGCACGGAATTCCTCGTGCAGACCGGCGGCGCGGAGGGCGACCTGGCCGGAGTCGTCGTGGATGTCGAGCATGCCGCCCTGCGCGCGGGCGGACGGGGAGGCGTCGAGGTCTAGGACGGTGGCTTCGATGCCGTGGACGTGCAGGACGCGGGCGAGGCTGAGACCGCCGAGGCCGGCGCCGACGATGGTGATGTTCATGAGGTGCTCCGTTTCTCTTTCGTGGGTGACTTGCTCGAGCTTAACGAACATGTTCGTTACGAACAAGTTCGCGATGGAGTGACGGTCGTCAACCGCCCCCGCGTCCGCGTTGGCAGCA
>NZ_JBEXMH010000034.1:0-47178 GCF_040610415.1 Amycolatopsis sp. NPDC004079 | reverse complement strand
AGCGGGCAGCGGGCAGCGGGCAGCGGGCAGCGGGCAGCGGGCAGCGGGCAGCGGGCAGCGGGCAGCGGGCAGCGGGCAGCGGGCAGCGGGCAGCGGGCAGCGGATGATCCAGTCGAGGAACAGCTTCGGCAAGCTGACTCGGCGGCGAATGCACAACGATTCGCCAAGCGGCGCAACCTGATCGAGGGTCAGCCGTCTTCGGCTACCCGAGCCGACCAAGCGGTCACTCGATTGGTGGCGATCCAGATCACCTTATGGGGCCGGAACATTCGCGCGGCTGGCGCGTTGTACAGGGTGTCGGTACGGAGGTGCCCCCGGGCCTCACCTTCTGCCTTCCAGGAATACCGGTCCGGCCGGAGCCTGGTCGTGCCACTCGCCGCGAGGCGGCCCCCGTACCGGCGCAGAACTACCCGCTCCGCGCGACTGCTCCCCCCAGGCGCGGAACGGGATCCGGTGCTCCTGCTCCCGCCGGCCTGGTAACCCCCAGCCGGTCCGGAGGAGAGCGGGAGCACACCCCCGGCCGCGGGAATGTTCTTGGCCCGCAACGAGTTGTACCGAAGAGCGGCAACACTGACAACCGAGCCGAGTCCGCCGGTCAGCCGTCGGTGCGCGGGACGGTCCAGGTGGGACTGTCCGCACCGAACACACCGGTTTCTCCCAGCCACCCCGTCCGTTGCGGCATCTCCCCCAGTGCCCCGCGCGGACGGGGATCCCGCGCCCCCGCTCCGGCTCCCGCAAGCCGGACGCGCGGGGCGCTCAGACCACCTCGCTCGCCGCGCCACCCCTCCCCCACGGTCGCGCGAGCGGGGACATGTGCCCGCCCGGCCGCCGGATCCCGACCGAACCGGCCGGGGCGGGCACCCCCAAGGCCAGCCCCTTCGACGCCGGGTCCGTCGATGCAGCTCAGTCGGCGCGGGTCAATCAGTGCGGGTCAATCAGTGCGGGTCAATCGGCACCGCTCAGTCGGTGCAGGCCACTCGGCGCAGCTCAGTCGGCGCAGGTCAGTGAGCACGGGTCACTCGGCGCGGGTCAGTCGATCCACTCGCGGGCATCCCGCAGCAACCCGAGCATCCCGGAGACCAGCCGCATCTGGTCCACCGTTCTGATGTCCGCCTCGAGCAGCTTCGGGGAGCACACCAGGACCGCGACGGACTGCGCGCGTGAGAGAGCGACATTCAACCGGTTGCGGGACAACAAGAAATCAAGGCCTCGCGGCAAGTCTACCGCCGAAGAGGACGTCATTGTCGTCACCACAACGGGTGCTTCTTGCCCCTGGAACCGGTCGACGGTGCCGACCCGGACGTCGCCGAAACCAGCGTCGGACAGGGCGCGCGTCACTACTCGCGCCTGCAGGTTATACGGGGCTACGACTAGGAAATCAGCGTCCGTGAGCGGTCGGCCCTCCCACGAACGGCCGTGCAGCGACTTGATCACCGAGACCACTTCCTCGGCTTCCTCCACCGAACGCGTGGTATTCCCGCTGTGCTCGACCGTCGCCAGATAGAGACCCGACGGGAAGCCGTCGACCGAACGTTCCGCAGTGGGATGCGAGTGCAGCAAACCGGCGTACGACAGGTTCGAAACCGGCGCACACACGGCGGGGTGCATGCGGCGCGTCAGGTCGAGGAAATATCCCAGTTCCGGCGGAATGATGTCCGCGTCGCCGATCAAGTGGCCGAGCGCGGACGCCTCCGCGCCTGCCGGGTGCGTGCCCTGCACCACCTGCGGCAGCTGCTGCGGATCCCCCAGCAGCACAACGTTTTTCGCGCACATCGACACCGCCAGCGCGTCCGCGAGGGCGAATTGGCCGGCTTCGTCGATCACCAGGACGTCGAAGGGTTCTTCGCGCACGGCGGCGTTGGCGAACGTCCAAGCTGTGCCGCCGACCAGGTGACCGGTGTCGTGTTCTTCACGCCACCGCACCAGCGCGTTGTTGTTTTTCGGTTGTTCCCAAGGCAATTCCGGGTCTGGCGTCCGCTTCACGCGCTTGGCGCAGGCCATCTCCGGCGCGTTCTCCATGGCCGCCGAGAGCACGTTCTCGACCGCTTTGTGACTGTTCGACGTGACGCCGACCGTCCGGCCCGAACGCACCAGGTGCGCGATGAGTTTCCCGGCCAGGTAAGTCTTTCCGGCTCCGGGCGGACCTTGGACGGCGAGTACGGAACCGTCGAGCTGATCGACCGCGGTGATCACCGTGGCGACCAGATCTTCCCCCGGTTCGGGCAAACCGCCGCGCAACCGGGGGACGCGGCGGAGCAGGTCGACGCCGGGGTGTGACGGCAGCGCGGGCAGCGTTTCCCCCACCAGCCGGGCGAGATCGGCTACCGCCTCGTCCTTCGGCGACGGGCGGACGGGGCTGCCCGGCAGGACCGCGGCGGGAAGGTCGTTGGACGTCCGATCCGGGGCGCTGCTCTCTTCCAGGGTCACTTCGACGGCCGTCGCGGACACGACTTTCGCGTCGCGAGCATCGGCGCCGTAACGCAATCGCACGTCGTCGCCGGGTGCGAACGGATGCGGACGGTCCGGGTCGCACCGCACGGCCAGCGTGCGTTTCGCGGTGCGCAGCCGGCCGGACGGCGGCACCCACTCGCCCGCGGTCACCGACACCGGGACCGCGCAGGTCGTGTCCACTTCGAGGTCGCCGAGCGGGGCGGCCAGCTGCCGGAAGAACTCCCACCACGCCGGGTTCGTCTCGCGCCGGTGGTAGCCGACGGACGCCGCCAGCAGCGCGCGGGCGTGGTCGTCGGGGGTGAAATCCGCGGGGTCTTCAGGGAGGCCGTCCAGGAGCGGGTCGACCAAAGCCGCCATCGCGGCGGCGCGTTCGGCCCGGCGCTGGGCGGCTTCCTCTTCTTCGGTGCGGCGGAGGAGAGCGTCCACTTCGGACTCGGGGTCCGGTTCGGCCAGGTCGATTCCGGCCTCGGCGCGCACGCGGTGGAGGAATTCGTGCAGGCGCAGGGTGGAGACGCAGTCGTACTCGTTGTAGTCCGCGATGCCGCGCAGGATTTCGTCGGCCTGTTCGGTGTTCCCGGCGGAGGAGAGCGTCAGGTAGTCCTCGTATGCCTCGATGCTCGACGCTGCTGTTTTTACCTCGCCGTCGCGGGCTTCCGGCATGTACAGTGGTTCTAAATACTTGATCGAATACGACCGCTGTCCTACCCGCAAAGCCTTGCGTACCACGGCATACAGGTCGATCATCGCGCCGCTGCGCAGCAGCTCGTCCACGGCTTCCTCCCGCGTGCCGTGGACGGCGGCGAGCCGCTTGATCGCCGTGACCTCGTACGGCGCGTAGTGGTAGACGTGCGCGTCGGGGTGTTCCGCGAGCCGTGCGGTCGCGAAGTCGATGAACTCCTCGAACGCCCGTTTCTCCTGCGCGCGCGAGTGCGCCCAGAACGGGGTGAAGCGCTCGTCCGGGGTGACCGCGCCGAAGAGGTACTCCAGGCCGGTGCCAGCCACGGCGTACGGGTCGCCTTCCATGTCGAAGAAGACGTCGCCGGGGCTGGCTTCGGGCAGTTCGGCGAGCGCGTCCGGGGCGATGATTTCGTAGGCCAACTCACCGGTTTCGTCCTGGCGGACCTGGATCGCGGCCTGCGCGCGCAACGAGGCGAACGTGCCCTCGGACATGTCGCGCGGACGGTCGGCGGGTTCGGAGCCGGCGAGCGCGTCGATGGTGCCGAGCCCGGCGGTCACCAGCTTGCGCCGCTGCTCGCTGCGCATCCCGGCGACCAGCGACAGGTCCCGGTCGGCCTCGCGCGCGGACGAACAGTGGTCGGCGAACGCACATCCAGTGCACGCCGGACGCTCGTCGGCCCAGACCCGGTCCGGCAACTGCGGCGGACGGTCCTGCAACCGGTCGCGGAGGCGGTCCACGAGCGGGAGGAAGTCGTCAACGCGGAGGCTGCGCGTGCTGCCGTCGCCGAGCAGCAGGTGCATCTCCGGTCCAGTGGGCCAGCCGCCGCGGCGCAGCGCGTCGGCATACGCAGTGAGCTGCACGACCGCGGACGGCTTGGCGTGCCGGGCGAGTTTCGTGTCGTAGACCTCGTAGCGGCCTTGGTCGTCGCGCAGGAGGAAATCGGCGCGTCCGGAGAACTCGCCGTCGTGGAACACCGCCTGGTAGACCACCGGCGCGCCCGCGCGCAACGCTTCCTCGGTGGCCTTCGCCGCGACGACCGGATCGTGCTCCTCGATCTCGACGACCTGCGTCCGCTCGTCGCGCAACCGGCTCAGCGTGGCCGCCTCGTGCGCGCGCCCGTGCTTCACCGCCAGCCGATCGGGTGCGGAACTGGGCCGCGGCGCGCCGGGTATCCCCGCCGCCAGCGCCTGCTTGAGGATGCTCCGGTGCTCGCATTCGAGCAGGTCAGCGAGATCAGACGGCGTGTACATCGCCCGGCAGTCTGTCACGCGCGATGGTGACCCCTTGCGAGGCGGGGTGGCGACACGCCGCCCGGAATTGTCGGTGGTGGGTGGGATGATCTTGAGGTGGTCAGGAGCGGGAGCTGAGGAGGTGGAGGTGAGTGCTGGAGCGGAGGTTGTGAGGGGATGAGAGTGGGCTTGGTGGCGCTGTTGGTCTGAGGTGGTGTGGTTGGTCGCGGGTGGCGCGGTTGGCCTGACGTGGTGTGGGTTGGTCGCGGGTGGCGCGGTTGGTCTGAGGTGATGCTGTTAGACGGGCGTGGTGCGGTTGGTTGACGTGGTGCGGTTGATCGGAGGTGGCTCTCGTTTGGAGTCTGCGCTGAGTAGCTCTTGGTGATCTGCGAGCTGGCGGGGTTGGTCGTGTCGTTCGGCGGGGTGCACACCGTCCGGGCGAACTCGGCAGGCGACTCGCGATTCGCTACGGCACGGAACTGCCTGGCCACTGAGCGACCTGGCCACCGAGGTGGCTGGGCGACCTGGCGACCTGGCGACCTGGCGACCTGGCGACCTGGCGACCTGGCGACCTGGCGACCTGGCGACCTGGCGACCTGGCGACCTGGCGACCGACGGAGTCTGGACTCATGGACGAAACCTGCCTCGGGTGCCGCGAACCTGGGTGCCAGGTCGTGGAGACCTGAGCCCATTGGCGGGTAGCGCAGTCGACCATGCTGCCCGGCGAAATGCGCCGCCCCCGGTGACTGCGGCGGGGAGGAGCGCCGTCGGCGGCGATGCGGATGGCAGCGTGGAACGGCCGCGCAATCGCCGAGCCAGGCTCGCGGGCGCCGACGCGTGTCTCTGCCAGAGCGGGCGTTGGCGCGAGGTCGTGGAACCCGCTGGTGAGCGGCGTTGCCGGTCATGTCGTCGCGCGAAGCGAGCGGCGTTGCCGATCATGTCGCTGCGCGAGGCGAGCGGCGTCGTCGATCATGTCGTTGCGCGAGGCGAGCGGCGTTGTCGGCCATGTCGTCGCGCGAGGTGCGCGCCACCCCGACAGTCTCGGCAGGGCGGCGCGCCATCCGCTACGGCGTCGGGCGGTTGAGCAATCGCTCGAGCCAGGACTCGCGCGCCGTGACACACGCTTTGGCCAGGGCGGATTGTGGTGCTAGGTCGTGGAAGCCGTGGAACGCACCGCCCCAGACGTGGAGTTCTGCGTCGCCTCCGGAGGCCCAGATGGAGGTTGCGAAGGCTACGTCCTCGTCTCGGAAGACCTCCGCCGCGCCGACGTCGATGAAGGTTGGCGGGAGGCCGCTCAGGTCGGTTGCTCGGGCGGCTGCTGCGTAGGGCGAGACGTCGGCGGTTCCGCGGCGGTCGCCTAGGACTGCTGTCCATGCGGTCAGGTTGCTTGTGCGGTCCCAGACGCCGGTGCCGTCGTACTGGCGGGACGACACTGTCTCGTTGCGGTCGTCGATCATCGGGCATTGCAGCAGCAGGCCTAGCAGCGGCGGGCCGTTGCGGTCGCGTGCCAGTAGCGCGGTTCCGGCGGCGAGACCTCCTCCGCCGCTGCCGCCGAACATGATCAGGCGGTCGGGGGCGAAGCGCAGGGCGTCGGCGTTGGCGGCCATCCATCGCAAGCCCGCGTAGCAGTCCTCGACGGGTACTGGGTCGGGATGTTCCGGGGCCAGCCGGTATTCGACGGTGACGGCGACTGCGTCGTGCTTCAGCACCCAGTCGATCAGCGGGTCTGCGGCGGCGAAGCGGTCTCCCATGACCATTCCGCCGCCGTGCAGGTGGTAGATGCCGACGTCTGGGGTGCCGTGGTCCGCGTGCGCAAGGACAGAGACCTCGATCGCCACGCCGCCGTAACCGGGGATCGTGTGGTGTGTGCAGCGGACCGGGCGGTCGGCGATTTGTTCTTCGATGGTGGGGAAAGGGAGGCTTCGGTAGTGCGGCAGCTGGTCTGCTGTCATGCCGACCGGTACGCCGCCGTCGAGGGTCGGCAGGATCGCTGCTAGTTCTGGATCGAAAGGGGGACGCGGCATTTCCTGCGTCATGAGTGCTCCTGAGCGTCATCGGTCCCCTCGTCGCGTATCGGCGCATGGCTGAGCGCACGCGTCGGAGCGCGCGAGGAGAGAGTGGTGGTGGAAAGAGTTGCTGCCAAGGCACTCGTCGGCCGGTACGCCGCCGAGAACCCGGCGGCTAGCCTCTGTCCACCTCGATGAGCATGTCGCGAGTTTACCTGACTGCCTGGGCATCCCGTGCTGAGTTTCTCGGGGATCGCGCTCGAAGCCTGTGTCGGGTAAGGACTTTGGGCAAACTCCGGGCGGGACAAGTCTCGACGGGTGCAGAATGGGCGGTCGTGACGGTCATCCTTTCCCTGCCCCGAACCGAATCCGAGGCAGCCTTGCGGCTGCGGCCGTGGCGGTCGGAGGATCGGCAGGCGCTGGTCGCCGCGCATCGCGATCCGCTGTTGCGCCGCCGGTTGATGACCCCTCTCACCGAGGACGGCGATGCCCGGCGGTGGTTGGACGCCCAGGTATCCGGCAGGGAGTCCGCGACACAGTTCAGTTTCGCGGTGGCGGCTGACGACGACATGCCGCTCGGGCACATCGTCGTGAAGGTTCGGGACGCTGGGGCCGCTGAGGTCGGGTACTGGATTGCCGCCCAGGCTCGGGGTCGGGGAATCGCTGCTCGGGCGTTGGAAGTCGCGTCGCGGTGGGCGCTCGGCACGCAGCGGTTCGTTTCGTTGAGCCGACTGGACTTGCTGCATGCCGAGGACAACCCGGCGTCCTGTCGGGTCGCGGAGAAGTGCGGCTACGTCCTCGACGGGCTGCTGCCGCCCGCGCCTCCGGACTTTCCGGTCAGCGGGCACCGGCACGTGCGCACCTCGGGAGGCTGAGTGCCAGTCGGAGCTGTTAACCGCCCTTCGGGAGGCTGAGTGCCAGCCGGAGCGGTTAACCGCCCCTCGGCTGAGAGCAAGTGGCGGCGGTGGGCCGAACAGGCAAGCAGAGCCAGCCTCGTTGGTGGACGCCACGGGCTCGTGGCTGCCGGTCCCCCGCGCGCGAACCCGTTCCGGCGGGCCTCCTCCGACGCGCCGTCTCGCGCCGAGGAGTCGCTAGCCGCGTGTCTCTAGCCAGGTGACGACGGCTCGGACGAAGCCATCGACGTTCGATAGGGGTTTGCCTGCGAAGACAGCGTGCAGATGCTCGACGCCGATCAGGTCGTTCCAAGCCTGCGCGCGCCGGAAGGTCTCCTCGTCGACGGCGCCGCGGAGGACGTCCCAGCCGTGCCAGGTCGCGGCTAGTGCTGCGTCTACGGCTGGGTCCGCCAGGATCGCCAGGTCCCAGTCGAGGACGCCGGTGAGCTTTCCATTGGCGTCAAAGTGGACGTTGCTGCCGCTGAGGTCGCCGTGCACGAGTCGGGCGGGTGCCTCGTCCAGGGCCAGGAGCGTGTCCAGTCGCTGCTGGACTCGAGGCTGCCACTTTTCTGGCAGGCGCGGGATGACGTCCTCCAAGATCTCCGCCCAGCCCAGGCCGTTGGCGTAGGTGCGCGGGCGGTGGAGGACGGCTTCGAGCTTCGGTGAGAGCTCAACCTCGCGCAGTGCCGTCAAGAGCGGGCCGAACGCCGCCGGGTCGCCGACGCCTTCTGGCAGGCCCTCGCCGTCGATCCAGGAGACTGCGACGGCGGCGCGGTCTCCGAACCTGGTCACTGGGGTCAGCGGCTCTGGCACGGCGAAGGGCAGTCCGGCTGCGGCGACGGTGCGGAGGATCTCGGCTCGGTGCGGTAGTTCGGCGGCGGCGTCGGGGCGCTTGGTGATTCGCACGGCGGCGACGCCGGGTAGCAGCACGACGTGGTGCATGTTTCCCTGAGCGGCGAGGCGGGCGGGGCCAGCGGCGAAGCCGGGGACGAGTGTTTCGGCGATTTCCAGCAGGTCGGCGGGGACCGGGTGCGGCATTCCGCGAGTCTGCCGGATGCGGCCACCGCTCAGCGGCGCAGATGCCTTACCGCCGCGCAGGTGCTTCACAGTCGCGCACGTGCCTCAGCCTCGCGCAGATGTCTCAGCCTTGCGCAGGTGCCTCAGCCTCGCGCAGATGCCTCAGCCTCGCGCAGGTGTCTCAGTCTTGCGCAGGTGTCTCAGCCTCGCGCAGGTGCCTCGCCGCCGCGCAGGTGCTTCACCGTCGAGGAGGCAGCGGCACCACGTCCAAGTCCCGGGCCACGTGGATCTCTCCGTCGAACACCTTCGCGGCCTCGTCGCGGAACCGGTCCGCCTCGTCGTACGGGTAACGCTGCGAGAAGTGCGTCAGCAGCAGCTCCCGGGCACCCGATTCCGCGGCTAGCCGGCCGGCGTCGGTGCTGGTCAGGTGGCCGTAGCGGTAGGCCAGGTCGGCGTCGTCGGCGCGGAAGGTCGATTCGGCGATCAGCAGGTCCGCCTCTTGTGCGCAGGCGAACGCGCCCGCGCACAGGCGGGTGTCCATCACGAACGCGACCACCTGGCCCCGGCGCGGCACGCTTACGTCTTCCAGGCGGACCACGCCGTCTGCTGTCTCGAAAACGCCGTCGGCCTGGAGTTTTCGTATTGCCGGGCCTTGGACGCCCGCGGCGGCTAGTGCGTCCGGCAGCATTCGGGTTCCGTCTGGTTCGGTGTAGCGGTAGCCGAAGCAGTCGATGCGGTGTTCCAGCGGGTACGCCGACAGGGCACCGCCCAGCGGGCCCGGCTTGGTGATCGGCAGCGGGACCAGTTCGGCCCGTTCGTGGAACGACGTCGAGTGCCGCAGGCGGTCGAAGTACTCCTGGCCGGACGCTGGGTAGTGGCAGCGCACGGGGTGCGCGACTCCGTCCAGCGACAGCCGCTGGATGATGCCGGCCAGGCCGAGGCTGTGGTCGCCGTGGAAGTGGGTGACGCACAGGTGCGTGAGTTCGCTCGCCGTCGCGCCGGCGTACATCATCTGCCGCTGGGTGCCTTCGCCCGGATCGAAGAGGACCCCGTCGGTGTCGAAGCGCAGCAGGTAGCCGTTGTGGTTGCGGTGCCGGGTCGGCGTCTGGCTCGCCGACCCCAGCACGACTAGCTCGCGTCGGGACATGACGATCATCTTCGCGCCGCTCCCGGGTCCGACGCCACCGAAATGAACTCCGCGGAAACAGCGGCGGCCGTCCGGGATGAAATTCCCCGGACGGCCGCGCGCCGCGAATAATTGCCGGTTGAATTCGTTCGATCACTTTCCGCGAATTCGATCTTCACCCGGCCTCGGGAATTGCCAGCGTTTCCCGATACCAGTTCCGGGACTGAGCCATTCGGACGCCTAGTCCCGGCCCGGGAGAAACTCCGGTGACCTTCCAGACCTTTTCGCTGGCATACCAATGGTCCCGGGTGAGCAGCGACCGCTGGTGCTCGCTGAGCCACGGCGTGCGGGCCCGGTGCTCGGCGAGCGGCCGGTCGCGGCTGGGAATCGGCAGGTCAAGCAGGGTGCAGACGGCTTCGAGCAGCTCGCGCATCCGCACCGGTTCCGGGTCGGCCACGTGGAACACCTCGCCGGGGCGGCCCAGCGCCGGGTCCAGTGCGAACGCGCTGAGCACGGCAGCGAGATCCCACGACGAGACCACCGATGTCCGGGACCTGCCGCCGTCGGCCCACGCCGGCACCGCACGCAGCCACTTCACCAGCGCCGGGACCACGTGCCGGTCGCCGTCGCCGTACACCAGGTGCGGCCGCAGAACGATCCCGCCCGCCGCACGGACCTGCTGTTCCCCGGCCAACCTGGTGCGGCTGGTGGCCGAGGCGGGCCCGAGGTCGAGCGTGTCCTCGGGCGCGCCTCGATGCTCGCCGTCGCGGTAGACCGCGCAGGTGCTCAGGTACACGATCCGGCGCGTGCCCGCCCGCCGCGCTTCCGCGAGGAGCCGGGCCGTGCCGCGGTCGTTGACCTCGGCGCATTCCTCTTCGGTGCCGCCGATCCGGGACGCGGCGTGCACGAGCGTCGCAACGCCCGTGCACGCCCCGGCCAGCCCGGCAGCGTCGGTGAGATCGCCTTCGTGGATCCGCGCGCCGGATCGCGTGATCCACTCCGGCACCGCACCGCGCGCCAGCACCCGGACCGCGGCGCCGCGGGCGAGCAACGCCCGCAGCACCGCCGATCCGATGAACCCGGTCGCCCCGGTGACGAGGATTTCCCCGGTCGTACTGTCCGCCCCCAGGCCGGCAGTCATGACCTGCGCATCGCCAGGGTGCCGCTCGCCACGGGACGGCCCTTCTGCTCCGCCACCACGCGCACCAGGCGGGACCCGTCCGCGTCGACGCCGATTTCTTCCGCCACCAGCAGGCATTCCGAGTCGAACTCGACGTAGACGGAGAAATCGAAGTCCGTGCGCAACGGCAGTGCGTACGGGTCGCCGAGCGTCAGCAACGCCGCCTGACGCGCGCCTTCCAGCAGCACCATGCCCGGGACGTGGTCCACCGAGTGGTCGAACAGGACCGGGTGGTCCGGATCGAACTGCAGGGACCAGGTTCCGGGCGTCGCGGTCTCCGCGACCAGCACGTCCTCCTCGCGTTCCCGGCCGACGAGCACCGGTTCCACGGTGGGCAGCGCGATGGCCTGGAACGGCGTCGCCGCGAAGTGATCGCCGCGCAACCGGCGGTAGACCGCCGGGGACACGCAGCGAATGGTCTCCGAAGCGGTGCCGATCAGCTCCCCGTCGCGGAAGCAGCCGAACTCGAACCGCATGCCGCCGACGTTGTTGCCCCGGCGGATCACGTCCTGGACGCTCACCCGCAGCACCACATCGATCGGCCTGCCCGCGGTGACCAGCCCTTCGGGGGTGATAGCGCTGGTCTTGCGGCCGCCGACGAACACGGTGCCGAGCGAAACGCCGTACGCGCGGTGCGCGACCAGCATGATCGCCTGGCGGAACGTCTCCAGGTACAGCATGGGATCGTGCGATCCCGGGGTGCGCGGGCCGAAGAACCCGTGCCGGCGCGGCCACTGCGCGCCGACTTCGAATCGGTCCTCGCCCACGATGTTCAGATCAGTGACGAAAACTTCCGAGACGGCCGCGCGGTGCACGAGATTGCGCGGGATCGTCTGCTGGAAGTCGACCGGGCTTCCGCCCGGCGAACTTTCGCCGTTGATGATGAAGGTTCTTCCGACAGACTCCTCTAACAGCGTACCGACCATGTCGGTCCTCCCAGAAAAAAAGTACTTCCCCAGTACCCCCACAACATTTTTAGCGGAAACGAGCGGACAAAACCATACCTACCTACCGGTTTTTTTCTCTGGCTCCGCGGGCCGCGCGGCGGTAGACTGGTGTGTCAGCGTGGCCCGGATCGGGCCCGCGATCCCCCCGAGAGGAGTCACAGTGGCTCGCCAGGAACGCGCGGAGCAGACCCGCAATGCCATCCTCGACGCTGCCGCGTCCAGGTTCGACGCGGTCGGCTTCCTTGGCGCGAGCCTGTCGGACATCCTCGCCGAGGCGGGAGTCACCAAGGGCGCGCTGTACTTCCACTTCAAGTCCAAGGAAGAACTCGCGGACGCGCTGATCAACGAGCAGTTCACCGTGTGGGACCCGCTGGCCGACATCGAGAGCCCCGGGCTGCAGACGGTCATCGACCTGACCCAGAACATGGGGCACAGCCTGCGCAAGAACGTCCGCGTGCGCGCCAGCATCCGGCTGGTCATCGAGCAGGGTTCGTTCGTCACGCCCGCCGCGGGCGCGTACAAGCAGTGGATCGACACCATCCACGGCTGCCTGCTCGCCGCGAAAGCGGCCGGTGACGTGCGGAAAGACATCAACGCACACGATCTCGCGCAGTACGTGGTCTCGTCGTTCACCGGCACCCAGCTCAGCTCGCAGGTGCTGACCGGGCGGACCGACCTGCACGAGCGGGCCACGTTCATGTGGCAGACGATCCTGAACGCGGTCGTCCCGCCCCGGCGGCTGCACAAGTTCGATCCGGCCGGGACCTTTCCCCCCGACGCCGAGTGAGATCCGGGGTCGCGGACCTGAACCGGGCGGTCGGTTTTCGAGCCTGACTGTGTTACGGCACGATCGCCGCGCGTCGCGGAGATCGACCCGGCAGAGCCGTCGCTCAGGCGCCGGTCGCCTCAGCGGTGGTCGAATCCGCCGGTTGCGCCGCCTCGATCACCCGCCACAGCTCGGAAAGCGTGCTCGCCAGGTCCGTGCCGGCCGGGATCGTCCCGCTCGCCGCCGCCGATTCCAGGCCGACGCAGGTCACCACGACCAGCAGCGCCGCCATGTCCGGGCGGACGTGCGGGCTCAGCTCCCCCGCCCCGTGCGCGGCGGCGATGTGCGCGCGCACCTGGCCGAGCCACGCGCGGACGAACGCGACGAACCGCGGGTCGTTCGAACCCATTTCGCGGGCGAGCCGGAAGCTCGCGCCCACCTTCGCGTCTTCGGCGAGCCAGCCCATCAGCGCCCGGCTCAGGTCGGCCAGCCTGCGCAGATGCGGACGGCGCCCGCGCGCTCGCGCGACGTGCCCGTGCAGGACCGCGACCGCCGCCGATTGCACCTCGTCGCAGATCTCGTCCTTCGACGAGAAGTGGAAGTACAGGCCGCCCTTGGTCACGCCCGCTTCGCGCGCGATGTCCACCATGCTCGTGGCCGCGTAGCCGTCGCGGTGCAGCAGCGCCGCGGCGGCGTCCAGCAGCAAGAGCCTGGTGAGCTCCGCACGGGCCTGTTTCGTCACCGTCTTCCCCATCGTCTCGCGCCGGGAACGGCACGGTGTGCGTCCCGACCGCCCAATCATGACATACCGACCGCCCGGTTTACCAGAGATTCCGGCCGATTACCTGGCTCCCGCCGGGAATTCAAGATCAAAACAGACCAACCTCCCGGTTTTGTCTTGAAAACCGACCTCCCGGTTTGCTATGGTCCAGTGGTGGACCCGGCTCGGACCGGCAGGCAGCGGCGCTGGGGGCGCCGCCGGGCGGGTCCGGCGCGAGAGACACCGGAGGGCAGTCATGCTGAACTACGAAATTCTCGGACAGATCAGAGTGAGCGGCCGGCCCGGCGTCTGCGCCCCGCGGGCTCGCAAGATCGAGACCTTGCTGTCCGTGTTGCTGGCCAAGAACAACCAGGTCGTGACCGCTGAGCATTTGATCGGCGAGATCTGGGGCGAGCATCCGCCCGCACGGGCTAGTGCGGCGCTGTACGTGTATGTGTCGCAACTGCGGAAACTGTTGCGGGGCAGCGGTGATTGCGCGGAAGACAATCCTGTTGTGACAAGTCCGCGAGGGTATTCGCTGCACGTGGGGATCGATGAGCTCGATGCTGATCGGTTCACGCGGCTGTATGAGCAGGGGCGGGCGTTGCACTGGGATCGTGGCTATGGACAGGCTGCGAAGGTGTTGCGGGAGGCTACTAACTTGTGGCGTGGGGCGGCTTTCGGCGGCTTCACCGACTCCCCCGATGTTCAGGCCTACGCCACGCTGCTCGAGGAGAGTCGGCTTGGCTGCTTGGAGCTGCTGATGGAAACGGAGCTGCTCATCGGGCGGCATCGTGAGGTTGTCGGGCAGCTGTCGGCGCTTGCCAAGGAGCATACGCTTCGGGAGACGTTTACCGAGTACTTGATGACTGCGCTGGCTCGGTCTAACCGGCGGGCCGAGGCGCTGGAGACGTTCGCGTCCGCGCGGCAGAACCTGGTGCAGCAGCTGGGGATTGAGCCTGGGAGCTCGTTGCGGAAGCTGCATCACAGCATTCTTGTCGGGGAGATGTCCGACGCTGTTTGAGCTTGGTCGTGGGGGTGGCCCGGTCTTCCGTTTCGGCGGGAGGCCGGGTCCTTTTTGTGCGAGGAGTTGGCTGCGGGAAAAGCCTTGAGGGGAACCCTGAGGGACGCAGAGTCCCTCAGGGTTCCCCTCACGACACCCCTAGCTGCGGTAGACCGAGACTACGAAACCGCCGCACGTAACCGGTTCTCCGTACCAGCCGCCCCAGCGGCTGTCCAACGCCAGACCGGCCAGCTCGGCCATCAAGTCCAGTTCAGCGGGCCACACGTACCGCAACGGCAACGCGGCGTCGGCCAAGTGCACGATCTGCCGCACGTCGTCTACGGCCCGTACGCGGGCGTCTGCGGTCCAGCAGGCCGGGTCTGGGTGGCGGCCCTGTACTACCAGGGCGCCACCGGGACGCAGGAGGCGGCTGTAGCGGCCGATGGCGCGCAGCTGATCCCGTTGGTCTGGCAGGCGGGAAAGCACGTCCGCGCCCAGGTATCCCGCGTCGAAGCGGGGGCCGGGTTCCAGGTGGACTTCATAGCCTTCTCCGGCCAGTGCGTCCGCTACCGGGCCGCCGCCGGGGACCAGGATCCGGCCGGAGCCGTGCGACCTCGATACCCGGTCGGTTACTTCCGAGAGGAACGCGACGGCGCCCGCGGGGTCGTCGGCTAGCGGGGCCAGCCACGCGGCCACGGGATCGACCGGCTTTTCCATCACCTGGGTCGGCATGTCGCCACCTCACTTCACGCAGTGGTCCTCTCTACTCCACAGAGAGTGCCGGACCGATCTAAAGCGGACCTAGCGGAATCGGGGTCCCCTAGGCAAGCCTGAAGGGCGACCCGCGGCACGCGGGTCGCCCTTCAGCGGTGAAAAGTGGTTCAGCCCTTGGTGCGCCGGTTGAACTTGCGCACCGCGAGGAACGAGGCGGCGGCGGTGATCACGCCCCACCAGGCAAGGGCGAGCCACGCCGTACCGCCGGCGGGGGTGCCGTTCATCAGGGCGCGGACGGCGTCCATCAGGACCGTGAACGGCTGGTTGTCCACGATCACGCGCAGCACGCCGGGCATCGCCTGGGTCGGCACGAGAGCGCTGGAGGCGTACGGCACGAACACGAGGATCATGCCGAGGCCGCCGGCGCCCTCAACCGTCTTCGAGATCGAGCCGAGCAGGACGGCCAGCCAGAAGACGCCTGCCGCGAACAGAACCAGCAGGCCGATCGCGGCGAGCCAGCCCAGTGCGCTGCCGCCGGGGCGGAAGCCGATCGCGAAGCCGATCGCCACCATGATCACGAACGACACCAGGCTGCGCAGCATCCCGGCGACGACGTGGCCGACGAGCACGGCCGGGCCGAACATCGGCATCGAGCGGAAGCGTTCCACGAGGCCCTGGGTGAGGTCCGCGGCGACGCCGACGACCGTGGTCGTCGAGTTGAAGCCGATGCTGATGGCCAGCAGACCGGGCACCAGGTAGTCGACGTAGGCCATGCCGGGCACGTTGATCGCGGGCCCGAACATGAAGCGGAACAGCAGCAGCAGCACGATCGGCAGCGACACCGCCTGCAGCAGCATCTCCGGGTTCCGCGTGATGTGCTTGACGTTGCGCCCGATCAGCACGCGGAAGTCGGACAGCACCGAGGCCAGCCCGGCGCTTTCGGGCGCCGCGGGGATCCGCGCCCCCTCGGTTTCCCTGGACAAGGTCTGGGTCATCACTTCGCTCCCGCGGTTGAGGTGAGGGTGTGGAACACGTCGTCGAGCGTCGGCTCGGACAGCTCGATCCCGGCGGGCTCGAGCCCGGCGTCGGCGACCCGGTTGAGCGTCGCGCGCACCTGGCCGGGGTGGTCGATCGGGACGCTGACCGTCTCGTCCAGCAGCACGCCGCCGGTGACCTGCTGCGCGCGGCCCGCTTCGGCGACCGACGCGAAGGTCAGCTTGAGCCGTTCGGTGCCGACCCGGCGCTTCAGCTCGGTGGCGGTGCCCTCGGCGACGACGCGGCCCTTGTCGATGACCGCGATCCGGTCGGCGAGCTGGTCGGCCTCGTCGAGGTACTGCGTGGTGAGCAGGACCGTGGTGCCGCCGTCGAGCAGCTTGCGGATCGCATCCCACATCGCCGAGCGGCTGCGCGGGTCGAGACCCGTGGTGGGCTCGTCGAGGAACAGCACCGGCGGCGACGTGATCAGGCTGATCGCGAGGTCGAGCCTGCGCCGCATGCCGCCGGAGTAGGTCTTCACCGGACGGCCGGCGGCTTCTTCGAGGTCGAACTGCGCGAGCAGCTCGGTGGCCCGCTCCTTCGCCCGCGCGATCGGCAGGCGGAACAGCCGCCCCATCATTTCCAGGTTTTCGCGGCCGGTGAGCAGTTCGTCGACCGCGGTGTTCTGTCCGGTGAGGCCGATCTGCTCGCGGACCTTGCGGGTGCGCTTGGCGACGTCGTGCCCGTTGACGGTCACGGTGCCGCCGTCGGCCTCCAGGAGGGTGCTGAGGATCCGCACCGTCGTGGTCTTGCCGGCGCCGTTGGGGCCCAGCAGCGCGAACATCGTGCCCCGCTCGACGCTGAGGTCGACGCTCTCCAGGACGTCGACATCGCCGTAGGACTTGCGCAGCCCCCGTGCTTCGATTGCGTAGCCGGTGACCATCGGGTTACCTCTCCTCGGTTCGGTCAAGCGGGGAAACTGTCGGGATCAAGTGGGCCACAGCGGCCGCGAGAGCGGCAATACCGGCCGGGCCCGATAGGGGTGGGCTAATCGTCGTCCCCACCCCCGATCGCCATGCTGATCAACGCGTCGGTGTCCAGCTCGTCGATCGTGTCCTCGTCCACTGCGGACGATTCCAGCTCCTCCTCGGCGACAGCCTGTGCCGGGAGCTGAATGCCCGCCAGTTCGAGCAGCCCGTCGAGCAGGCCCGCCGAACGCAGCCGTTCCAGCGGGATCGCTGACAGCGCGTCCCGGATTCCCTGGTCCGACAACGGTTCCGGCTCGGTCTCGGCCGGGGCCAGCTCGGTGACCAGGTGCTCGGCGAGGATCCGCGGCGTCGGGTAGTCGAAGATCAGGCTGACCGGCAGCTTCAGGCCGGTGACGAGGCTGAGCTTGTTGCGGAACCCGGTGGCGGACAAGGAATCGAAGCCGACCTCGTTGAACGAGCGGTCCGCTTCCACCGCCTCCGGACCGGCGTGCCCGAGCAGCGTCGCCGCGTGCGTGCGCACCAGGGTGAGCACGGTCGGCACCCGCTTGCCCGGCGGGAGCGCGCCGAGTTTCTGCGCCAGCGATTCGGTGTCCTCCACGGCGTCCTGTGCCGCGCGACGGCCGCGAGTGCCGGCGAGTTCGCGCAGGACGGCCGGGAGGTCGTCGTCGCCCGAGGACGCCAGTACACGGGTGTCCAGCGCGATCGGAACGAGCAGTGGCTCGGGTGAACCCGCTGCCGCGTCCAGCAGTCGCAGACCGTCCTCAGTGGACAGCGCGGTGATGCCGGTTTCGCCGATGCGGTGGGCGTCCGCGTCTTCCAGCGCCGCGCCCATGCCACCGCCCCACAGGCCCCAGGCGAGCGACGAGCCCGCGAGACCTTCGCGACGACGGCGGACCGCCAGCGCGTCGAGGTAGGCGTTGGCCGCGGCGTAGCTGCCCTGGCCCGGTGCGCCGAGCACGCCGGCGGCCGAGGAGAACAGGACGAACGCGGTCAGGGTGCGGTCGCGGGTCAGCTCGTCGAGCGTCGCCGCGGCGTCGACCTTCGGGCGCAGGACGTGGTCGAGACGTTCCGGGGTAAGGGAAGTCAGGACACCGTCGTCAAGGACACCGGCTGCGTGCACGACTCCGCGCAGGTCGATTCCGTCCAGCAGGGCGGAAACCGCGGCGCGGTCCGCCACGTCGCAGGCGGCGAGCGTGACTTCGGCGCCGAGACCGGCGAGTTCGTCCCGCAGTTCGGTCGCGCCCGGTGCGTCCGCACCGCGACGGCTGACCAGCAGGAGGTTCCGCACGCCGTGTTCGGTCACCAGGTGCCGGGCGACGGAACCGCCGAGCGCGCCGGTCGCGCCGGTGATCAGCACCGTGCCTTCGGAGTCCCAGACCGGCGCGGCAGCGGCGTCGGCGGCTCGTTGCAACCGCGGCACCAGCACCGCACCGGAGCGGAGAGCGACCTGGGGTTCGTCCGATGCCGACACCGCGGCAAGGGTGCGGCCGCTAGGGGTTCCGGTGCCGAGGTCGATCAGGGTGATCCGGTCCGGGTGCTCGGCTTGCGCCGAACGGACCAGTCCGGCCACCGCGGCTCCGACCGGGTCGGGGCTCTCCTCGGCGTCGGCCGCGACCGCGCCTCGGGTGACCACCAGCAGCGAGCCCTCCGGACGGGCGAGGAACGTCTGCAGTTCGCCGAGGACCCGGTGCAGTTCCGCGTGCACGTCCTCGCCGGCGGCGGGCAGCACGACCAGGCCGGAAGCGTCGTCGATGCTGGTCACGGCGGTGGCACCGAGGGCATCGGCGAGGCCGAACGGGTCGTCGCCGACCACAGTCCAGTCGGTGACCTCGGCGACGGCGTCGAGGTCGGTCTGCTCCCACGCGAGGCGGAACAGCGACTCCATCCCACCGGATTCGGCGGCCTGTGGCTGTGCCGACATCGGGCGCAGCAGCAGCGAATCCACCGAAGCGACCGGCGCACCGGTGGCATCGGCGATCTTCAGCGCCGCTGCACCCGAACCGATCTGCTTCACGTGTACCCGCAGCGTCGTCGCGCCGACTGCGTGCAGCCGGACGCCTTCCCACGCGAACGGCAGCGCCGGTTCGTCGCCGACCGCGCCAGAGACGCCGATGGTGTGCAAGGCGGCGTCGAGGACGGCCGGGTGGATGCCGTAACAGTCCACATCGGACACCGTGGCGGGCAGCTGGATCTCCGCGAACGCTTCCCCATCGCCCTTCCAGGCAGCGACGAGACCGCGGAAAGCAGGGCCGTACGCGAGACCGTCGGCAGCCAGTTCCTCATAGGTGCCTTCGAGTTGGACCTGCTCGGCGGCGGGCGGCCACGCGGAGAGGTCGAACTTCTCCGACTTCCCTGCCTTCGCAAGGCGTCCAGTGGCATGGCGGGTCCAGGGGACGCCGTCCGCTGCGCCTTCCGGTCGCGAGTGGACAGTGAAGGCGCGAATGCCGTTCTCCGCGGCATCGAGCGCGAACTGGACGCGCACGCCGGTCCGCTCCGGTACCACCAGCGGGTACTCCAGCGTCAGCTCGTCCAGGCGCGGGCACCCGGCCTCGTCACCGGCGCGGATCGCCATCTCGACGAAACCGGTGCCGGGGAACAGGATCGAGCCGCCGACGACGTGGTCAGCCAGCCACGGGTGCGTGCCGACGGACAGCCGTCCCGCGAACAGGAGGCCCTCCGCGCCAGCCAGCTCCGTCGCGGTGCCGAGCAGCGGGTGGTCTTCCTGGCCCGGCGCGGCGGCAGTGCTCTCCAGCCAGTAACGCTGACGCTGGAACGGATACGTCGGTACCGGCACCGGGTGGGCACCGGTCGGCGCGTAGATGGCCGACCAGTCGACGTCGACGCCGCTGACGTGCAGCTGCGCGACACCGGTGAGCGCGGCGACCGCCTCGTCCTGCTCCTTGTGCAGCAGCGAGGCGAGCACGAGACCGTCCGGACGCTCGTCGAGGCTGGCGTCGGCCATCGCGGTGAGCGTGGTGTCCGGGCCTAGTTCGAGGAACCGGGTCACGCCGTCCGCAGCAGCTCGGGTGACGGCGTCGCGGAATTGGACGCCTTCGCGGACCTGGTTTACCCAGTACTCCGGCGAAGTCAGGTTGTCGGCGGGCTCACCAGTGACTGTGGAGATGATCGGGATCCTCGGCTCCGCATAGGACAGTCCTTCCGCGACAGTGCGGAACTCGGCGAGCATCGGGTCCATCAGTCGCGAGTGGAATGCGTGCGAGACGCGGAGCTTCTTGGTGCGCTCGAACTTCGCCGCCACTTCGGCGACCGCTTCCGCAGCACCGGAGATGACGACCGCGGTCGGGCCGTTCACTGCGGCAATGTCCACAGTGTCCCCAGCGGCTTCGCGAACCGCCTCGGGTGTCCCGTCGATCGCGACCATCGCGCCGCCGGTCGGCAAGGCCTGCATCAGCTTGCCACGGGCGACCACCAACTTCGCGGCGTCGGCCAGCGAGAAGACGCCAGCGCAGTGCGCGGCGGCGAGTTCGCCGATCGAGTGCCCGGCCAGCAGGTCCGGCTTCACGCCCCAGGACCGGACCGTACGGAACAGCGCGACTTCCAGGGCGAACAGCGCGGGTTGCGTCCAGCGGGTCTCGTCGAGGCCGTCGCCGCTGTCGATCACTTCGCGCAGCGGCCGGTCGAGGTGCTTGTCGAGTTCGGCGCACACCTCGTCGTAGGCCTCGGCGAAGGCCGGGTACCGCGCGGCCAGCTGCGTGCCCATCTGCGCCCGCTGCGAACCCTGGCCTGCGAACAGGAATGCGGTACGGCCGCTACCGGTGGCGGTGCCACGGACGACGCCGCGTGCGTCCTCCTCGTCCACCAAGGCCGCCAGACCGCGCACGAACTGCGGCGAACGGCTGCCGATCAGCACCGCGCGGCGGTCGAACGCACTGCGTGCGGTCGCCAGCGAGAGGCCGATGTCGGCGAGGCTGCCTTCCGGGTCCTCGTCCACATAGGACATCAGCTGCTCGGCCTTGGCCCGCAACGCTGCCGCGCCGCGACCCGAGACCGGCCAGGCGACCGGACCGTCGTGCTCCGGACCAGTCGAGGCGGTGACCTCGCGACGGTCGCCTTCCTCCAGGATGACGTGCGCGTTCGTGCCGCTCACGCCGAAGGACGAGACGCCGACGCGGCGGGTGTGGCCGTTCGGCAGCCACTTCACCGGCTCGGCGAGCACTCGCACCGCGCCAGTGGACCAGTCGATCTCGCTCGACGGCTTGCCCACGTGCAGCGTCGCGGGGAGTTCGCCGTGCCGCATCGCTTCGATCATCTTGATCACGCCCGCCGCACCGGCGGCGGCCTGCGTGTGCCCGATGTTCGACTTCACCGAACCGATCCACAACGGACGGTCCGCCGACGTCTGCGTGCCGTAAGTCGCCAGCAGCGCCTGGACTTCGATCGGGTCGCCAAGCTTCGTGCCGGTGCCGTGCGCTTCGACGGCATCCACATCGGACGGTTCCAGTCCGGCGTCGGCGAGCGCGGCGCGGATGACCCGCTGCTGCGCGGGACCGTTGGGCGCGGTCAGGCCGTTCGACGTGCCGTCCTGGTTCACCGCACTGCCCTTGAGGACCGCGAGCACCGGGTGGCCGTTGGCGCGGGCATCGGAAAGGCGCTCCAGCACCAGCACGCCGACGCCTTCGGACCAGGTGGTGCCGTCGGCGTCGTCGGAAAACACCTTGCACCGGCCGTCGGCGGCGAGGCCCTGCTGACGGCTGAACTCCACAAAGGTCTCCGGAGTGGCCATCACCGTGACGCCGCCGGCCAGCGCGAGCGAGCAGTCGCCGCCGCGCAATGCCTGTGCTGCCATGTGCATCGCGACCAGCGAAGACGAGCAAGCGGTGTCGACGGACACTGCCGGGCCTTCGAGGCCGAGGGTGTAGGAAACCCGGCCGGTGACGATCGAGCCAGCGCTGTTCGCGCCCACGTAGTCGTGGTACTGGACGCCCGCGTACACCCCGGTCGGGCTGCCCTTGAGCGAGACCGGGTCGATCCCGGACCGCTCCAACGCTTCCCAGGACGCTTCGAGCAGCAACCGCTGCTGCGGGTCGATCATCGGCGCTTCCTTCGGCGAGACGCCGAAGAACGTCGGGTCGAAATCGCCCGCGTCGTAGACGAATCCGCCGCGCGCGACGTAGGTCGTGCCGGGACGGCGGCCGGTCGGGTCGAGCAGGCCGTCGATGTCCCAGCCGCGGTCGGCCGGGAAGTCCCCGATCGCGTCGCGGCCCTCGGCGACGAGTTCCCACAGCTGCTCCGGCGAGGTGACGCCGCCGGGCAGACGGCAGGCCGTGCCGACGATCGCGATCGGCTCGTCCGAGCTGTCCTTAGTGGACACGGTGGCGATCTCTGGTGAAGCGCCAGCCAGTTCGTCGAGCAGGTGCGCGGCGAGGGCGGTCGGCGTGGGGTGGTCGAAGATCAGCGTCGCGGGCAGCCGCTGACCGGTAGCCGCGGTGAGGCCGTTGCGGAGTTCGATCGCGGTCAGCGAGTCGAAGCCGAGCGACTGGAACTGTGCCGACGGCTCGATCTCGTGTGCCGCACGGTAACCGAGCACGGTGGCCGCGTGACTGCGCACCAGTTCCAGCACCGCGTCGCGACGGTCTTCTTCCGGCAGGCCCAGCAGCCGTGCGCCGAACGAGTCCACCGTGGACTCGGCAGCGGCGGCGACCCGGCGCGTGGTGCGTCCGACGAGTTGCTCCAGCGTGCGCGGGAGCCGGTCGAGTTTGCGCAGCACCGGCAGGTCGAGCTTCGCCGGAACAGCGGTCGGCTTGCGGACGGCGATGGCGCGGTCGAACATCGCCAGACCCTCCGCAGTGGACAGTGGCACGATGCCGCTGGCCGCGAGCCGCTGCACCTCCTCTTCGGTGAGCGTGCCGCCCATGCCGCCGACCTCGCCCCACAGACCCCAGTCCAGCGACAGACCCGGCAGACCGTGCGCGACACGGTGCGACGCGAGTGCGTCCAGGTACGCGTTGGCTGCGGCGTAGCTGCCCTGGCCAGGCGCGCCGAGCACACCGGAGACCGACGAGAACAGCACGAACGCGGACAGCGCGATCTCGCGGGTGAGTTCGTGCAGGTTCAGCGCGCCGTCGACCTTCGGCGCGAGCACGGCGTCGACCCGCTCCGGGGTCAAAGCGGTGACGACACCGTCGTCGAGAACGCCAGCGGCGTGCACGATTGCGGTGAGCGGATTCTCCTCGGGCAGCGACGCCAGGACGCTGGCCAGTGCCTCGCGGTCGGCGACGTCGCAACGCTCCAGCCGGACGTCGACCTCGCTTTCCCGCAGTTCGGCGGCCAACTGGTCGAGAGCGGGCGTGATCCGGCGGCTGAGCAGCAGCAACCGGCGGACGCCGTGCTCGGCGACCAGATGCCGGGCAAGCTTCCCGCCCAGCGCGCCGGACGCGCCGGTGACCAGCACGGTGCCGTGCGGGCAGAAGTACGGCCGCTCCAGCTCGGGCGTCGTGCGGACCAGCCGGGGCACGAGGACGGTGCCGAGCCGGACCGCCGCCTGCGCCTCACCCGAGGCCAGGACCTGCGGCAACACTGCTTCCGGAGTGGTTTCGGCGTCGAGGTCGAGCAGGACGAAGGCGTCCGGGTTCTCCTCCTGAGCGGAGCGGACCAGGCCCCAGACCGCGGAGGCGGCGAGGTCGGTGACGTCTCCGGCGGCCGGGACCGCGCCGCGCGTGACCACTACGAGCCGGGCTTGCGAGGGGTGTTCCTCGGCCAGCCAGGCCTGAAGCGCGGCCAGCACGCGGTGCGTGAGTTCATGGGTCTCCTCTGCGGTGCCGGTTTCGCCGATGCACTCGAGAATCTGGACGTCGGCAGTGTCCACAGTGGTCTCGACGTCCGCCGAACGCTGCCATTCGATCCGGTACAGCGGCGCGGCCTGCTCGGCGACCGGCGCGGCGAACGCGCGGAACACCGTCTCGGCGACCGTCGCGACCGGAGCGCCGGTCGGGTCGGCGAGGGCGATGGTGAAACCGTCCTCTGTGGTCGGCGTGAACCGCACACGCAGCGCGGACGCACCGGTGGCGTGCAACTCGACTCCGGTCCAGCAGAACGGAACCCGGCCGACGCCGCCGTCCCCGCCACCGGCGACGCGCAGCGCGTGGGTGCACGCGTCGAGCGCGGCCGGGTGGAGGCCGAAGCGGTCGGCGTCACTGTCCTCCGGCAACGCGACCTCGGCGAAGATCTCGCCGTCGCGCTGCCAGACTGCTTTCAGGGAACGGAAAAGCGGGCCGTAAGTCAGACCGGTGTCGGCGAAGTCGTCGTACAGACCGTCGATGGCGACCGACTCAGCGCCAGCGGGCGGCCACTCGGTCAGCGCAGTGCCGCCACTGGCCGACTGCGGAGCGACGCTGCCGCTTGCGTGCAGGGTCCAGTCGGCGTCGTCGTCCTCGGGTCGCGAGTGGACAGTCACCGAGCGGATGTCGCGCTCCCCCGCCGCACCGACGGTGACCTGCACCTGGATGCCGCCACGGGAGGGCAGGACGAGCGGACTGCCCAGGGTCAGTTCCTCGATCCGGCCGGAGCCGACCTGGTCTCCGGCGCGGACGACCAGTTCCAGGAACGCGGTTCCAGGCACGGTGACCGCGTCGCCGAGCTGGTGTTCGGCCAGCCACGGGTGCGTTTCGACGGACAGCCGGCCGGTGAGCACGACGCCGTCGGTGTCGGCGAGCGCGACGGCCGCGCCGAGCAGCGGGTGCCCGGCGGACGTCAGCCCGGCGGCGGTGACCTCGTCGCGGTTGGCGCGAGCGTCGAGCCAATACCGCTTGCGCTGGAACGCATACGGCGGCAGGTCGACGCGCTGGGCACCACGGTCGGCGAAGACCGCCGCCCAGTCCGGGTTCAGGCCGCTGACGAACAGCTCGGCCAACGCGGTGAGCGCGGCGGCCGGTTCTTCGCGGTCCTTGCGGAGCACCGGGACCACGAGCGCGTCGGACGTCTGGCGGACCAGCGCGGACAGCACACCGTCCGGGCCGACCTCGACGAACCGTCCAACACCTTGCGCGGCAAGGGTTCCGACGCCGTCGTGGAATCGGACCGCGGCGCGGACCTGGCGCACCCAGTAGTCCGGAGTGGACAGGTCGACATCGGGGCCGACCGTGGAGACCAATGGGATTTCCGGCTGGCTATAGGTCAGGCCACGGGCCACGGCGGCGAACTCCGCGAGCATCGGTTCCATCAGCGGCGAGTGGAACGCGTGCGACACCTTGAGCTTCGAGGACTTCCGCCCGTCGAACGCGGCCACCACGGCGGCGACGGCGTCCTCGGCACCGGAAAGCACGACGGAATCCGGACCGTTGATCGCGGCGATGCTGACCTCGTCCGTCAGGTGCGGCGTGACCTCGTCCTCGGTCGCCTGCAGAGCCACCATCGAACCGCCGGACGGGAGGGCCTGCATCAACCGAGCCCGAGCGGCGACCAAGGTAGCGGCGTCGGCCAGCGAGAAAACCCCGGCGACGTGCGCGGCGGCGAGCTCGCCGATCGAATGGCCGAGCAGGAAGTCCGGCTTGATCCCCCACGACGCCAGCAGCCGGAACAGCGCGACCTCGATCGCGAAGAGCGCGGGCTGAGTGTAGCCGGTTTGGTTGATCAGCCGCGGTTTCTCGAACAGGACTGTCTTGAGTGGACGGTCGAGGTGCTGGTCCAGTTCGGCGCAGACCTCGTCCAGCGCCGCGCTGAAGACCGGGAACGCGGCGGCCAGCGCGGCCCCCATCCCGGCCCGCTGCGCGCCTTGACCGGAGAACAGGAACGCGGTCAGCCCCTCCACCTGCGTGCCGGTGACGACGTCCGGAGTGGCGACACCGTCCGCGAGCGCGGCGATGGCCTGCTTCGGGTCCTCGGCGAGCACGACCGCGCGGTGCGACAGCGGCGACCGCGAGGTGGCGAGCGAAAAGCCCAGGTCAAGCGTCGGATACACAGAGGACACCAGCTGCGCGGCCTGTGCCCGCAGCGCCGCACTGCCGTGGCCAGCCAGCGGCAGCGGGACCGCGACGCCCTCCGGCCAGCTCGGCGTGACCGGCGCGGCGGCTTCCACCGCAGGCGCTTCCTCCAGGATGATGTGCGCGTTGGTGCCGCTCACGCCGAACGACGAAACACCCGCACGCCGTGGGCGTTCCCCAGCCGCCCACGGACGCTCGGTGCGCAGCAGCTCAACCGCGCCCGAGGTCCAATCGACCTCTGTGGACGGTTCGGTGACGTGCAGCGTGCGCGGCAGCAGCCCGTGCCGCATCGCCTGCACCATCTTGATCACGCCGCTGACGCCCGCCGCCGCCTGCGCGTGGCCGATGTTCGACTTGATCGACCCGAGCCACAGCGGTTCGGTGCGGTCCTGGCCGTAGGTGGCCAGCAATGCTTGCGCCTCAATGGGATCGCCCAGCGTGGTGCCGGTGCCGTGACCCTCGACAGCGTCCACATCGGACGCCGACAGCCGGGCGTTGGCCAGCGCCTGGCGGATCACCCGCTGCTGCGAAGGACCGTTCGGCGCGGTGAGGCCGTTGGACGCGCCGTCGGAGTTCACCGCCGAGCCGCGCACCACCGCGAGCACCTGGTGTCCGTTGCGCTGGGCGTCGGAAAGCCGTTCCAGCAACAGGGTTCCCGCGCCCTCGGCCCAACCGGTGCCGTCCGCGCTGTCGGAGAACGCCTTGCACCGACCGTCGGCGGCAAGACCGCGCTGACGGCTGAAGGCGAGGAACGGACCCGGGCGCGACATGATCATCACGCCGCCCGCCAGCGCGAGCGAGCAGTCCCGCTGGCGCAGCGACTGGACCGCCAAGTGCAGCGCGACCAGCGAAGACGAGCACGCGGAGTCGATCGTGACGGCCGGGCCCTCCAAGCCGAGCGCGTACGCGATCCGGCCGGAAATGACCGAACCGGCGTTGCCGGTGCTCAGGTAGTCCTCGACCTCGCCGGCGAGCACGGACGGCGGCAGCTCGTCGTAGTAGTCCTGCCCGCCGCTGCCGACGAACACGCCGACCTGCTGTTTCGCCAGCGAGTGCGGAGCGATGCCGGCCCGCTCGAAGGTCTCCCACGCCAGCTCAAGAACGATCCGCTGCTGCGGGTCCATGGCCAGCGCCTCGCGCGGCGAGATGCCGAAGAACGGCGCGTCGAACTGCCCCGCGTCGTGCACGAACCCGCCCTCGGAGACATAGCTCGTGCCGGGGCTGTCCGGGTCGGCGTCGAACAGCCGGTCCAGCGCCCAGCCACGGTCGGCGGGGAACTCCCCGATCGCGTCGCGGCCGTTGGCGACCAGCTCCCACAGGTCGTCGGCGGACCGGACGCCGCCGGGGTAGCGGCAGCCCATCGCGACGATCGCGATCAGCTCGGATTCGGCGGCCTCGACCGCGCGCAGCCGCGCCCGCGTCTCCTGCAGGTTGGCGGTGACCCGCTTCAGGTAGTCGACCAGCTTGGTTTCGTCGGTCCTGGCTTCGTCAGACATCTGGAGAACCTCTTGTCGCGGTGTAGTGGGCTGGCCGTGCGGGTCAGGCGCCGAGCTCGTCGTCGATGAGGGCGAACAGTTCGTCGGTGGTGGCCGCTTCGAGCGCTTCGGAGCCGGACTGGCGCCCGGACAGCGTCTGGTGCAGCGCGGCGACGACCGCCTGCAGCCGGGGCAGGATGCGGGACCGGTCGATCTCCGCGGCGTCGAGCGCGGCGGCCGCCGCTTCGAGCCGGTCGAGCCCGGCCTCGAGCGGGACCTCCGTCTCGCCCGCGCACAGCTGGCTCCACAGGTGCTCGGCCAGCGCCTGCGGGTTGACGTGGTCGAACGCGACCGTGGCGGGCAGCTTCAGTCCGGTGCCGGCGCCGAGCCGGTTGCGCAGGTCGACCGCGGTCACCGAGTCGAAGCCGAGTTCCTTGAAGGCCCGCGCGGGTTCGATCGCGCCGCCGTCGTCGTATCCGGCGACTGCGGCGACCTCCCCACGCACCAGGTCCAGCACGGTCCGGCGCTGTTCGGCCGGGCTGAGCGACGCCAGCCGGGCGCCGAGGTCGCCCGCGTCCGCCGGTTCGGCGTCGGTCTGGTCGGCCGCCGCCTCGGGGATGCCGCGCAGCAGCGGGCGGGGCCGGGCGAGCTGGTAGACCGGCGCGAACGCGGCCCAGTCGATGTCCGCGACGACCAGCTGGGACTCGTCGTGGTCGAGTGCCTGGCCGAGTGCTTCGACGGCCAGCCGCGGGTCCATTTCGGCCAATCCCATGCGGTGCAACAGATCGCTCGCGTCCGCGTCGACCATGCCGCCACCGCCCCAGGAACCCCAGGCCACCGCGGCCGCGGTACGCCCGGCGGCACGACGGCGGCGGGCCAGTGCGTCGAGGTAGGCGTTGCTGGCGCCGTAGGCGGGCTGGCCGGAGGTGCCCCACACCGCGGCGCCGGAGGACATCAGGACGAACGCGTCGAGTTCGGTGTCGCCGAGCAGCCGGTCGAGCAGCTCGGCACCAGTGACCTTCGCGCGGATCGCGGCGGTGAATTCCTCCGGCGTGACGTCGGCCAGCGCGGGTTCGCGGGTCAGCACTCCGGCGGCGTGCACCACAGCGGTCGGCGGGTGCTCGGCGAGCAGCTTGGCCACAGCTGTCTCGTCGGCAACGTCACAGGCCACGACGGTGACGCGGGTACCGGACAGCTCCTCCACCAGCTCGCGCGCGCCTTCGGCTTCGAGGCCGCGACGGCTGGTCAGCACCAGGTGCTCCGCGCCTCGCCCGGCGAGCCAGCGCGCGACGTGGCCGCCGACCGCGCCGGTGCCGCCGGTGATGAGCACGGTGCCGCGCGGCTGCCACGGCTCGGCGACGTCCGGGCCGAGCGGTGCGTGCACCATCCGCTTGGCGAACACTCCGGACGGCCGGATCGCGACCTGGTCCTCGTCGTTGACGCCGGAGACGACGGCGGTCAGCTTCGCAGCGTCAGATGCGTCCGTGACGTCGACCAGACCGCCCCAGCTGCCAGGCTGGTCCAGGGCGACCACGGTGCCGAGGCCCCAGACCGAAGCGGCTTCGGGGTCCGCGTCGGAGAAGGCGTCGACTGCGACGGCGCCTCGGGTGACGACCCAGGCCGGAGCGTCGATCTCGTTGTCCCGCAGGGCTTGCAGCAGTGCGATCGTGGTGAGCGTCGGGTTCTCGTCGAAGGCGAGCAGCGACAGCACGCCGTCGAAGGGGCGGACTGCGGTTGCTTCGCCGAGAAGTTCGGCCAACGCGGTGCGGGTGTAGTCGGCGGCGACCAGGCGGACGACGTCGCCCTGTTCGGCCAGTGCATCCGCCAGGTCGGTTGCCTGCGTATCCCCGGCGGGGACGACGATCAGCCAGCTGCCGGCGAGTCCGCTGGTCACGCCGGAAAGCGGGGCCCAGGACACGCGGTACCGCCAGGAGTCCACAGTGGACAGTTCGGTGCGGCGGCTGTGCCAGGCGGCCAGCGCCGGGACGACCTCGGCGAGCGGGCCGGTTCCGACGCCGAGCCTCGTGGCGAGCGCGTCGACGTCGCCGCCGGTCACGTCCTGCCAGAACTCCTGGTCGGCCACCGGGGTCGCGGCCTCCGCCGTGACGGCTTCTTCTTCGTGCCAGAAACGCTTGTGCTGGAACGGATAGGTCGGCAGATCGACGATCTGGCCGCCGGGGACCAGCGAGAGCCAGTCGACCGAACCGCCGCGGACCGAGTACTCCGCCATCGAGGTCGCGAACCGGGTCAGGTCGCCCTCGTCGCGGCGCAGGGTGCCGACGACCGAGCCGGTGTGCCCGGTTTCGTCCAGCGTCTCCTGGATGCTCATCGCCAGCACCGGGTGCGGGCTGATCTCGATGAACCGCGTGTAGCCCGCCTCGGCCAACTGCGCGACGACCGGTGCGAACCGGACCGTGCGACGCAGGTTGGCGAACCAGTACGCGGCATCCACAGTGGACTCTTCGACGGCGTCGAGGGTGACCGTGGAGGTCATCGCGACGTCGCCGCGCCTCGGCTGGATCGGGCCGAGATCGGCGAGCAGCCGGTCCGAGAGGTGCTCGACGTGTGCCGAGTGCGACGCGTAGTCCACCGGGACCAGCTTCGCGCGGAAGCCTTCGGCCATCAGCTGATCGCGCAGCTCTTCGAGCGCTTCGGTGTCGCCGGACAGCACTGCGGAGGTCGCGCCGTTGTCTGCGGCGACCGAGATCCGGCCGTCCCACGCGCCGAGCCGCTCTTCCAGTTCAGTCGCCGGGAGGCCTGCCGCGAGCATGCCGCCGCCGCGTCCGCCGAGGATGTCGCCGATCGCCTTGCTTCGCAGCGCAACCACCAGCGCACCGTCCTCAAGCGACAGTGCACCTGAGACAGTCGCGGCGGCGATCTCGCCCTGCGAGTGGCCGATGACCATGTCCGGCTCGACACCGTGCGCACGCCACAGCGCGGCCAGCGAAACCATGACCGCCCACAGCATCGGCTGCACGACGTCGACCCGGTCGGCCGGTGGCGTGTTCGGTTCGCCGCGCAGGACTTCGATGACCGACCAATCGGTGAACTTCCGCAACGCAGTGTCGCATTCGGACATTCGGGCGGCGAAGACCGGAGACTGCTCGATGAGGTCGAGCGCCATGCCCGTCCACTGTGAACCCTGGCCGGGGAAGACGAAGACAGTGCGTCCACGCACGTCAGCGGTGCCAGTGATCACGTCCGGACGGGAAGCACCGGAAGCCAAGGCGCGCAAGGCTTCCTCAGCCTGCTTGCGATCTTGCGCGACGACGACCGCACGGTGGTCCAGCGGTGCGCGACCGGCGACGAGCGTGTGCACGACGTCGGCGAGGTCACTGTCCACTTGAGCCAGTTGTCCGGCGGACTCCGCAAGCGCGGCCGGAGTCTTCGCCGACAAGGCCAGCGGATAGACGGGTGCCGACGCAGCTGCGGATTCCTCGGCGACCGGGGCCTGTTCGAGGATCACGTGCGCGTTCGTCCCGCTCACGCCGAACGACGACACCGCCGCCCGCCGCGGCCGGTTCACCTCGGGCCACGCCTGCGGTTCGGTGAGCAGCTCGACCGCGCCGGACGTCCAGTCCACGTGCTTCGACGGCGTCCCGACGTGCAGCGTCTTCGGCAGCCGAGCGTGTTGCAGTGCCTGCACCATCTTGATCACGCCCGCGACGCCAGCAGCGGCCTGCGGGTGCCCCATGTTCGACTTGATCGAGCCGAGCAGCAACGGCGCACCGCTGCTGCGCTGGCCGTAGGTCTCCAGCAGGGACTGGGCTTCGATCGGGTCGCCCAAGGCAGTCCCGGTGCCATGCGCTTCGACAGCGTCCACATCGGACACCGAGAGCCCAGCGTCAACGAGCGCGGCCTCGATCACGCGAACCTGCGAAGGACCGTTCGGCGCGGAGAAGCCGTTGCTGGCTCCGTCCTGGTTGACCGCTGAACCGCGCAGCAGCGCGAGCACGCGGTGCCCGTTGCGCTGTGCGTCGGAAAGCCGCTCCAGGACCAGCACGCCGACGCCCTCCGCCCACGAAGTGCCGTCGGCGTCGTCGGAGAACGACTTGCTCCGGCCGTCCGCCGCGAGACCGCGACGGCTGCAGAAGTCCACGAACATCTCCGGCGTGCCCATCACCGCGACGCCGCTCGCCAGCGCGAGCGAGCAGTCGCCGCGACGCAGCCCTTGCGCAGCCATGTGCAGCGCGACCAGCGAAGACGAGCACGCGGTGTCCACCGACACCGACGGTCCTTCGAGGCCGAGGGTGTAGGAAACCTGGCCGGACACCAGGCTGCCGTCAGGGCTGCCGCCGCTGTAGTCGTGGTACATCACGCCGGCGTAGACGCCGGTCGAGCTGCCCTTGAGCCCGTGCGGGTCGAGCCCGGCGCGCTCGAACGCCTCCCAGGACGCTTCGAGCAGGATCCGCTGCTGCGGGTCGGCGCGGCGGGCGTCGCGCGGGCTGATGCCGAAGAACTCGGCGTCGAAATCCGCTGCGTTGTAGAGGAAACCGCCGTGCCGGGTGTAGGTCTTGCCGGGCCGCTCGGGGGTCGGGTCGTAGACGCCCTCGATGTCCCAGCCGCGGTCGGCGGGGAACTCCCCGATCGCGTCGCGGCCCTCGTCGACGAGGGCCCACAGGTCGTCGGGCGTGCGCACGCCCCCGGGGTAGCGGCAGCTCATGCCGATGATGGCGATCGGCTCGCGCTCGCGCGCCTCCAGCTCGTGCAGCCGGCGGCGGGCCTGCTTGAGATCGGCCGTCGCACGCTTCAGGTAGTCGCGGAGCTTGTCCTCGTTGCTCATGGTCTGCCCGTTCATGAGATGCCCAATTCGTCGTCCAAGACGGCAAACAGCTCGTCGTCGGTGGCCTCGTCCAGATCGGCTTCGGTTTCGGCCCCGGCGTGCGCGTCGGCCCACTTGCGCACCAAGGCGTCCAGCCGGGCGGTGACCTTCGCGGTCGACCCGTTCAGCGTTCCGGCCGCGCCCCCGAGGAGGGTTTCCAGCCGGTCGATCTCGGTCAGCAGCGGTTCGGCCGGACCGCGGCCGACGCCGAGCAGCTCGTGCAGCCGCCGGGCCAGCGCGGCCGGGGTCGGATGGTCGAACACGATGGTCGCGGTCAGCTTCAGCCCGGTCCTCGCGCCGAGCTGGTTGCGCAGTTCGACGGAGGTGAGCGAGTCGAAGCCCATCTCCTGGAACGCGCGCTCCGGCTCGACCGCCGTGGCGTTCGCGAAGCCGAGGATCGCCGCGACCTGCTCGGACACCAGGCCCAGCAGGTACTCCTCGCGTTCGGCCTCAGGCACGGTCGCCAACCGGGTCGCGGCCGGTGCCTTTTTGACTGGGCGGCGAACCATGTTCCTCAGGACCGGCGGCAGGTCGTCGGTCCGGCTGCGCAGTGCGGCTTGGTCCAGGCGAACCGGCGCGAGCACGGGTTCGGTCGACGCGAGGCTGGCGTCCAGGAGGGCGAGTGCTTCGGCGGTCGCCATCGGCGGCGTGCCCAGACGGCGGAGACGGCGGAAGTCCGCTTCGGACAGTTCTCCCGCCATGCCGCCGTCTTCGGACCACGCGCCCCAGCACAGCGAGGTCGCCGGAAGTCCTTGTGCGCGACGGTGTTCGGCCAGTTCGTCGAGGAACGCGTTGGCTGCGGCGTATCCAGCCTGACCAGCCGCGAGAACCGTACTGGCGGCCGACGAGAACAGAACGAACGCGTCGAGGTCGCTCGTCAGCTCGTGCAGGTGCCAGGCTCCGTCGACCTTCGGCGCGAAGACACGGGCGGTTTCTTCCTCGGTGAGCGTCTCGACGCGTCCGGCCGACGGCACGCCCGCCGCGTGGATCACCGCGGAGAGCGGGCCGACGGTTTCGAGCAGGTTCCGCACGGACGCCGCGTCGGTGACGTCGCAGCTTTCGATCGCGACCGTCGCACCTCGGGAGATCAGCTCGTCGCGCAACTCGGCCGCACCGGGGGCGTCCGCTCCCCGACGGCTGGTCAAGACGAGGTTGCGCACGCCGTGCTTGGTCACGAGGTGCCGGGCGACGACTGCGCCGAGTCCGCCGGTACCGCCAGTGACCAGGACTTTGTCCCAATTCAGTTCGGTCGGTTCCGCGGTGACGGTGGCGAATCGAGGGGCGAAGACCTGGCCGTCTCGGACCGCAGTCTCCGGCTCACCGGTGGCCAGCGCTGTCTCCGGGTCCCCATCGACCAGTGCGAAGCGGCCGGGGTTCTCAGCAGCAGCGGCGCGGACCAGCCCCCAGGCCGGGGCAAGCGCTGGATCGACGTCCTCACCGTTGACGGACACCGCTCCGCGCGTGACGACCGCGAGGCGACCGTCGCCGTCGAGCGTTTCCTGGATGGCGGCGAGCACCTTCGCCGCGACTGCGCGCGCTGCTTCCGGCACTCGACGCTCCGAAGTGGACACTTCGAGGATCTGGAAGTCCTGCTGTTCGCCGATGTTCTCGACAGACTTCCACTTGACGCGGTACAGCGTGTCTTTCGCCGGAGCCAGCTTGAGCGCTCGCGCGGCGAGTGCCTCGACGGTCAGGACCGGGCCGCCGGTGGCGTCGGCGATCTGCAGAGTGATCGCGTCGGTACCCGCCGGGGCGACTCGGACTCGCAGCGTCGACGCGCCCGGCGAGTGCACCGTCGTGCCGCTGAACGAGAACGGCAGCATCGGCTCGGCACCGCCCTCGGGGGCCGGGCCGAGGAGCTGCGCATGCATGGCGGCGTCGAGCAGGGCGGGATGGACGCCATAGTCGCGGGCCTCGGCACCGTCGGGAAGCGTGACCTCCGCGTAAATGACATCGCCGTCTTGCCACATCGCCTGCAGGCCCTGGAAAGCCGGGCCGTAGTCGTAACCGAGTGCGGCGAGCGTTGTGTACGGGTCGTCCAGCTCGACCTTCGTCGCACCGGCGGGCGGCCATTCGGCGAGGTCGAACGACGGCAGTTCCGCGGTCGGGGCAACGAAACCGCTCGCGTGCCGGGTCCAGGATTCGGCGCTGTCGTGTCGCGAATGGACGGTGACCGTGCGGCGGCCGTTCTCGTCCGGAGCCTCGACGGAGACCTGGATCGCCGCGCTTTCGGTGAGGGTGAGCGGTGCTTCGAGGGTGAGTTCCTCGATGTGCGCGCAGCCAGCCTCGGCAGCGGCGCGGTGCACCAGCTCGACAAACGCCGTCCCCGGAACCAGGATCGTGCCGAGCACGACGTGGTCGGCGACCCAGCCGACGCTGGTCGTGGACAACCGGCCGGTGAGCACCACCGAGCCGGTTTCCGGCAGGTGGACGACAGAGCTCAGCATCGGGTGTCCGGCGGGCCGCTGGCCGTGCTCGGTCGCGTCGCCGCCGGTCGTGTCGGCGGGGAGCCAGTAGCGGGCGCGGCGGAAGGCGTAGGTCGGCAGCTCGACGCGGCGCGCGCCCAGGTAGAACGCGGTCCAGTCGACCGGGACGCCGCGCGCGTGCAGCGTCGCGAACGCGGTGACGGCACTGACCGCTTCGCCGCGGTCCTTGCGCTGTGCCGGAATGAAGGCGAGGGTGTCGTCGTCAAACGCGTTCTGTGCGGCGGCGGTGAGGACTGCGGACGGTCCAATCTCGACAAAAGTCCGGACACCTTCGTCCACCAGCTTCTCGACCCCGGCGTGGAACCGGACTGCGGCGCGGACCTGACGCACCCAGTAGTCCGGAGTGGACAGATCCTCGCCGACCCCGACTGTGGAGACGATCGGGATCTGCGGCTTCGCGTAGGTGAGCTTCTCGGCCGCGACGGCGAATTCGGCGAGCATCGGCTCCATCAGCGGCGAGTGGAACGCGTGCGACACCTTGAGCTTCGAGGACTTCCTAGTGGGAAATTCCGCCACCACTGCGGCGACAGCGTTTTCGGTGCCGGAAAGAACCACCGAGTCCGGACCGTTGATCGCGGCGATACTCACCTGGTCGGTCAGCTGCGGCGTGACCTCGTCCTCGGTCGCCTGCAGAGCCACCATCGAACCGCCGGACGGCAGCGCCTGCATCAACCGAGCCCGCGCGCCGACCAACGCCGCCGCGTCCGGGAGCGAAAGAATCCCGGCCACGTGCGCGGCGGCGAGTTCACCGATCGAATGGCCCAGCAGGAAGTCCGGCTTGATCCCCCACGACGCCAGCAGCCGGAACAGCGCCACCTCGACCGCGAACAACGCGGGTTGAGTGAAGCCGGTGCGCTCCAGCTCGGCGGCATCGTCGAGGACGGTCTTCAGCGGACGGTCCAGGTGTGGGTCGAGTTCGGCGCACACGGCGTCGAAGGCCTCGGCGAACACCGGGTACTTCGCGGCGAGTTCCTTGCCCATCCCGGCCCGCTGCGCGCCTTGGCCGGTGAAGAGGAACGCCGTACGGCCGTTGGTGCGACGGCCCCGTACTTCGCGCAGGTCGTCTCGCGTGGTACCGACGAGCACGGCGCGGTGGTCGAGCATGGACCGGGTGGTGGCCAAGGAGAAACCGATATCAGTCGGCGAACCTTCGATCGCCGAGAGCTGGTTCACCTGCGCGTCGAGCGTGTCCACGCTGTCCGCGGACAGCGGCCACGCGAGCACCGGCACCTCGACCGGCGCGGCGGCATCCTCGACCGGCTCGGCCTGCTCGACAATCACGTGCGCGTTGGTGCCGCTGATCCCGAACGACGACACCGCGGCACGGCGGGCACGTCCGGTCTCCGGCCACGTCCGCGCCTCGGTGAGCAGTTCGACCTCGCCGGCCGACCAGTCCACGTGCGGCGAGGGCGCGTCGACGTGCAGTGTCTTCGGCAGCACGCCGTGCCGGATCGCTTCCACGACCTTGATCACGCCGCCGACCCCGGCCGCGGCCTGGGTGTGTCCGATGTTCGACTTGAGCGAGCCCAGCCAGAGCGGCTCGGTGCGGTCCTGGCCGTAGGTGGCGAGCAGCGCCTGCGCCTCGATCGGGTCGCCGAGCTTCGTGCCGGTGCCATGGCCCTCGACGAGGTCGACGTCCGCCGTGCTCAACCCGGCCGATTCCAGCGCCTGTCGGATCACTCGCTGCTGCGCGGGTCCATTAGGGACAGTCAGACCACTCGACGCGCCATCGGAGTTCACCGCGGAGCCGCGGACCACGGCGAGCACCGGGTGGCCGTTGCGACGGGCTTCGGAGAGCCGCTCGACCACGAGGACGCCCGCGCCCTCGCCCCAACCGGTTCCGTCGGCTGCGGCGGCGAACGCCTTGCACCGGCCGTCGTCGGAAAGCCCGCGCTGCTCGGAGAAATACACGAACGTTTCGGGCGTGGCCATCACTGTGACGCCGCCAACCAACGCGAGCGAACAGTCGCCGCGACGAAGCGCTTGGGCTGCCCAGTGGAGTGCAACGAGCGACGACGAGCACGCGGTGTCCACGCTCACCGCCGGTCCTTCGAGCCCGAGCGCGTAAGCGACGCGGCCGGACACGACGCTGCCAGCGGCCGCGTGTCCGGCGTAGTCGTGGTACATGACGCCGGTGAAAACACCGGTTTCACTGCCGCGCAACGTTTCCGGCACGATCCCGGCCCGTTCCAGCGCGGTCCACGAGGTTTCCAGCAGGATCCGCTGCTGCGCGTCCATCGCGAGCGCTTCGCGCGGCGAGATACCGAAGAATTCCGGATCGAATTCCGCCGCGTCGTAAAGGAAGCCGGCCTCGCGCGTGTTCGTGGTGCCGGGCCGTTCGCCGGTCGGGTCGTACAGGGTGTCCAACGGCCAGCCGCGGTCCTCCGGGAAGCCGCCGATCGCGTCGGTTCCGGTGGCGACGAGATTCCACAGGTCCTCGGGCGACGTGACGCCGCCCGGGTACCGGCAGGCCATGCCGACGATCGCGATCGGCTCACCGTCACGCTCGCGCGTTTCCTGCAGTGCCCGCTTCGCCTCGCGAAGATCGGTCGTCGCGCGTTTGAGGTAGGCGAGCAGTTTGCGCTCGTTCTCGCCGCCGGACTGGAAGTCGCTACTCACGCCAATCGCCCCGCCTAACCGCGAAAAGGGTGGAAAGTGCCACGTCGGGAACGCTACCGACGGCCCCCGCGCGCCCCCACCCCTAGCGGCCCCACATTCAGCTGACCAGCGCCGCAGCGACCACGCGCGGAGCCGGCAACGCGGCCATCTCCGCACGCAACGCGCTCGCACCGGCACGAAGCGCTTCGCCCGTCAGCCGGGAAATCCCTTCTGCCGTACCGGAAAGCCCCGCACCTGCCGCCGTGACGCGAGTACCGAAGGCGGACTCGGTCAACGACAGCTGCGGCAGTCCGTACGCCACCGCGGCAAGCGCCAAAGTCTCGTCACCGTCATGCACTACCGCCGCACAGGTCGGCAATACAGCGGCCGGCGGTGCGGCGTCGACGAGCTTCAATTTCTGCGGCAATTCGAGACCAGCGGGCAACTCCGCCGCACAGACGATTTCAGCGTCCACATCGGACAGTGCACGGAAGACCGGCTCATACCACGACGGATCGTTCAGCGACAGGAGAATGCGAGCCCGACGCGCCTTGCGGCGCAACCAAGTCGGCACCTCGACCGGACCGAAGTACGGCACGTGCCGCAGCGGCTGCCCGGGAGAGTCCCGCAATGAAGGCGGAACGACGTCGAGCGTGAGGTCCGCTGAAGCATCCAGCTCGTCAGCCGTACCCAGCACGCGCACGGCCTTAGCGTCGACCGCGCGGGCGGCAGCGATTCCGGCGGAGGCATTCGAGATCACCGCCGCGGGCCGCCACAATTGCGCGAACTCGACCAGCGCCGCGGATTCGGTCAGCGCCGCGTCGCCGTCCTCGAGCTCGACCGCGACGCAGCCGGTGCGGAGGATGTCCTCGACAAACGCGGGCCGTCCGGCGATTTTCACGTCGTGCCCGGCACTTCGCAGCGCCCACGCCAGCGGCACCAGGGTGTGGAGACGGGCCGTTGACGACGGCGCGACCAGGAGTACACGCATGGGGATCACTCCAGATACGACAAGAACCGGGTCGGCCCGGTGCGGACAGTCGTCACGAGACTATCCACCCCGGGCCGACCCGGCGTACCCCTAGAAACCGTTACTGGCCGGGCATTTTCACCGCTTCGATCGCGTTGCGGCGCATCGCCAGCCTCGCCGAGAGCGCGGTCGCCGGCCACACGATCAGGAAGATCGCGAGGACCACGCCGAGGAACACCCAGATCGGCCCGGACGGGATGATCTCGCCAGTCGTCAGCGCCATCGGCACCACCGTGAAGAGCGAGATCACGATGCCGAGCACCAGCCCGGTCACCGCCACGATCCCGCCTTCCACGAACAGCATCCGCCGAATCTGCCCGCGATCCGCACCAGCGAGCCGTTGCGCGCCGAACTCCCGTCGGCGAGCGAGCACGGCCACCGCGAGAGTGTTCACCGCGGCGATCGCGGCGTACGCGATGGCGAGCACGGCCAGCAGGTAGTTGATCAGCGCTTCGACGTCGGCACTCGCCTGGAAACTCGCGGCGAGCGCACTGTCGTCGCCGACCGTGACCCCGGGCCAGTCCTTCGCCCGGTCGGACAGCGCCGACACGATCGCGCCGGCGTCCCCGCCCCGCACGAGCACCTGCGACGCCAGGCCGCTGGTGGTGTGCGCGGCCAGGAGATCCGCGGGCAAGATCATGCTCGCGTAGCTGGACGGACTGTCCAGCAGCGCGACCACGGTCACCGGGACCTGCGCCCCGTCGCCGAGCCGCATCTTGATGGTGGAGCCGACCTTGACTTCCAGCTTTTCGGCGACCGACGCGGGCAGCGCCACGGAATTCCCGCGCAGCTGCGTCAGCGAGCCTTCGGTGACCTCGGTGGCGAGTACCGTGCCGCCCTGGTCCTGCGCGGCGACGCCCATCAGCCGCAGCGGGTCGCTTCCGTTGCCGTCGTAGGGCTCCTCGACCCAGCCGGAGCTGGTGACGAGCGGCGACGAGGTCGAAACCCCTGGCGTGCTGCGGATCTGCGCGAGCTCGTCCGGGGAGAACCCGCCCGCGGTCGAGCTGACCACCGCGTCCGCCTTCAGTTGCCCGGCGTACGCGGCGATCTGCGCTTTTTGGGCGGTGGTCTCGGAATACACGTTGCCGAGCGCGACCGCGCTGGCGAGCGTGATCGGCGTGAGCACCGCCGCGAACGCGACCGCCCGCGCCCGGGTGTTGATGACCGCGAGCGTGGCGTCGCGGCCGGCGACCCGGCGCACGAACGGACCGAACCGGTCCACCACCCAGGCGATGATCTCCGGACCGAGCAGCGCGACGCCGATCGCCCCGGTGAGCACCGCCGGTCCGCCGATCGCCGCCGCCGTGTCGGCGGGCATGAAGATCGTGGTCACGGCCAGCAAAACCGTGGCCGCACCGCAGATCAGCGCGCCCATGCGGCGCATCGCGTTCACCTTGACGCCCGGGATCGCCGCTTCGGCCAGCGCCTGGATGGGCCGGGCCCGCGCGGCGGCCAGCGCGGCGAACCACGCGGCCCCGAAGGTGATCGCGAGCGTGACGACGATCCCGCCGGCGAACGCGATGATGTCCTGGGTGAAGGCGAGTTCGTCCGGCACGATGCCGAGCGAGCCGCTGGTGCTGAAGATCCAGTTCCCGAGCAGGCTGCCCAGGAACGCCCCGCACACCGCGGCGACCGCGCCGACCGCCATCGTCTCCATGACGACCATGCGGTGCACCTGTTTCGGCGTCGCCCCGGTCGCCCGCAGCAGCGCGAGTTCCTGCTGCCGCTGCCGGACGGTGAGGCTGATCGTCGCGGAGACGACCAGCGCCATCACGACCAGCACCATGCCGCCGAACACCGCCGCGAGCAGAATCAGCGGCAGCTGGCTTCCGCTCACGCCGAGGAATTCGGCCGAACCGCGGTCGTCGCCGGTCAGTACGGTGAGCGAGGGAACCTGCGCGGAGATCTTGCCCGCCAGGTCTGCCGCGTCGACCCCGTCAGTCGGGAAAACGCCGACGAGCCCGACCGTGCCGGGATGCGGGTTGAACCGCTGGGCGTCGGTGACAGAGAAGAAGAACGCGGGCGCGCGCACAGTCTGCGACGGCTGTGCGATCCCGGAAATCTGGAACGACTGCCGCTGCCCGTTCACCGCCAGGTCGACCGCCGAACCCGCGTGCAGGCCAGCCGCGGACGCGGTGGTCGCGTCAATGACCACCTGCCCCGGCGTGTTCGGCGCCGCGCCCTCGGTGAGCTTGTATCCGCCCAGCGAGGCCGAATCCCAGCCGTGTCCGGAAAGGACAGACGCACCCGACGCGGCGGGCGCGCCGTCGTGCAGCAGCACGGTCGCGAACGACACGTCCGGCACCGCTTGCCGGACGCCCTGCACCGCGGAGATCTTCGCGACCTGGTCCTCCGGCAGCACCGCACGCTCGGCGTACGGGACGACCTGGGATTCCTCGTCCGGCAGCTTGAACCCGGCGGATCCGCCGACCACGAGAGGCACCGCGGACAGCCGTTCCGGCGCTGCCTTCAGCACGATCGCCGTCTCGAACAGCCCGGCGCACGCGATCAGCAGACCGCAGCCGATGAAGATCGCGACGAACGACGCGAGCGACGCCGCCGCGCGGTACCGGAGGCTCGACAGCGCGAGCGCGAGCACCACTCGCCGCGAACTCACCGCTGCCTCCTCGCTTGCTCGCCGAGGTGCGCCAGGGTGCTCGCGACCGCGTCGACGCTGGGCGTGGTCATCTGCGTGACGATCCGCCCGTCGACCAGGAACAGCACGTTGTCCGCGTGGGACGCCGCGACCGGGTCGTGGGTGACCATCACGATGGTCTGGCCCGCGCTGACCAGCTCGCGCATCAGGCCGAGCACCTCGAGCGCGGTGGTGGTGTCGAGCGCGCCGGTCGGCTCGTCGGCGAACACCACGGCCGGGCGGGCCGCGAGCGCGCGGGCGATCGCGACGCGCTGCTGCTGTCCGCCGGACAGCTCGCCGGGCCGGTGCTTCACGCGCTGGGACAGCCCGACGCGCGCGATCACCTGGTCCACCCACGCCTTGTCCGGCGTGCGGCCGGCCAGGAGCGTGGGCAGCGTGACGTTCTGTTCCACGTTCAGCGCCGGCATCAGGTTGAACGACTGGAAAATGAACGCGACGTGCTCGCGGCGCAGCTCGGTGAGCTGGGTTTCGTTCTTGCCCTTGAGGTCGGTCCCCACGAGGGTGACCTGCCCCGAGGTCGGCGTGTCCAGCCCCGCCGCGCAGTGCAGCAGCGTGCTCTTGCCGGAACCGGACGGGCCCATCACCGCGGTGAAGGTGCCTGCCGGGAAGGCGACGGACACGCCGGCGAGCGCTTCGACGGCGCTCTCGCCGCGGCCGTAGGTCTTGTGCACCGCGTCCAGCTGGACCGGTGTTGCCACGGAAGTGGTGGTGGGCACGTCGTTCACTCCGTTCCGTTCCCGGAACCGCGGCGCTCGAGCGACCACCAGACCGCGAGCACGATCGCGCCCCCGCCCAGCGTCCACAGCCAGAAGGGCGACTTGAAGGACATGCTGATGAGGCTCATCAGCAGCCAGATCACGAACTGGACGCCGGTGATGGCGGCCCAGGCGATCGTGACGATTCGGCGAGCGAGTCCGCTCCCGGAGCGGGTCTTCTCGGTGCTCTCCGACATGAGGCCCCCCAATACGGCTTCGACGGAGTCGGGATTAATTGTGTAAGGCTTGAACAGTTTAGCGGACTCCCGCGGATGGGGGAACCCCAGGGGTTTCGCTCAGGACGCCCGGCCCGCCGTGGCCCGCGCCCGCCGGTCGAAGTCGCGGACGCTCCACACGCCCGCGACCAGCACTCCGCCGCCCAGATAGACCCAGAGCAGCCACAGCGGATCCCACTGCCCGCCGATCACCCCGATGCCGAACCAGATCAGCGTGTTGACCGCCGCGACCAGCACCCAAAGCCCGAACGCGAGCTTCGGCGCGGCCTCGAGCAGCGGCGGCGGCGATGCCGAGGCACGCCCCTCGACCGCGGCCCGCAACGCCGCGTGCGACCCGGCGAGCCGAATCCGGGCCAGCCTGCGGGCCGCTTCCTGCCCGTCGCAGACCCCTTCGGAACGGGCGTGCTCAACCTCGGTAGCCGCCAGCTTCCGATCCAGTTCGGTGACCTTCCCGAACCCGAACCGGTTGGTCTCGCTCACGTTGGCTCGCCCCCAGACCAGATCAGTGTAAGACTTGCACAGTTTACTGAAAGACGTACCGGAGCGAAAGATGCCGATCGAGCCCGATCCCCGAGCCCTGCCGCCGGGCCTGACCCCAGCCTGGCTGGACGCCCCCCGTCCCCGCCGAGGACCGAAGCCGTCGCACACCGTGGAGGCGGTGGTAGCCGCGGCTGTCGAACTGGCCGACACCGAAGGCCTGACAGCCGCGTCACTGCCGAACATCGCGTCCGCGCTAGGCCTGACGACCAACGCGCTGTACCGCTACGTGAGCTCGAAAGACGAGCTGCTGATCCTCCTGGCCGAGGCAGGCTTCGGCCCACCTCCCGCCGCTCCCCTAGGCCTGGACTGGCGCTCCGCCGTCCGCACCTGGGCCGACGCAGCGACCAAGCGATACGCCGCCCGCCCGTGGCTGCTGGACGTCCGCGAGGGCTTGACCCCACACCGCCTCCGCTGGACCGAGCAGCTCCTAGCGATCTTCGTTGAGGCCGGTTTGTCCACTGTGGACGCCCTGTCGTGCGCAGAACTGATCTCGGCAGTAGTGCGAGCCACCGCGGACCGCCGGCGCACGGTCGCCGACCCGGACTCGCCGGAATCGACCGAGTACGTAGCCGAGGTGCGAGCGTTCCTGCACCCCCGCCTGACCGAAGGCGACTACCCGCACCTGGCCGAGCTAGCGGAGTCCCGCGAGTTCCCAGCCGCCGCCCCCGAAGACTTCGCCCTGGAACGAGTCCTGGACGGAATCGCCGCACTGCTCCCCTGAACCAAGTCCGTGAGGGGAACCCTGAGGGACTCTGATTCCCTCAGGGTTCCCCTCACGAACCGCCCGCGCCCGCCGCGATGCGCCCCAACGCCACATTCGGTGCATCCCACGCACCCAATGCGGCATTCGGTGCGTCACATGCACCCAATGCCACATTGGGGCGCAAGCCCCGCCCCACCGCGAACCGCAGCCAACGCACCCACCCAGCAAAGCACCCACCCCACCCCCAACCCCGATACGAAGCCAAAAACACGGCACGGGGGCGCTTGTCAAGGCATCTTTCCCGCCTTGACAAGCACCCCCGCGCCGTAGTCACTGAGGTTTCCCCCGGGGATCGGACACCGGGTTTCATGCTGCGTGGGTGTTGCGTGGACTGTAGCTGAGGCGGGTTTCGTGGGGTGTTCGGTAGCCGAGGGTGGAGTGCAGTCGGTGGTGGTTGTAGTAGGCGAGGTAGGCGAATACCGCTTGCCTGGCTTGGTGTCGGGTGGTCCAGGAGCGGGTGCCGATCTCGGTTTTGAGGGTGGCGAAAAAGGATTCGGCGGCGGCGTTGTCGTAGCAGGACCCGGTCCGGCCCATCGAAGCCCGGACGCCGAGCGCGGCCAGGGCGGCACGGAACTCGGCCGAGGCGTATTGGGTGCCGCGGTCGGAGTGGAACACCGCGCCCGGGCCGGCGAGGCTGCGGTCCGCGGCGAGGGTGATCGCGTCGCAGACGAGGTCGGCGCGCATGTGCGAAGCGAGGGCGTGGCCGACGATTTCGCGGGTGTGCAGGTCGAGCACGGTGGCGAGGTAGAGCCAGCCTTCCTCGGTGGGCAGGTAGGTGATGTCCCCGACGAGCCGCTTGCCGGGGGCGTCGGCGGTGAAGTCGCGGCCGATCAGGTCCGGCGCGGCCGCGGTCTTGTCCGGTCTGGTCAGCGACCGGGGCCGGCGGCGGGTGGTCCCGGCGATCCGCCGTTCGCGCATGATCCGTTCGACTTTCTTGTGGTTGACCGTCTCGCCGCGGCGGCGCAGTTCGGCGGTGATTCTCGGGCTGCCGTAGGCGCCCCGGTGGGCGGCGTGGATCCCCGCGATCTCAGACGCCAGTCGGTCCTCGGCCGCGGCCCGCTGTTGCCGGGCCGGGGCGGCGGCGAGCCATTCGTAGAACCCCGGGCGGCGGACCCCGAGGACACGGCACAGCCGGGCGACACCGAAAGTGTCGCGGTGGGCGGAGATGAACCGGTAGCTGCGGGTCAACGACCCATCTCCTGCGCGAAATAGGCGGCCGCTTTCCGCAGGATCTCCTTCTCCTTCTCCAGCTCCGCGACCCGCTTGCGCAACGCGCGCAGCTCCCCCTCGGCCGCCTCGCCGCCCGTTGCGGCGGCCCGGTCGGCGCGGTCGGCGGCCCGCACCCACGTACGCAAAGTCTCGTGATTCACCCCCAGCTCACGAGCCACCTGCGCCAACGGACGCGACGACGACCGCGCCAACGCGACCGCGTCCCGCCGGAACTCTTGCGGATACCTCGACGAACCAGACACAAACACATCCTTCCCCAAGCCGAAGCCAAGGATCAGGGTGTCCGGCACACCGGGGGAACCTCACACAATCAACCTTCGGGGTGCCCCACGCAACCAAGGCTGACGAAAAGATCACCCAACAGTCCGAGGCCGAGAAGCCAGCCCCCCAAACACAGTCTGAACCAACGCCAACCCGATCAACACCCCCAGCGCAGGCGTCCAAGAAGAAGCAACATCATGAATCGCGCCAATAGCAATAGGCCCAACCGCGGCAAGCGTATAGCCCGCCGACTGAGCCATCCCGGACAACGCCCCAGCGTCAGAATAATCCTTAGTACGCAACCCAAACAGCGACAACGCCAGCGCCAGCGTAATCCCGCCAGCAAACCCAGCGAGAACAGCCCACACCACCGCAACCCCAGGCGCGACCAGCAACCCGGTCAACGCAGTCGTCAACAGCAACGAGCCAACAACAGCGACGACCCGCTGATCAGGCAACCGATGAATAAGCGCAGAACAAACCAGACTCCCGACCAGCCCGGAAAGATTGAACAGCAACTGATGAAACCCGGCAGTCACCGAACTGATACCCGCAGCATGCTCAATGGAGGACAACCAGGTCACCAACACATAGAAGGCCAGCGACTGCAGCCCCATAAATAGCGTGACCTGCCAAGCCAACGCACTAGTCCAAGGCCGCGCCGCGCCAGTCGCCCGCGCGAGCGCCGGAACAGCCGCGGAACGACGCAACTGCGGCAGAAAAAACCCAAGCGCCACCAGCGCGAGCCCAGCCCAGATCCCCAACGACAACCGCCACCCGCCAGCGTCCTGCCCAGCCAGCGGAACCGCCACCCCGGCGGCAACCGCGGCGACGCCGGACTGGACCGCCGTGTACGTCCCGGTAATCGGCCCGATCCGAGTGGGAAAATCACGTTTGACCAGCGCGGGCAGCAAGACGTTCAGGATCGCGATCGCAACCCCGAGCAACACCGTCCCAGCCCACAACAACACCTGCGGCGGCGTGGAACGCAAGAGAATCCCGACCGCGAGCAGCAACACCGCCGCACCGAGCGCCCGCTCGAGCCCCAGCTTCGCGGCGACCTTGGGCGCGATCGGCGAACACCCGGCGAACGCGATGAGCGGCACGCTGACCAGCACAGACGCGGCTACCGACGAAAGCCCCTGATCAGCTTGAACGAGGCTCAGGATCGGGCCAAGGCTGGTGATCGCGGCACGCAAGTTGGTCGCGATCAGCAGAACGCCGACGAGAATGAGCGCGGGCCGCAACGGGTTCCCGCGTTCGGGAGGTGCGGAGGCAGGACGGGCAGTCATACGGTGGCCTCCGCGACGAGAAGTTCCGGCGAATAAGGGACGGGCGGACCGACGGCCAGGATCGGCTCGGCGCGCAGCAGGGTGTCCTGATCGAGGACCGAGGAAGCAAGGCGAGCAGTCATGACGCGGCGTCCGCCCGGGGAATCCCTGGCGAACCGGAACCGGCCAGCAGAACCGATTCGTCGCTCATCGAACCCCTCCCCGAGCCACCCCCGGACGCGACCAACGCCAGAACCACACCGAAGCGACGTCCGAGCTCGCCGGAATATCCCCGCCCATCGCCCACCAGAAATGCCCAGCAAGCGAAATCGTCACTCCCGATCTTGCCCGCTCCCGCGCCGAGCAAGCAAGATCCTCACCGGTACACCGACTCATAAGCCGCACTCAATTCGCGGTGCAATTCGGTCGAGTCGGGCAGCGCTTTCCCGTCCAAGGTATGCACCCGGGTCAGCTTGCGCACCGACGACGCGACGAAAACCCCGTCCCCCGAGAGCAGATCGTCCACGGTCAGCGTCTCGATCTTCGCGGTGAAACCAGCCCTCTCCGCTCCCCGGTACACCGCGGCCTGCGTCGTCCCGGGCAGGATGCCGATGATCGGCGGCGGCGTGTACAGCGTCCGGCCGCGTACCAGCACCACCGAGACCGTCGGGCCTTCCAGCACCGAACCGTCGGTCGCGGTGAAGATGACGTCCGACGCACCACGGCGATCAGCCTCGCGCAGAGCGGCCATGTTCACCGCGTACGACAGCGTCTTCGCGCCCAGCAGGAGCCACGGCGCGCGTTCGGCGAGGCCCGGTTCGACGCCGCGTTCCAGGGTGATCGCGGCGATGCCCTCGGTGCGCTCGCGCATCATCCTCGGGCTGATCTCGAGCCCGAGCGCGAAAGCCGTCGGAGGGGAGTCGGGCTCGGCGTCCAATCCCCTGGTGTAGATGAGTTTCATCGCGATTTCGCTGTCGTCGGGCCAGTGGTCGATCACCGCGCGGATGGCCCGTTCCCACTGCGCGTCGTCCGGTTCGGGCAGCTCCGTCATCCGGGCCGACCGGGCGAGACGGTCCAGGTGCAGGTCCAGTTCCCGCGGTTCGCCGTCCTCGATCAGGACCGTCTCGAACACCCCGTCGCCGCGGAGCAGGCCGAGGTCGGCGACCTTGATCGCCGGGTCGTCCGGATCGGCTACGGAACCGTCCAGGTAGCCAAGAACACGCATGTCTTGATCCTTGTCTTTGGCGCCGACTCCGTCGGCGCGGCGGGATCTGTATTTGATGGCGCCGACTTCGTCGGCGCGGGCGGGATCGCCTTTAGGTCGGCGTCTGACGGAGCTGCGTACCCGGCCCGGGGGGCCGTGCACGCAACTCCGTCAGAC
>NZ_JBEXMH010000033.1:0-100000 GCF_040610415.1 Amycolatopsis sp. NPDC004079 | reverse complement strand
CTCAAAGGAAACCCCGACGAGGGGGTTTCATATAAGCTCTACTGGCTTAGTTCACTAGCACACTGTTGAGTTCTCAAGCAACACACCCCGAACCAAACCCGAACCCCCGTGAGGGCGAGCCTGACCGAAGCGGTCATTCCTAGCAGTTTTTGGTGGGACACCCACTCAATCACCCTAGAGGCGAGAGCTTGGTTCGTGTCCCGGCGGCCACCCGGTTTCCCTGGCGACTTGGAGAACTTTACACGCCCTCCAGAGGCCCGAAACAGGGGGGTACCTTAACCGCGTTCCCGCAGGTCAGGCCCCCTGTTTCGGGCCCCGGGCGGAGATCAGCCCCCGACGCGGACGCCGGCGACGGTGCGCTTGCCCTTGCGGACCACGAGCCAGCGGCCGTGAAGCGCGTCGGAAGCCGAGGGCTTCCACTCCTCGTCGGCGATCTTCACGTTGTTCACGTACGCGCCGCCTTCCTTCACGGTCCGTCGCGCCGCGCCCTTGCTGTCCACCAGTCCCCCGGCGATCAGCAGGTCGACGATCGTCGCGTCGCCCGCGGGCTCTACCTTGCCGTTCGGGACCTCGGCCATCGCCGCGTCGAGCGTCGGGGCGTCCAGCTCGGTCAGCTCGCCGCGGCCGAACAGCGCCTGGCTCGCCGCGATGACCTGGCGCGTCTGGTGCTCGCCGTGCACCAGGTTCGTGAACTCCTCGGCCAGCTTCTTCTGCGCGGCACGCAGGTGCGGACGCTCCTCGGTGTCCTTGGCCAGCGCGTCGATCTCCTCCTGGTCGAGGAAGGTGAACAGGCGCAGGTAGCGGAGCACGTCAGCGTCGCCGACGTTCACGAAGTACTGGTACCAGGCGTAGGGCGAGGTCAGCTCCGGGTCGAGCCACACGTTGCCGCCGCCGGTGGACTTGCCGAACTTGCGTCCCTCGGCGTCGGTGACCAGCGGCGCGGTCAGCGCGTGCGCGGTGCCGCCCTCGACGCGGCGGATCAAGTCCACGCCGCCGACGAGGTTGCCCCACTGGTCCGAGCCGCCGACCTGCAGCTTGCAGCCGTGCTTGCGGTACAGCTCCAGGTAGTCCTGGGACTGCAGCAGCAGGTAGCTGAACTCGGTGTAGGACATGCCGTCGCCCTCGAGCCGGCGCTTGACCGTCTCCCGGTTCAGCATCACGTTCACCGAGAAGTGCTTGCCGACGTCCCGCAGGAACTCCAGCGTGTTCTGCTTCGAAGTCCAGTCGAGGTTGTTCTCCACGATCGCGCCGGTCGGCGAATCGTCGAAGTCCACGAACCGCTCCAGCTGCCCGCGGATCCGCCCGGCCCAGTCGGCGACGACGTCCAGGGTGTTCAGCGTGCGCTCCCCGTTGTCGCGGGGGTCGCCGATCATCCCGGTGGCGCCGCCGGCCAGCACGATCGGCCGGTGCCCGGCGCGCTGGAACCGCTTGAGCATCAGCAGCGGGACGAGGTTGCCGGCGTGCAGGCTGGGCGCGGTCGGGTCGAAGCCGCAATAGAGCGTGAGCGGGCCGTGGTCGAGTTCTCGGCGCAGGGCGTCGATGTCGGTGGATTGCGCGATCAGGCCGCGCCAGGACAACTCGTCAAGGATGTGCTCACTCACACCTGTAGATGATCCCCCACCAGGTCAAACCGTTAACCCGCGGGTCGCACCTGCCGGCGTTTGCCGCCGCGGCGGTAGGTCGAGACGGCTGGTGAGCCGTCGACCCAGAACCGCCACGGCGTCTCCATCGCCATCGCGACGCCGACGCGCGGGCCGGTGCGCACGTTCTCCGCGGGCACGCGCTCGCCGACGCGCAGCCGCACCGGCGATTCGGGGTCGGTGAGGTCGACGCCGTTCTGCTCCCGGGCGAGGCTCAGCACGGAGGTGAGGATGGCCGGGCCCTTGGCGAGTTCGCCGTTGCCGCGCGCGTTCGGCCGCCGCTTGCGCACGATGTCCGCGCCCTCGACGACCTCGCCCGCGCGCAGCAGCACCGCGCCGGGCTGTCCGTCCTCGGTGCCGACGACGTTCGCGCAGAAGTGCATGCCGTAGACGAAATACACGTAGAGGTGACCGGCCGGGCCCCACATCACGGCGTTGCGCGGGGTTTTCCCGCGGTAGCAATGCGAAGCGGGATCGTCGAGCCCGCGATAGGCCTCGACCTCGACGAGCCGCACCCCGACCCGGCCGTCGGGCCCGTCAGCCTCGAGGACGGCACCGAGCAGCAGCCGAGCCAGGTCGACCGGGTCCAGTGCCAGTTCTTCGCGCCGGAACAACCGGTCCACACGCACTCCCCTCGTCAGGCCGCCAGCCTAGCCAGCGGCCTGACGACAGATCACTTCAGCCACTGCCGATGCGCGGCCACCCGCTCGACCAGGCGTTCCCGTTGCTCGGCAACGCGATCCGGCGCGGTGCCGCCGCGCGCGTCGCGCGAACGCACCGAGCCTTCGACGGTGAGCACTTCGCGCACTGCCGGGGTGAGCGCCGGGTTGATGGCTTGGAACTCCTCGTCCGTCAGCTCGTCGAGCCCGGCCCCGCGCGCCTCGGCGACCCGCACGCTCTCCCCCGCCGCCTCGTGCGCGACGCGGAACGGCACGCCCTGGCGGACCAGCCATTCGGCGATGTCGGTAGCCAGCGTGAACCCGGCCGGAGCCAGTTCGGCGAGCCGGTCGGTGTGGAAGGTCAGCGTGCCGAGCATCCCCGCGATCGCCGGGAAGAGCAGTTCCAGCTGTTCGACGGAGTCGAAGACCGGTTCCTTGTCCTCCTGCAGGTCGCGGTTGTACGCGAGCGGCTGCGCCTTGAGCGTGGCGAGCAGGCCGGTGAGGTTGCCGATCAGCCGTCCCGCCTTGCCGCGGGTCAGCTCCGCGACGTCCGGGTTCTTCTTCTGCGGCATGATCGAACTGCCGGTGGCCCACGCGTCGTCCAGCGTGACGTAGCCGAATTCGGCGGTGTTCCAGATGATCACCTCTTCGGCGATCCGCGACAGGTTCACCGAAAGCATCGCGACAGCGAACGCGAACTCGGCGACGAAATCGCGCGAGGCGGTGCCGTCGATCGAGTTCTCCACACTGGTGTCGAAGCCCAGCTCGGCGGCCACGGCTTCCGGGTCGAGGCCGAGGGACGAACCGGCGAGCGCGCCCGAGCCGTACGGCGATTCGGCGGTGCGCGCGTCCCAGTCGCGCAGGCGGGAGACGTCGCGCAGCAGCGACTGGCCGTGGGCCATCAGGTGGTGCGCAAGGAGAACCGGCTGCGCGTGCTGCAGGTGGGTGCGGCCGGGCAGGATCGCGTCCGGGTGCCGGGACGCCTGCGACACCAGTGCGTCGATCACGTCGAGCGTGCCCGCGACCACCCGGCGCGCGGCGTCGCGCAGCCACATCCGGAACAGCGTCGCGACCTGGTCGTTGCGGGAACGGCCTGCCCGCAGCTTGCCGCCCAGCTCGGTGCCGGCGCGTTCGAGCAGACCGCGTTCGAGAGCGGTGTGGACGTCCTCGTCGGCGATCGTCGGCGTGAACGCGCCGGACTCGACGTCCTGGGCCAGCGTGTCGAGCGCGTCCAGCATCCCGGCCAGTTCCGCTTCGGTGAGCAAACCCGCCTTGCTCAGCACGCGGGCGTGCGCGCGCGACCCGGCGATGTCGTAGGGCGCGAGGCGCCAGTCGAAGTGGGTCGAGGCGCTCAGCGCCGCCATCGCCTCGGCCGGCCCGCTGGCGAACCGGCCGCCCCACAGCTGCACCGGCTGGTCTTTCCCGCTCACGTTCTGCCTCTCTCGTCCGGCGTCTCAGGACGCCTGGGTGCTCGGATGCTGGGTGCTCCCCAGCGGAGTGTGCCCGGTGCCCGGACGGTACCGCCGTCCGACCGGGCGAAGCCGCCTCCCGGGGAGGTCGGCGACGGTCGCGCGGCCCGCGTGCAGCACCAGCCGCACCTCGCCCGACACGCGCTCCTGCGCCCGCCGGACGAACGCGTCCAGCGGCTCGCGCAGCGGCGAGAACCACAATCCGTCGTGGACCAGCTCGGCCCACCGGCGGTCGACGCCGCGTTTGAACCTCGCCAGATCGCGGTCCAGGGTGACTGATTCCAGCTCCTGATGCGCGGTGATCAGCACCGCCGCGCCCGGCGCGTCGTAGCTGTCCGCCAGCTCGAATCGGCCGATCCCGTGCGCTCCGGCCCGGTGGCCGAGCCGCTGAACCGCCTCGGCCACGCTGACCGTCTCGCCGTCGACCGCGACCGGTACGCCCTCATCGAAGGTGACGACGACCTCGTCCGGCGCGCCGAGGTTCGCCACGGCGTCCTCGGTGCAGCGGTAGCCATCGTCCGCGGCCCGGCCCCACAAGGTCCGGCTCGTCGACAGCTCGTGCCGACCCCGGACGCCAAGTTCGACGATCTCCAGGTCTGGCGCGAGTGTCGCGATCATGCTGGACAACGCGTCGCCGCCACCGTGTGCGACAGCCGACGCGTTCCGGTCCCGCGCGGTCGCCACGAGCTGGCTCGCCAGCAGCGGCCGGGCCAGGACCAGCGGATGCCGGTCAACGATCAGCGCATTCGCTTGCAGCGCAAGCAAACAGTAGCCGTTCGCGAAGTCCTCGCGGACGTCCGCGACCACGACTTCGGCGGCTCCGTCGGCCATCGCCTGCCGCCGGAGCGCACACAGATCCACGTCGCCCGCACCGAAATCCACGGCGACGGCGACCACTTCGCTTTGTCCCGCAAGGAGTTTCAGCGCGGATGAGGAGCCGCGCCCGCCCGGACAGGCGAGCACGACCCGCCGGGTCACGGCTCGTCCCCTTCCGCCGAACCCTGCGCGAGCGCGGTGAAGCGTTCGGCAAGGTCGCGTCCGGTGAGCGGTTCGCGCGCGATCACTGCGACCGTGTCGTCGCCCGCGATCGACCCGACGACCTCTTCCAGCGCGGCCCGGTCGATCGCGCTCGCGAGGAACTGCGCCGCGCCCGGAGGCGTGCGCAACACCGCGAGGTTGCCGGAGAAATCCGCGGACACCAGCAGTTCAGCGAGCAACCGGGACAGTCGCGAGGTGCCGCCCTGTACGCCGCGGACGGGGCTGCCGTCCTCGGGGATGACGTAGACCGGCGCGCCCGAGTCGGCGCCGCGCAGCTTGACCGCGCCGAGTTCGTCGAGGTCGCGCGACAGCGTCGCCTGCGTGACGTCGATTCCCTCGGCGGCCAGCAGCCGCGCCAGCTCCGTCTGGCTGCGGATGGCCATCGTGGACACCAGTTCGGTGATCCGCGCCTGGCGCCCGACCCGGCTGCTGGTCATCGGCCGTTCTGCCCGAACAGCCAGACCAGCAGGGCTTTCTGCGCGTGCAGCCGGTTCTCCGCCTCGTCCCAGACCGCGCTGGCCGGGCCGTCGAGCACCTCGTCGGTGATCTCCCAGCCGCGGTGCGCGGGCAGGCAGTGCAGCACCATCGCCTCGTCGGCGGCGAGCTTCAGCAGCTCGGCGTTCACCTGCAGGGCACGGAACGGGCCGACCCGGTCGAGGCCGTCGTTCTCCTGCCCCATCGACGTCCACGTGTCCGTGACCAGCACGTCCGACCCCTCGACGGCCTCGCGCGCGTCGGTGAAGACGGTCGCGCTGCCGCCGGTTTCTTCGCCGTGCTGCTTGGCGTCCAGCATCACCTGCTGGTCAGGCTGGAAACCCTCCGGCGACACGACGCGCACGTTCATCCCGGCCGTGGTTCCGCCGAGCAGCAGCGAATGCGCCATGTTGTTGGCGCCGTCGCCGAGGTAGGTGAGCGTGAGCCCGGCGAGCTTGCCCTTGCGCTCGCGGATGGTCATCAGGTCCGTGAGCACCTGGCACGGGTGGAACTCGTCGGTGAGCGCGTTGACGATCGGGATCGACGCGACCGACGCCATCGAGTCGATGCGCTTCTGCGCGAAGGTGCGCCACACGACGGCGTCGACGTAGCGGGACAGCACGCGCGAGGTGTCCTCGATGGTCTCCTCGCGGCCGAGCTGCATCGAACGGCCGTCGACGATCACCGGGTGCCCGCCGAGCTGGCTGATGCCGACCTCGAACGAGAACCGGGTGCGGGTGGAGTTCTTCTCGAAGATCGCGGCCACCGTGCGGCCGGCGAGCGCCTTCGTGCCGAGCGGGTCGGCCTTCAGCTGGTCGGCCAGGTCGAGCAGAGCGGTCTGCTCGGCGGGGGTGACGTCGTCGTCGCGGAGGAAGTGGCGGGGCATCAGTCGGATTCCTTCGTGGTGGTGGAGTCGAGCGCGCCCGGGAGCGCGGAGAGGAAGCCGTGCGCCTGCTGCTCGTCGAGCACGAGCGGCGGGGCGAGCCGGACGGTGTCCGGGGCGACCGGGTTGACGAGGTAGCCCGCGTCTTGGGCGGCCTTCGCGACGGCCGCGGAAACCGGTTCCCGCAGGCCGATGCCGAGCAGCAGCCCCGCACCGCGAACCCCCGAGACCAGCGGGTGGCCGAGCGCCTCGACGCCGGCCGCGATGTCCTTGCCCAGCGCCGAAACGTGGTCGAGCAGGTCGTCCCGGACGATAGTGCGCAGCACGGCCAGCCCGGCCGCGCAGCACACCGGGTTGCCGCCGAAGGTCGTGCCGTGCTGGCCCGGCTTGAGCAGGTCGCCCGCCGCGCCGACGCCGATCACCGCGCCGAGCGGAAGCCCGCCGCCGAGACCCTTCGCGAGCGTGATCACGTCCGGCACGATCCCGGCCTGCTGGAAGCCGAACCAGGTGCCGAGCCGCCCGATCCCGGTCTGCACCTCGTCGAGCACGAGCAGCGCCCCGGCGGCCTTGGTGATCTCGCGCGCGTCCTGCAAGTAACCGTCCGGAGCGGGAATCACTCCGGCTTCGCCAAGCACCGGCTCCAAAAACACAGCCGCGGTCTCGCCGTCGACAGCGGCCCGCAACGCTTCGACGTCGCCGTACGGAACATGCGTGACGCCCGGGACCAGCGGCTCGAACGCCTCTCGCTTCGACGGCTGCCCGGTCAGCGACAGCGCGCCCATGGTGCGGCCGTGGAACGCGCCCTCGGCCGCGACGACCTTGCTGCGGCCGGTGAGCCGGGTGATCTTCAGCGCGGCCTCGTTGGCCTCCGCGCCGGAGTTGACGAACAGGACTTTGCCTTGCCCGTTCAGGCCCGCGACGTCGAGAAGGGTTTCGGCGAGTTCGACCGCGACCGGGTTCACGTACAGGTTCGACGTGTGCCCCAGCTTCGAGATCTGCTCGGTGACCGCGCGCACCACCTCGGGGTGGGCGTGGCCGAGCGCGTTCACCGCGATGCCGCCGACTAGGTCGACGTACTCGGAGCCGTCCGCGTCCCACACGCGCGCGCCTTCGCCGCGCACCAGGGTCAGGCCGGGGGTGCCGTAGTTGTCCATGACCGCCGACTGCCAGTGCTGCTGGCCGTCCGCATTGGACTTGAGGGTAGTCACGCGTTCTCCGTTCCGGATGCCGCTGCCTCGGGCAGCACCATGGTCCCGACGCCGCGCGAGGTGAAGACCTCGAGCAGCACCGAATGGGCGAGCCTGCCGTCGATGACGTGCGCGCCGCGCACGCCGCCGCGCACCGCGCGCACGCACGCCTCCATCTTCGGGATCATGCCGCTGGCCAGGCCGGGCAGCATGCGCTCGAGACGGTCGACGGCGATCCGGTCGATCAGCGACGACCGGTCCGGCCAGTTGGCGTAAAGGCCTTCGACGTCGGTGAGCACGACGAGCTTCTCCGCGCCGAGCGCCGCGGCGAGCGCGCCCGCGGCGGTGTCGGCGTTGACGTTGTGCACCACGCCGTCGACGTCCGGGGCGACTGTGGACACGACCGGGATGCGGCCGGCGTTCACGATGTCGAGCACCGCGTCCGGGTTCACCTCGGCGACCTCGCCGACGAGGCCGATGTCCACCTGCTCACCGTCCACAGTGGCCTGTTTGCGCTCGGCGGTGAACAGCCGTGCGTCCTCGCCGGAAATGCCGACCGCGTAAGGCCCATGCGCGTTGATCAGGCCGACCAGCTCGCGGCTGACCTGCCCGACCAGCACCATCCGCACGATGTCCATGGTCTCCGGCGTGGTGACGCGCAGCCCGCCCTTGAACTCCCCCGGCACGCCGAGCCGGGACAGCATCGCGCTGATCTGCGGGCCGCCGCCGTGCACGACCACCGGGTGCAGACCGGCCAGCCGCAGGAACACCATGTCCTCAGCGAAGGCGGCCTTCAGCTGGTCGTCGATCATCGCGTTGCCGCCGTACTTGACGACGACGGTCGCGCCGTGGAACCGCTGCAGCCACGGCAGCGCTTCGATCAGCACGCCGGCCTTCTCGGCCGCGCTGGCGAGCCGTTCGTCGGCGGAGACGAGCCTTCCGGTATCCGTCATGACGAGTACGCGCTGTTCTCTTCGACGTACGCGTGCGAAAGGTCCGTGGTGTAAATCGTGGCCTCGTCCGAGCCGACGCCAAGATCCACAACCACGTCGATGGCCCGCCCGGACAGGTCGGCCGCCGACCGGTCCTCAGCCGTCGTGCCGCCCGCGAACAAGGTGACGCCGTTGATGGCGATCGACACCGTCTCCGGGTCGATCCGTGCCGGTGCGCGGCCAAGCGCCATCGCGATCCGGCCCCAGTTGGGATCGGACCCGAACAACGCGGTCTTGACCAGGTTGTCCTCGGCGATCGTCCGGGCCACGACAATCGCGTCGTCCTCGGACGCGGCGCCCTTCACCGTGACGTCGACATCCTTGGTGGCGCCTTCGGAATCGGCCCGCAGCTGCAGCACCAGGTCATGGCTGACCTTGGTGAGCAACTCGGTCAACTCGGCTTCAGACGGCTCGACGCCGCTGGCACCCGACGCGAGCACGAGCACCGTGTCGTTGGTCGACGTGCCGCCGTCGACGTCCAGCCGATCGAACGTGATGTGCGTGGCGGCGCGCAACGCACGGTCGAGAGTTTCCTTGTCCGCCACGGCATCCGTGGTCAGCACCGACAGCATCGTCGCCAGATTCGGCGCGAGCATCCCCGCGCCCTTGGCGAACCCTCCGACGCTCCACCCGGATTCGTGCTGGGCGAACGCCTGCTTCGGCTTGGAGTCGGTGGTCATGACGCCCGTCGCGGCATTCAGGGCCGCCTCCGGGCTGGTGTCCAGTGCCTTGACCGCACTGTCCACACCGGACAGAACCGCAGGCATCGGCAGCCGCTCGCCGATCAGTCCCGTGGAACACACCGCGACCTCGATCGCCCCCGCACCCAGCACTTCGGCGACCTTCTCCGCCGTGGCGTGCGTGTCCTGAAACCCGCCCGGCCCGGTGGCCGCGTTCGCCCCGCCGGAGTTCAAAACGACGGCCTTCAGCTTCTGCTGCTTCAGCACTTCCTGCGACCACAGCACGGGCGCGGCCTTGATCACGTTGCGGGTGAACACCCCCGCCGCGACGTCGAGCGGGCCGTCGTTGACGACCAGCGTGAAGTCGAGCGCGCCGGAGGCTTTGATCCCGGCGGCCACGCCGGCGGCGCGGAACCCTTTTGGTCCGGTGACGGTCACGGTGCCACTCCCACGGTGGAAAGTCCGGTGGCCTCGGGGAAACCGAGCGCCAGGTTCATCGATTGGACGGCACCGCCCGCGGTGCCCTTGGTGAGGTTGTCGATCGACGTGACGACGACCAGCCTGCCCGCGTCGGCGTCGATCCCGAACTGGAGCTGGACGTTGTTCGACCCGACCGTCGCCGCGGTCGTCGGCCAGGTTCCCTCACGCAGGATCTGGACGAACGGCTCCGCGCCATAAGCCTTCTCGTACACCGCGCGCACCGCGGCCTCGTCGACGTCTCCGAGGAGCTGAGCACTCGCCGTCGTGAGAATGCCGCGCGGCATCGGCGCGAGCACCGGCGTGAAGGAAACAGTCACCGGCTTGCCCGCCGCACCGGAGAGGTTCTGCACGAACTCCGGCGTATGCCGATGCGCCCCAGCGACGCCGTACGCGCTCGCGTTGCCCATGACCTCAGACCCGAGCAGATTCGGCCGGAGGCTCTTGCCCGCACCCGACGTCCCCGTCACCGACACCACGGTGACCGCGGGCTCGACCAGCCCCGCCGCCAACGCAGGCGCCAGCGCCAACGACCCGCCAGTCGGGAAGCAGCCGGGAACCGCGATCCGCTTGGTACCCACGAGCTTCTCGCGCGCACCGGGAAGTTCGGGCATCCCGTATGGCCACTGCCCCGCGTGCTCACCGGAGTACCACCGTTGCCAGTCCGCCGCGTCCGCGAGCCGATGATCGGCCCCAAGGTCGACCACGAGCACGTCCGGCCCAAGCTGAGCCGCGATCTCGGCCGAGTGGCCGTGCGGCAGAGCCAGGAACACGACGTCATGGCCCGCGAGCGTCTCCGCGTTCGTCTCGAGCAGCACGCGCCCAGCAAGCGGAACAAGGTGCGGCTGGTGCGTGCCCAGCGTCGTCCCCGCACTGCTCGCCGCCGTGAGAGCGCCGATCTCGACCTCGGGATGGGTCAGGAGCAGGCGCAGCAGTTCGCCGCCCGCGTACCCGCTGGCCCCGGCTACCGCGATCTTCACCGTCATACGAATGATTATGCACGAGCGTGCAAGCTCAAACAAAGAGGGTTTCCTCACCCTGGCCGGTCCCTCCTCGGGACTTCTGCAGATTCCTCCCGTTCCTCCCTCCATAGTCAGTGGCCGCTGGATCGCGCAGCCACAGGTCACCTGACTCCCCGGGACAACCAGCCACACCTTGCCGACTGCCCGAGCCCACCAGCCACAGATCACACGGGTGTCCGGGCCGACCTGGCACGCGCCACCGACAACCGGAGCCGTCCAGCCGCGGCTCATACGGTTGTCCGGGCCAACCCGGCACGCGTCACCGACCACTGGAGCCATCTAGCTACAGCTCACCAGCCACCCGGTTCACCTGACCATCCGAGCCACCCGGCGTCGCCGGACTATCCGGCGACGCGCGGAACCGCTCGACGATGCGGGGTCGTTCGGCTGCACGGGGGTTCGTTCGGCCAGCCGAACCTCCCGCCGCCAAGCCATCCGGCCAGCGCGCAGGCATCCGTCCGAGCCCGGCTCTTGCGGGCCTAACCCACCCAGCCGCTCGATCAGGCAGTCGGCCAGCCAGCCTGGGCCACGCAGGCCGTTCGGCGCCCAATCCATCCGGCCGCCCAGCCCCCGGCCACCCGAGCCGATGGTCGCCCAGTCGCCGAGCCGCACCAGCCAACCGGGGCCACGCAGGCGCTCGACACCCAACCCACCCGGCCACCCGGCCACCCGGCCACCCGGCCACCCGGCCACCCGGCCACCCGGCCACGAGCCGATGGTCGCCCAGCCGCCGAGCCGCACAGGCTAGCCATCGCCCCGCCCGTCGGCTCAATGCCAAGCCGCCGCTCCGGCGCGCAGGCAACGCCACGCCGGGCCCGCCTCGGGATGCGAACCCGGCGGGCGTTCGTCAGTCCGCTCCCTCCTCCGCTTCGCGGAGACTCGGCGGCGTCGGCAGATGATTCCCCGGATGCTCCGGATCGCAGCCCACCCGCGGCAGGCGCGCCCGAATCCCTCCTGGCGTCCGCGCGAAATGCCGTGCCAGCTCGGTCACCGAGTCGCCCGCGAGCCAGCGGGCTTCCAAATCCGCGTCCATCTCGTCGGTCCACGGTCTGCCCTGCTGCGCCGGACGTCCGCGCGATCTTCGCCGCGAGCCGCCGCCCGCGAAGGTGCGCAGGCTTGTGTCGAGCAGCTCCGCGACGGTCGCCACGGACGTCACGTCGAGCTCGAGTCTGCCCTCGACGACGGGTTCGCCGTCCGGCCGTTCTCCGCCGACAGTGACGGTGACTCGCTCCGGCTCGCCGTCCTCGGTGCGGGTGACGACGGCGACCTGGTACTGGATATCTCCTGACCGGACTTCGGTCCGGTGCTCCTGAATGATCGTCATGGCGGCGAAGGTATCGGCGACCCCCGACAATTTTCGATCACTTAACGCGATCGGGTGACTGCGGACCGAAATTGTCAGACCCCCGCCGTAGCGTCCCTGGCGACCACGAAAACGACCGAGGGGGATCGGTGGACCAGCGGAAAAGAACAGTGCCCCGGTCTGGCAGACCAGACCGGGGCACCGGGGAGAACGGCTCAGAAACGCAGCAAACCGGAAAGCAGGCTCTGCTTCTCCTCCGCCGCCGCCTTCGTCACGGCATCAGCCTTCTGCTGCGCGCCGGTGGCGACCGGAGACGGAACCGGCTGCGGCACCGCGGCGCACTGGACATCCGAACGGTCGTCACGGACGCGCTTCGGCAGCGCCCCGGTGGCGAGATAGTCGGCGACCCGGTCGTCCACGCACGACACTCCGGAGAGCGATCCGGCGTGCGTCGTCCCGCCGGGCGCGCTGACGAGGCTCGAACGCGGGTAGCGCTTGCGCACTTCGAGGCTGCCCGAGTACGGCGTGGCCGCGTCGAGTTCCTCGCTGATCAACAGCGCGCCGCTCGCTTTCGACCCGTCGATGTCCACCGGCTTGCCCGCCTTCGCGGGCCAGTTCAGGCAGCTCGCGTTGTACCAGGTGTTGCTCCAGGTCTCGAACGGCGCGCGGTTCTGGGTGGCCCAGGCGTCGCGGCGCCAGCGGTCCCAGTCCCGCAGCCACTGCGCATCGGTGCACTGCACCGCGCTGTACACCGCGTATCCGTTGTCGTCGCCGGGCGCGTTCGACTTCTCGTACAACGCTTTCAGCGCCTGCCAGTCGCCGCGGTGCACCCAGCCGTCGAACGCCTTGGCCATGTCCTCCCAGCCGAACACGTAGTAACCGGCCTGCAGGAAGACGTCGAGCCACTCGTCGCCGCCGATCACGCCGCCCGCCGGGTTCCGGTCGAGCTTGCGCTGCTGCGCGTACCAGAGCTGCTCGACCGCCGAACCGGTCTTGCCGAGGTGATAGACGTTGTCGTACTTCGCGAGCCAGCCGAAGTAGATCTTGATGTTGCGGTCGAAGGCGACGTCCTGGTCGAGGTTGGCGTCGTACCAAACCTTGCGCGGATCGACGTTCCCGTCGAGCACCATCCGACGCATGCGGTCCGGGTGCAGCGTGCTGTACACCTGCCCGAGATAGGTGCCGTAGGAGAAGCCGTAGTAGTTGATCTGCTTCTCGCCCAGCGCCTTCCGGAGGCTTTCCATGTCCTGCGCGACATCGGTGGTCTTGATGTGCTGGAGCAGCGGGCCGTTCTTCGCGCAGTCCTCGGCGTAGCCCTTCGTGCGGGCACGCCAGGTGCTCTCCAGCTGCGGCGTGTTCGGCACGTAAGCCGGGCGGGCGGGCGCGAAGTAGTTCCCGTCGCACGTGAGAGCCGGTTTGCTGGAGCCGACGCCGCGAGGGTCGAAGCCGATCCAGTCGTAGCTGTCGCCGGCGTGCTTGGGCACGTTCCGGCCGAGCACCGAGAGGCCGAGCCCGGAACCGCCCGGACCGCCCGGGTTCACCAGCATCACGCCCTGGTACTTCGAGCTCTTGTGCTTCACCCGGGAGACGGCGATCTGCACCGTCTCGCCCGACGGCTGGGCGTAATCCATGGGCGCCACCAGGAATCCGCATTCGGCACCCGCCTTCGCGAGGCCGGGGGCGGAACACGGTCCCCACTTGATCGGCGGCGGCGCGTAGCCCGACTCCTCGGGCTGCACCGCGGTGGCGGCGGGTGCGACAGCCAGCGTTCCGGCCGCGACAGCGGCGGCGGCCAGCGCGGTGACGATTTTCCTCACAGTGGTCCTTTGCGTACGACGGCAACCCGGGCTCGTCGAAGCTACCGGCTGCGCGGCAGAATCTCGTTTCCCGACACGAGCCGCGCTGTCCCCCGATCGTCGGGATCCGATCCGACGGAGGTGACCCTCGATGAGTGCGGGCGAAGCGTTGATCACCGCGGTGCGAACCGGGCTCGCCGAGCTGGCCGACCCGGTCAAGGCACCGGAAATGCAGGCGTACATGAAGTCCGCGATGCCGTTTCGCGGAGTGCCGAAACCACCACGCGGGAAGCTCATGAAGGCGCTTCTCGCCGAGCATGTTCTGCCCGATCGAGTGACGTTCGCGGAGACCGTGCTCGCGTTGTGGCGGGAGGCGGAGTACCGCGAGGAGCGGTACGCGGCAATCGATCTTTCCGGGCATCGCGCTTATCGACAGTGGCAGGACCCGGAACTGCTGGAGATGTACGAGGAGTTGATCGTCACCGGGGCGTGGTGGGACTACGTCGACGAGGTCGCGATCCGCCGGATCGGGCCGATCCTGCGCGAGCACCGGACCGTGGTCACGCCGGTTCTGCGCCGCTGGATGACAGACGCTGATCGCTGGCGCCGGCGAACGGCGGTGATCTGTCAGGTCAGCGCGAAGGACGAGGTGGACCAAGGGCTGCTCGCCGACGCGATCGAGGCGAACCTCGGCGACCGGGATTTCTTTCTGCGCAAGGGAATCGGCTGGGCGCTGCGGGATCACGCCCGCGCCGAACCGGAGTGGGTCCGCGCGTTTGTCCGGGCGCACCCGGGGCTGTCCCCGCTGTCCGCGCGGGAGGCGATGAAGCACCTCGGCTGAAGTGAACCGCCAGCAGGAAAAGAAAAGGAGGGATGCCATGACACCAGCGCTCCCCGCCCCGGCTGACCGGCTGGGCGGCCGGAGCGCGGGGCGGGGAGAGCGTCAGGTCAGGCGCGGAGCGTCGCTCCGAAGCGCTCGCCGGCAGCGGCGACCGCGGCGTCGCGAGACTTGGTGGCCTCGTCGACGGTGAGGGTGCGGTCCGCGGCGCGAAAGCGGAGCTTGTACGCCAGGGAACGCTTGCCTTCGCCGAGCTGCTCGCCGGTGTAGACGTCGAAGAGGGTGATCTCCTCGAGCAGTTCGCCGGCTCCTTCGCGGAGCACTTCGGCGAGATCGGCGGACGGGACGTCCGTGCCGGCGACCAGGGCGACGTCCAGCAGCACCGGCGGGTAGGCCGAGATGCTGGGCGCCGGACGGGAGTCGGGCAGCGGGATCGCGTCCAGGTCGAGTTCCATGGCGACGGTGCGCGGCGGCAGGCCGAGGGCCTCGACCACCTTCGGGTGCAGTTCGCCCGCGTGGCCGACCGGCCAGTCGCCCACGCGCAGCTGGGCGCAGCGGCCCGGGTGCCACGGCAGGAGATCCGCGGCCTGCACGGTGAGCTCCACGCCGGAGGCCTCCGCCACCAGGCGCGCGGCCTGCACGGCGTCGGCCCAGCCTGCCTGGTCGCCCTTGCCCCACCAGCCGGCGCGCGGGCGCTGGCCGCTGAGGACGACGGCGACGTGCACCGGCTGCGGGGGCACGGCGGCCTCCAGCACGGCGAGGTCCTCGTCGCTCGGGCGGTGCTCGACGCCGAGGTCCGGGACCTTGAGCTGGTTCGGCTTCGGCAGCACGACCTGGCCGACGTGGAACAGCGACACGTCCTTCAGGCCGCGGGAAACGTTGCGCTGCAACGTCTCCAGCAGACCCGGCAAGAGGGTGGTCGCCATCCGGTCGTGGTCGGCTTCGAGCGGGTTCCGCACGCGCACGGTGCTGCGGCGGATGTCGTCCTCGGGCAGGCCGAAGGCGTCCCACACCGCGTCGCCGATGAACGGGAACGGGCGCACCTCGACGTAACCCGCCTCGGCGAGCGCGCCGGACACCGCGCGGCGGCGGCGCTGGGCGTCGGTGAGACCGCGGCCCGCGGGCGCGGCCGGCAGGACCGACGGGATGCTGTCGTAGCCCTCGAGCCGCAGGACCTCCTCGACGAGGTCGGCCGGCTGCACGAGGTCGCCGCGCCAGCTCGGCGGGGTCGCGGTGACGAGGCCGACTCCTTGGTCGCTCGTGCTGAGCTGGACCTTGCAGCCGATCTGGCCCAGCCGCCGCACGGTGACGCCGCGTTCGTAGCGCACGCCGGCGATCTGGTCGGGGAGGTTGATCGGCATGGTCACCGGGGCGTGCGGGGCGACGCCGCCGACGTCGGTGCGGCCCGGGCGGATCGCGCCTTCGCCGTACTGGCGCAGCAGCCGCGCGGCGAGCTCCACCGCGGCCGCGCACAGCGCCGGGTCGGTGTAGCGCTCGAAACGCTTCGCCGCCTCGGAGAACAGCTTGTGCCGTCGTGCGGTGCGGCTGATCGACGCCGGGTTCCAGTGCGCCGCCTCGAGAAGCACGTCGGTGCTCTCCGGCGTGATCTCCGTGCTGGCGCCGCCCATCGTGCCGGCCAGGGAGATGACGCCGCTGTCGTCGGCGATCACGATGTCGTCCGCGTCGAGCGTGCGCTCCACGTCGTCGAGCGTGGTGAGCTTCTCCCCCGCCTTCGCGCGGCGCACCACCAGGTCGCCCTGGATGGAGCCGGTCGCGAACGCGTGCAGCGGGTGGCCCAGCTCGAGCATCACGTAGTTGGTGACGTCGACCGCGAGCGAGATGGACCGGATGCCGGCCAGCATCAGCCTGCGGCGGATCCGCCACGGCGTCGGCGCGGTCGCGTCGAGTCCGGTGACGCGGCGCAGCACGAACCGCGGGCAGCCCTCGGGGTCCTCGACCCGGACCGGCCAGGCCTCGCCCTCGGCCTCCGGGAAGTTGTCGAGCATCGCCGGGTCGCCGAAGGGCACGTCGAGCGCGTTCGACAGCTCGCGCGCCAGGCCGCGGATCGACAGCGCGTAGCCGCGGTCCGGGGTCGGCGTGACCTCGATGACGGTGTCGTCGAGGCCGAGCAGGTCCTTCGCGTCGTCGCCCGGGCCCGCCGTGCCCGGCGGGAGCACGAGGATGCCGCTGTGGTCGTCGCCGAGGCCGAGTTCGGCCGCCGAGCAGATCATGCCGTCGCTGACCTTGCCGTAGGTCTTGCGCGCGGCGATCGCGAAATCGCCCGGCAGGACCGCGCCCGGCAGCGCGACCACGACGAGGTCGCCCTCGGCGAAGTTGCTCGCGCCGCAGACGATGCCGCGCGTCTTGATGCCGTGCGGGCCCTCGTTCTCGAACGGGGCGTCGTCCTCGTCTTCGTCCTCTTCGGACAGTTCCGCGTCGTCGGGCTCGGGGTCGGGCTCCTCGCCGACCTCGACGCGGCAGAACCGCACCGGCTTCTTGAAGCCGGTCAGCTCCTCGATCTCCGCGACGCGGCCGACCACGAGCGGGCCGGTCACCGGGCCGAGCTCGCTCAGCTCGTCGACCTCGATCCCGATCCGCACGAAGGCGTCGGCCAGGTCCTGCGGCGTGACGTCGGCATCCACTTCGAGATGCTCGGTCAGCCAGCTCACCGGAACTCGCACTACGCCTCCGTTCCGAAGGGAAGGGTGAACCGGACGTCGCCTTCGACCATGTCGCGCATGTCCGGGATGCCGTTGCGGAACTGCAGCGTCCGCTCGATGCCCATGCCGAACGCGAAGCCGGAGTAGACGTCGGAGTCGACGCCGCACGCGCGCAGGACGTTCGGGTTGACCATGCCGCAGCCGCCCCATTCGACCCAGCCGGGGCCGCCCTTCTTCTCCTCGAACCAGACGTCGACCTCCGCCGACGGCTCGGTGAACGGGAAGAAGTGCGGGCGCAGCCGCGTCTTGGAGCTCTCGCCGAACATCGCGCGGGCGAACGAGTCGAGCGTGCCCTTGAGGTGCGCCATGGTGAGGCCCTTGTCGACGGCGAGGCCTTCGACCTGGGTGAACACCGGCGTGTGGGTGGAGTCGAGCTCGTCGGTGCGGTAGGTGCGGCCCGGGCACACGACGTAGACCGGCAGGTCGCGGTGCAGCAGGCTGCGGGCCTGCACCGGCGAGGTGTGCGTGCGCAGCACCAGGCCGGAGCCTTCCTCGCCGACGTAGAACGTGTCCTGCAGCTGGCGCGCCGGGTGGTCCTTGCCGAAGTTCAGCGCGTCGAAGTTGAACCACTCGGCCTCGAGCTCAGGCCCTTCGGCGACCTCGTAGCCCATGGCGACGAAGACGTCGGCGATGCGCTCGGACAGCGTGCTGATCGGGTGCCGGGCTCCGCGCGGGACCTGGTCCCACGGCAGCGTGACGTCGACGGCCTCCTCGCGAAGCACGCGCTCGTCGCGCTCGGCCTGCAGCGCGGCGCGGCGCGCGTCGAACGCGGACTGCACCGCCTGCCGGGCCTCGTTGACGCGCTTGCCCGCGTCGGCTTTCTCCTGCTTCGGCAGCGCGGCGATCTCCCGGCGCGCCAGCAGCACCGGAGACTGGTCCCCGAGATGGGCCGGTTTGACGGCGGCGAGCGCGTCCAGGTCGGCCGCGCCGGCGAAGGCGTCCTCGGCCGCCTTGATCGCCGCGCGCAGGGTCTCCGGTGCGAGCACGTCGACCGGCTGTTCTGTGGCTCCGGACATGACTCCTCGGCGTCCACTGGGACTGGTGTTGTCGGCGGCACGCGGGCATGCCGCCGCACGTGCACATCGGGCAGCTCAGTCTAGGGGATCGGGCGCCGGGCCCGGCCGCTCACCCTCCGCTTCCGGAGCCGCCGCGCCGGATCCGCCCCGTGATCACGACCGACCGTCGCCGAGGACCCGAACGGACGTCAGCGGATCAGGTGAGAACCGCCCCTCGACCGGCTTGCTTCGGACGCCCGCTCCGGCGGCAGCGGGACGGACTTGGGACGACGGAGTTGCCGTGCTTGGCACCGACACCCGCGAGGGAAAGCAGCGGCACGCGTTGAGGACCGCGGAGCTGCCGTGCTTGGCGCGGGCATCCGCGTGGGAAAGCAGCGGGACGCGTTAAGGGCCGCGGAGCTGCCGTGCTTGGCGCGGACACTCGCCCGGGGCGGCAGCGGGACAGGCTTCCGACGGCGGAGCTGTCGAGCTTGGCGGGGCGAAGTCTTGGGGCCAGGAGAGAGGCGCGGGATCGAGGCGGGGAACTGCGGTTCGGATGGTGGCAGCGGGCGAAGGAGGCTGGCGACCCGGTCGGGTACCCGGCATGAGTGCGACAGGAGCCCGACAAGCCGACAGGAAACGTGGAGGTGACTGCGACGCGCTCGGCATCGGGCGTCTCAGCGTGCGGCTGCTGATTTCCGCATCGTGGCGGGTGACGGGTTGCCGCGACACCATCCCGGTGGCAGTTCTGGCGGCGCAAGGAAACGATCATGCGCCAAGCAAGTCTGAGCCCGCGGCGGGACCCGGCGAAGGCAGCGGTGGGTCAGAGGCGGAAGGCGGTCGTCACCTGATGGAGCAGGTCGTCTTCCGAAGTCGCGGTGTCGACCTCGATCGCCCGCAACCCAAGACGCCCCGTCTCCTCCCGGAGGCGGCTCGTGAACATCCGATCCCGTTCGGCGAGGTTGCGGGCCGCCCGGGCCGGGTCGCTGGTCCGGCAGACGAAACCCTCCCCCGGTGTGCTCCGGCCTTCGATCGCCGCGTGGCGGAAATCCGGCGTCGGCAACAGCCACACGGCCTGGTCCACGACGTCCAGCAACGGCTTCACCAGGTGCGGCAGCAGGCGGAGGCCGTCGACGACAACGCAGGGTTCTGGTGGCAGGCGGAGGAGGTCTTCGACAATCAGCCCGAAGCCCTCGCCGCGGAACCAGTGGAACGTCTCCAGCATGACGTCCGGAGAACGGCGGACCCAGCGTTCGTCCATGTCCATGGCCTGGAAGGCGTGCAGCATCGGAGCCGAAGCAGGCGTCGTGCGGGCGGTGTGGGCTCGCATCGTGTCGTCGGTCGCGTAGTGGTGCCAGCCGTAGCGGGTGGCGAGGCGGCGGGCGGTCGTCGATTTGCCCGCGCCGGGGGCGCCGCCGATCCAGTAGACGTGCCGGAGATCCGCCATGGTCAGCGGTGCGCGGCCATCGCTGCCGTGTAGACGCAGACTGCGGCGGCGGTCGCCAGGTTCAGGCTTTCCGCCTTGCCGTACAACGGGATTCGGACTGCTTCGTCCACAGAGGACAAAACCTCCTCGGGCAGGCCGTGTGCTTCGTTGCCGAAGATCCAGGCCACCGGGTCTCCGAAGCGGACAGTCTCCAGCGAGGTCGAGGCGTAGCCATGCGCGGCAAGGGTCCGGAGACCGGCTGAGCGCAGGGCCGCCAGCACCGACGGGATGTCGCGGGCGCGCGCCAGCGGGACGTGGAACGTGGAACCGGCGGCGGCGCGGACGCTTTTGCCGTTGTGCGGGTCGACGGTGTCGCCAGCCAGGACGACCGCGTCGGCACCGGCAGCGTCGGCTACGCGGATCACGGTGCCCGCGTTGCCGGGTTCGGCGACGTCTACTAAGACCACTACCAGCCGGGCCGAGGCCAGGACTGTCTCGAGTGGACGGTCGACCAGCGAGCAGACTGCGATGATTCCCTGCGGGGTAACGGTTTCCGACAGGCTCGCGGCCGCGCGGTCGGTGATCGGCGAAACGCGGGGGGCGGCCTCCACCAAGGAAGGGTGGGCGGCGGCGGCGCGTTCGGTGACGAAGAGTTCGTGCACCGTGCCGTGGGAAAGCGCCGAGGTGACGGCGTTGGCCCCTTCGGCCAGGAAGCGGCCGGTCTTCTCTCGTTCCGCGCGCCGGGTCAGCTTGCGCGCGGCAACGACCCGGGGGGTCCGTTCGGTGAACGGATCCGCCCCGGGCCGGAAAATGCTGCCGGTCAGGCCGACTTCGCTTCGCCGGTCGTGACGTTCGCCTTGGCGAGCTCGGCGAGCGCGGTGAAGGCGGCGGCGTCGTTGACGGCGAGGTCCGCGAGGATCTTGCGGTCCACCTCGACACCGGCGGCCTTCAGGCCCTGGATGAACCGGTTGTAGGTGACGCCGTTGGCGCGAGCGGCCGCGTTGATGCGGGTGATCCACAGCTGGCGGAAGTCACCCTTGCGCGCACGGCGGTCGCGGTAGGCGTAGTTGAGCGAGTGGAGCGTCTGCTCCTTGGCCTTGCGGTACAGCCGCGAACGCTGGCCGCGGTAACCGCTGGCCAGTTCGAGAGTCGCGCGACGCTTCTTCTGGGCGTTGACCGCCCGCTTGACGCGTGCCACTGGTCCATCCTGTCGAATTCGGGGGGTGCGAGGACCCCGGGGTGGTCGGGAAAGGGTGCGGGCCTCAGCGGCCGAGCAGGCGCTTCACGCGGCCGACGTCGCTCTGGGCGACCTCGGTCGTGCCCTCGAGACGGCGGGTGAGGCGGTTGGACTTCTTCTCCATCAGGTGGCGGCGGCCGGCCTTCTGGCGGCGCAGCTTGCCCGAACCGGTCACGCGGACGCGCTTCGACGTGCCCTTGTGCGTCTTCATCTTCGGCATGCTTGTTGTCCTCTTCCGTGCGGCGGCACACCGGATGACCCGGTGTGCCGCTGACTGTGCTGGTCGGCGCTGGGGCGCTACGCCTCGGGAGCCGATTCGGCCGATTCGGCTTTCGCCGCCTTCGGCTTCACGTTCTTGTGCGGGGCCAGCACCATGATCATGTTGCGTCCGTCCTGCTTCGGCGACGATTCCACGAAGCCGAGCTCGGTGACGTCGTCGGCGAGCTTCTGCAGGAGCCGGAAGCCGAGCTCCGGCCGGGACTGCTCGCGACCGCGGAACATGATCGTGACCTTGACCTTGTTGCCCGCCGCCAGGAACCGCGACACGTGACCCTTCTTGGTCTCGTAGTCGTGCTGGTCGATCTTCGGCCGCAGCTTCTGTTCCTTGATGACGGTCAGATGCTGGTTGCGTCGCGAGTCGCGGGCTTTCTGCGCGCTCTCGTACTTGAACTTGCCGAAGTCCATGAGCTTGGCCACGGGCGGGCGGGCCTGCGGGGCCACCTCGACGAGGTCGAGGTCCGCCTCCTGCGCAAGCCGCAGCGCATCTTCGATCCGGACAATGCCGACCTGCTCGCCGTTAGGGCCGACGAGCCGGACTTCCGGCACCCGGATGCGGTCGTTGATGCGTGTCTCGGAGCTGATGGGGCCTCCTTGGTCCGAGTTGTGTTTTCTCGTTTCGACCTGGTGCCCACATGACTCAGGCCCCGCCTCCGGCTGCTGCCGGTGCACGGGGCCCGCTCTGTCTCCGATCGCGCCCGGCCGGAGGGCCGAACGCTTCGCCTCGGCGGTACGCTGCCTGAACGGCATGCACCACTTCGGCGAGACCGGACCCGGACACCTGAGTCGGTGACGCGGGTGGGAGCGGGGCTCCACTTGCCGCCCCCGATCGCTCGGGAGCTGGTCGCACGTGGAAGGGTACCAGACGTGCCTGAACAACCTTCACCACCGCCCCCGTATTCCCCCGACGACCGCGGGCTCGAGGAGATCCCGAGCGTCGAGGTGATCAGCCGCGCCGCGGTGATGCTGCTGTCCGCGGGAGCCGAACGCCTCGGCCTCGCCGACGCCGACCCGGAGAACTCTCCGCACCGCGACCTCGACGAGGCGCGCCGCCTCATCACCGCGCTCGCCGGGCTCGTCACCGCCTCCGCCGAGTACCTCGGCCTGCACGCCGGGCCCCTTCGCGACGGGCTGCAGTCGCTGCAGAAGGCGTTCCGCGAGGCGTCGGTCGTGCCGGATCCGCCGGGCCAGGGGCCGGGCGAGAAGTACACCGGGCCGGTTTACTGAGGCTCCGCGTTCCAGGAATGAAGGACCCGCTCCGCGATCGCCGGGGCGGGTCCTCGTCATTTCCGGCGGGGATGCCAAGGCATGCCGTGTGGGTGCAGAACTCCGCGACGCATCCTTTGAAGCGGCGGCTCTCGGCCAGGCCTCGTCATTTCCGATGGGCGGCGCAGAACGTGCGGCGCGGGAACAGGACCGCGACCCCGAAGCGGCGGCTCGCAGCCGGGTCCTCCCGATTTCCGATGGGCGGCGCGGGAGCAGGGACTGCGCGACCCAACCCTGAAGTGGCGGCTCACGGCGAGGTCCTCCACATTTCCTGCAGGCGGCACCGATGCATGCGCTTAGACGCGGGACCGCAACCCCTGCCCTGAAGCATCAGCTCACAGCGAGGTCCTCGCCATCTCCAGCGGGCGGGCGCCGAGGCATTGCCTCCAGCAGCCTCCGACATCTAACATGTTAGATGTGAGTGCACTCCCCAAGGTCCCCCGTCCGCTGCTGCGCGACGAGGCGTACGAGCGCATCCGGCACGCCATCATCGACGGCAGCCTCCCGCCGGGCACTCCCCTGCGCGACGCCGACCTCGCCGAAGAGCTCGGGCTGTCCCGCGCCCCGGTCCGGCAGGCGCTGGTGCGGCTGGCCGAGGACCGGCTGGTCGTGTCGAAGCCGCAGAGTTACACGAGGGTCGCCGAGTTCGACGCTGGCGACGTTCGCGACGCGGTGCGGCTCGTCCGGGCGTTGCACGAGCTGGCCGTGCGCGAGGCGCTTCCCCGGCTCGGCCAGCGGCAGATCGCGGAAATGCGCGAGGCCAATGACCGGTTCCGCGAAGCCGTCGCCGAGGGAGACGTCGGCAAGGCGATCGAAGCGGACGACGAACTGCACGACATCCCCGTGCGGGCGTGCGGCAACCGGGCGGTCGCGGCGACGCTCGACCGGTACACGCCGTTGTTGCGCCGGCTCGAATACGCGCGGTTCAGCTCGCTGCCCGCGCATCGGTCGGTCGACCGGCACGAGGAGCTCATCGCCGCGCTGGAAAGCGGCGACGAAAAAACCGCCGCGCACCTCACTTCCACGATTTGGACCGATCTCGAAGCCCTCCTGGAGGACGCGTGAGCCTGGCTGATTTCCCCCGTTTCCCGTTGCTGATCGGGCCTTCGCCGGTGCACCGGCTGGACCGGCTCACCGAACGCCTCGGCGGCGCGACCGTCTGGGCCAAGCGCGAGGACCTCAACTCCGGCCTCGCCTACGGCGGCAACAAGACGCGCAAGCTCGAGTACCTCGTCGCCGACGCGCTCGCCAAGGGCGCGGACACGCTCGTCTCGATCGGCGGCGTCCAGTCGAACCACACGCGCCAAGTCGCGGCCGCGGCGGCGCGGGCCGGGATGAAAGCCGTGCTGGTGCAGGAAAGCTGGGTCGACTGGGCCGATCCGCTGCACGACAAGGTCGGCAACATCCAGCTGTCGCGGGTCCTCGGCGCGGACGTCCGGCTCGTCGACGCCGGGTTCGGCATCGGCTTCAAGGAGAGCTGGGAGCAGGCGCTGGCAGAGGTCGAAGCGAACGGCGGCACGCCGTACGCGATCCCGGCCGGGGCGTCGGATCATCAGCTCGGCGGGCTCGGGTTCGCGAACTGGGTGCTGGAATTGGAAGAGCAGGAACGCGAACTCGGCGTTTTCTTCGACACCGTCGTGGTCTGCTCGGTCACCGGCAGCACGCAGGCGGGGATGATGGCCGGAGCGGCGGTGAGCGGGAAGCCGCGGCGGGTCTTGGGGATCGACGCGTCGGCGAAGCCCGAGGAGACGCGCGAGCAGATCGGCCGGATCGCGAAGAGCACGGCGGAGCTGATCGAGGCCGGGCCGGTCGAAGACGTGATCCTCGACGAGCGTTACCACGCGGGGGTCTACGGGATTCCGGACGAGCGGACGCTTGAGGCGATCCGGACTGCCGCGCGGATGGAAGGCATGATCACCGACCCGGTGTACGAGGGGAAGTCGATGGCCGGGCTGATTGATCTCGTGCGCACTGGGGAGATCGCGAAGGATTCGAACGTGCTGTACGCGCACCTAGGCGGGCAGCCCGCGATCAACGCGTACACGAGCGTGCTCGGCTGAAGCTCTCGTGAGCGGCGACTCGGTGCCGCCGCTCACGAGAAAACAGCGTCAGTCGAGGACGGCGAGCACGTCGATCTCAACCAGGAGCCCGGCGGGCAGCCCGACGTACACCGTGGTGCGAGCCGCGTGCGGGGCCTCGCCGATCAGCTCGTTGTAGACCTCGTTGAACGCGGCGAAGTGGCTGGTGTCGGTGAGGTACACGCGCACCATCACCGCGTCCGCGAAGCTCGAGCCCGCCTCTTCGAGCAGCGCGGTCAGGTTCTTGAACACCTGCCGGGTCTGGCTCACGACGTCGTCGCCGACGATCTCGTTCGTGGCCGGGTCGAACGCGACCGCGCCGGCGACCTGCAGGATGTTCCCCTTGCGGACGGCCTGCGAGAAGTTCGCCGGCGGCTTCGGCGCGTTCTCGCTGGTGATCGCCGTCTTGCCCATCATTGCCCCTTTCCGTTCCCCGTCCATCCACTGTGGACGGAAGCTTTCTCCGTGGCGGCCAGCAGCTCGGGCACGAGCGCCAGCAGCCCGTCGTAGTCCAGCAGCACCTTCGGCACCGACATCGACGCCGCGGCGAGCACTTCGCCGCCCGCGCCGCGCACCGGCGCGGAAACGCAGTGGATGAAGTCCTCGTGCTCGGCATTGTCCACCGCGTACCCGCGCTCAGCGACCTGGTCCAGTTCGGCCAAGTACGCCTCGGGTGTCTTGATGGTGTTGGCGGTGAGCACGACGTAGTCGATCGCGCGGGCGATCTCCTCGCGTTTCGCCCGCGGCATCGCAGCGACGAGCACCTTGCCGACCGCGGTGCAGTGCAGCGGCGCGCGTTTGCCGACCCGCGAGTACATCCGGACCGCGTGGTGTCCCTCGAATTTGTCGATGTACACCACCTCGCCGTCCTCATAGGACGCCAGGTGCACAGTGTGCCCGGTACGCAGGTTCAGCTCGGCGAGTGCTTCGTGCGAACTGCGCCGGACGTCGCGGTCCTCGAGCGCCTGGTTGGCGAGGTCGAAAAGCGCGCTGCCGAGGCGATAGTGACGGGCTCCTTCGCGCCGCACGAAATGGTGCGATTCGAGCGTGCGCAGGAGCCGCAGCACCGTCGTCTTGTGCACGCCGATCTCTTCGGCCAACTCGTCGAGCGTCTTGCCGCCGCGGGCGAGACCGCCCAGCAGCGTCAGCGCGCGGTCGAGACTTTGGCTCACGTGGCCACCACTCCCTCTCCGGTGAGCCGGACGGAACTCCAGCTGTCGGCGTCCGCCTGCACCAACTGCAGCACGACGGCCTCGGCCAGCGGTACGCCGACGTCGTCTTGGGTCAACAGCGTCGCCGCGGCTTGCAGGTGACCACGCCGAAGCCTCGTCAGCGGATCGGCGCCGCGCAGAGTCGCGGCCAGGAATCCGGCGGCAAAGGCGTCTCCGGCACCGACCGGCTCGACGACATCAACCCGAAGCGCGGGCGAGAACAGCGGTTCGGCCGAGCCCTCGACGAGCGTCGCGCCGCGTTCCCCGTGTTTGACCACGAGCGTGCGCGGACCGGGCAGAAGGGCGCGCAGCTGTACCGGATCGCCGGTGCCCCACACGCGTTCCGCCTCGTCGTCGCCGGTCAGCACCAGATCGGCCTTCCCCGCCAGTTCGGCGAGCACGGACTGGTCGCGTCCGGTCCACAGCGCGGGCCGGTGGTTGACGTCGAACGACACGAGCAGGTCGCCGCGCGGACGGTCGAGCAGCGCGCGGACGAGCGCGAGGCAGCTGTCCGAAAGCGCAGGCGTGATCCCGGAGAGGTGCAGCACGCGAACGCCGGAGAAGTCCAGCCGGGACACCAGTTCCGGGCCCATGCCGGACGCGGCGGAACCCGAGCGGTAGTAGCGGACCGGACTGCCGCCCGCGCCGCTTTCCTTCACGTACAGCCCGGTCGGACGGGTCGGGTCGACTACGACGCCGCGCACGTCCACGCCCGCCGAAGCGATCTCGCGGACGAGCGCGCGGCCGAACGGGTCGTCGCCGACCGCGCTGACCCATCCGCTCGGCACGCCGAGGGCGGGCAGGTGGCACGCGACGTTCGACTCCGCGCCGCCGATGGTGCGCAGCCAGGTGCGCACCTCGTCCGGCGGGCCGGGTTCGGCGGGCACGAACAACGCCATCGACTCGCCGATGCAGAGCACTTCGGGCGACCCAGTCGGACTGCTGGTCACTGACGTCCCTTCCCCGTTGACCTGTGGCGACCCGGATGCTACACCTATGCAACGCATTTTGCGCAACGTCCGTTGCAAGATACGCAACCGAGGTCCTGAATGAACAGCAACGCCGCTCTCACCGCCGCCGTCCGAGCCGGGCGCGGCGAACGGATCGACTGGCGCTTCCGCGCGCTCCCCCCGGCCCTGTCCGGGCTCACTCTCGACGAAGCCGCGGCCCGCCGCGCCAAGCTCTTCGACGACGGCTTCTTCGGTCCGTTCGTGGTGCTCGACGCGAACGCGATGGAACACAACCTCGCCACCATGGCCCGCTGGTGCGCCGAACGCGGCATCGCGCTCGCGCCGCACGGCAAGACGACGATGGCTCCCGAGCTCTTCGCGCGGCAGCTGGAGCACGGCTCGTGGGGCATCACCGCAGCGAACGCCGGGCACGTGCGGATCTACCGCGCGTTCGGCGTGTCGCGGATCCTGCTGGCGAACCAGCTCGTGGACCCGTCCGCGCTGCGCTGGCTGGCCGGCGAGCTGACGGCGGACCCGGACTTCGAGTTCGTCTGCTGGGTCGACTCGGTCCGCAGCGTCGAGCTGATGACCGAAGCGCTCGCCGGTGCCGAGCGGCCCGTCGACGTCTTGGTTGAGCTGGGCGGCGAAGGAGGCCGCACCGGGGTCCGTGACGCGGCGACTGCGCTGGCGGTCGCTGAGGCGGCGGCGAAGAGCCCGGTTCTGCGCTTGCGGGGCACCGGTGGTTACGAGGGCGCGCTTTCGCACCACACGGACGAAGCGGCGCTGGCGAAGATCAGTTCCTATGTGGACAGCCTGCGTGACGCGACGGTCACGTTCGCGGAGAAGGGTTTGCTCGCCGACGGTCCGGTGTACGTCACCGCGGGCGGCAGCGCGTACTTCGACCGCGTCGTGGACGAGCTGACCAAGCCGTGGCCGGACGGTCTCGAAGTCGTCCCGATCCTGCGCAGCGGCGCGTACCTCACGCACGACGACGGCTTCTACCGCGAGATCTCGCCGCTCGGCCAGCACCCGCGTATCTCCGGTGTCGACAGCTTCCGTCCGGCGCTGCACGCGTGGGCGCAGGTGACGTCGAAGCCGACGCCGGAGCTGGCACTGCTCACCGCGGGCAAGCGCGACCTGCCGTACGACGAAGGCATGCCGGAGCCGCAGCTGCTGCGCAAGGACGGCGTGGTCACCGAGCTGACCGGGCACACCGTTCCTAAGCTCAACGACCAGCACGCGTTCCTCGAACTGCCGGAAGGGTCGCCGGTCGAGGTCGGCGACTGGATCCGGCTCGGTTTGTCGCATCCGTGCACGACGTTCGACAAGTGGTCGTTGCTGCCGGTCGTCGACAGCGACGGCGAGACGGTGGTCGACTTCGTCCGGACGTGGTTCTGATGGATCTCGTGATCCGCGGCGCCCGAGTCGCCGACGGAACCGGGGCCCCGCTGGAAATCCGCGACGTCGGCATCACCGGCGACCGCATCGCCGACGTCGCCGCGCCGGGAGAACTCACCGCACCGCGCGTGCTCGACGCGACCGGGCTGGTCCTCTCCCCCGGCTTCATCGACATGCACTCGCATTCCGACCTGCAGGTGCTCGCCAACCCGGATCATCTGGCGAAGATCAGCCAGGGCGTGACCACCGAGGTGCTGGGCCAGGACGGGCTCTCGTACGCCCCGGTCAACGACGAGGTGCTTGCTTCCCTCCGCCAACAGCTGGCCGGGTGGAACGACGACCCGGCCGGGTTCGACTGGAACTGGCGCTCGGTCGGCGAGTACCTCGACCGGCTGGACCGGGGCATCGCGACGAACGCCGCGTACCTGGTCCCGCAGGGCACGGTGCGGATGCTCGTGGTCGGCTGGGAAGACCGGCCCGCCACGGACGCCGAGCTGGCGCGGATGCGGGAACTCGTCGCGACCGGGCTGGCGGAAGGCGCGTTCGGGCTGTCGTCCGGGTTGACCTACACGCCCGGGATGTATGCGACCACCGAGGAACTGGTCGAGCTGTGCCGCGTGGTCGGCGAGCGCGGCGGTTACTACAGCCCGCACCACCGCAGCTACGGCGCGGGCGCGCTGGAGGCGTTCGCGGAGATGGTCGACGTCTCCCGCCGCTCCGGCTGTCCGCTGCACCTCGCGCACGCGACGATGAACTTCTCCGTCAACAAGGGCAAAGCGCCGGATCTGCTGCGGTTGCTGGACAATGCGCTCGACGACGGCTGCGACATCACCCTCGACACGTACCCGTACCTGCCCGGCGCGACCTATCTATCGGCGCTGCTGCCGAGCTGGTCCACCGAAGGCGGCCTCGAACCGACGCTCGCCCGACTGTCCGATCCGGACACTCGCGAACGGATCCGGGCGGAGATCGAAGAGTCCGGTTCGGACGGTGCGCACGGCGTGCCGATCGACTGGGACGCCATCGAAATCAACGGCGTCCGCCGCGAGGAAAATGCCGTGTTGGTGGGGCACAGCGTCCTCGCTTCCGCCCGCGCTGCCGGAACATCCCCGGCAGAGCTGTACTTCGACACGCTGATCGACGAAAAGCTCGGCACGTCCTGCCTCATGCACGTGGGGCACGAGGAAAACGTGCAAGCCATCATGCGGCACCGCACGCACACCGGCGGCTCGGACGGCCTGCTGGTCGGCGCGCGGCCGCATCCCCGCGCGTGGGGCACCTTCCCGCGGTACCTCGCGCGCTACGTCCGCGAACTGGGCGTTCTCGAGCTGGCCGACTGCGTCGCGCACCTCACCGGACGCGCGGCACGGCGGCTGGGGCTGTCCGACCGGGGCCTCGTGCGTCCCGGTCACGCAGCCGATCTGGTGCTGTTCGACCCGGACACGGTCGCCGACACCGCGACGTTCGACAATCCGCGGCAACCCGCCGCGGGCCTGCACCACGTCTTCGTCAACGGCGTCGCCGCCCTCGAAGACGGAACCCCCACCGGCGCGCTCGCCGGGCATTCCCTTCGCCATCCCGGGAGTCGACGATGATTCACTGGCTGCAGACCAGCACGGCCGGTCTGCTCACGCTGGCCGCGGTGTCCATCGCGGTGCTGCTCTTCCTCATCATCAAGGTCAAGGTCGAACCGTTCATCGCCTTGATCGTGGTGGGCCTGCTCACCGCGCTGGCCGCGGGCGTGCCGGTCGGCACCCTGGTCGGCACCGCCCAGAAAACCTCGGATTCGCTGCTGGAGAAGGGCTTCGGCAGCATTCTCGGGCACATCGCGGCGATCATCGGGCTGGGCACGCTGCTCGGTTCGATCCTGGAGAAATCCGGCGGCGCGCGCGTGCTCACCTCGGCGTTGCTGCGGGCGTTCGGCGAGAAACGCGCTCCGCTCGCCATGGGTCTTTCCGGGCTGATCTTCGGCATCCCGGTGTTCTTCGACATCGGCATTTTCGTGCTCGCGCCGCTGGTCTACGCGGCGGCGAAGCAGGGCGGCCGGTCGATCGTGCTGTACGCGATGCCGTTGCTGGCCGGGCTTTCCATCACGCACGCCTTCATCCCGCCGCACCCGGGGCCGGTCGCGGCGGCCGGGCTGCTGCACGTCGATCTCGGCTGGCTGATCCTGATGGGCGCGGTCTGCGGCATCCCGGCGTGGTTCATCGGCGGCATCCTGTACTCGACGTGGATCGGCAAGCGCGTCGACGTGCCGCTGGCCGAGGACTTCGCGAAGCTCGCCGGGGAAGAGGGCGAGCAGGACGGCCCCGCGCCGTCGCTCAAGCTGGTCGGCGGGATCATCGCAGTGCCGCTGGTGCTGATCCTCCTCGGCACGTTCGGCAGCATCCTGCTGCCCAAGGGGTCCACCGGCGCAGGTATCGCGGCGTTCCTCGGCACGCCGGCCATCGCGCTGACCATCGCGACGCTGCTCGCGTCGTGGCTGCTCGGCCGCCGCCGCGGGATGAGCGGCGCGGATCTGGCCCAGCTTTCCGCCAACGCCTTGCGCCCGGTCGCGATGATTCTTCTTGTGGTCGGCGCGGGTTCGTTCTTCGGCGCGGTGTTGTCCGCCACCGGAATCGGAAAAGCGGTGGCCGGATCCCTTGGCGACGCTGGGCTTCCGGTGCTGCTGGCGGCGTACATCATCAGCTGCGGCATGCGCATCGCCCAGGGGTCCGCGACGGTCGCGATCGTGACGACGAGCGGCATTGTCGCGCCGACGGTGATGGATCTGCATTATTCGCAAGCACAATTGGCGCTCGTGGTGGTCGCGATCTCGGCCGGGTCGATCATCGCCTCGCACGTGAACGACGGCGGATTCTGGATCGTGTCCCGCTACTTCGGGCTGACCGTGACGCAAACCCTGAAAACCTGGACGGCTTTGGAAACAGTCCTTTCCTTGAGCGGTTTCGGTGTGGCAGCATTGGTGATGGCATTGGTCTGAACCACATCGGCACATGTTCCGGGGGTATTCGATGACCGAGATTTCCCGTCGCACGTTCGTCGGAGCGGTCGGCGCGGCCGGGGCCGCCGCCGTGGTGGGCGCACAGCTCGCCACGGCAGCGGCCCGGCCGCGCGCGGCCACGACGGTGTACGTCGGCAGCTACACCAACAGCGCACCGGCGGGCCACGGGCTCGACGTCACCCAGCGAGCGGCGGGAAGCCCCGCGCTCACGCAGGTGCGCACCGTTCCGAAGCTGACCGACGTCTCCTGGTTCGACCGCACTCGCGACGGCCGGATCCTGTACGTCACCAACGAAAACGAGGGCGCGGAGACCGGCACAGTGTCCGCGCTGGACATCTCCGACCCGACCCGGCCGAAGCTGCTCGGGTCGACGTCCTCGAAGGGTGGCTCGCCCACGCACCTTTCGGTGCACCCGAGCCAGAAGTACGTGCTGGCCGCCAATTACGACTCCGGCAGCGTCGTCGTGCTGCCGATCAAGTCCGACGGCAAGCTCGGCGCGGCCACCGACCTGCAGCAGCACCAGGGCAAAGAGCCGCACGCGCACCAGGTGGTCACTGACCCGTCCGGCAAGTGGGTGCTGGCGGTCGATCTCGGCACCGACTCGGTGTACGTCTACTCGTTCGACACCGGCAAGGGAAAGCTGAAGCTGCACAAGCAGATCACGCTTCCCGCCGGTGCCGGACCGCGACACCTCGCGTTCCACCCGAACGGCAAATTCGCTTACGTCGCCCAGGAACTGCGGCCGGAAATCACCGTCGCCAGCTGGGATTCCGCCACCGGCACGTTCAAGCCGATCGTCGTGGTGCCCGCGGTTCCGCCGGGCAGCACCGGCGAACTGTTCCCCGGCGAGATCACTGTGTCGCGCGACGGGAAGTTCGTCTACGCCACCGTGCGCGGCCCCAACACTGTCGCCACGTTCACCGTCGCCGACGGCGGAGCCGGGCTCACCCTGGTCTCCTCGGCGGCCTCCGGCGGCAACTGGCCGCGGCACCTCGCGCTGGACCCGGACGAGAAGTGGTTCTACGTCTCGAACCAGCGTTCCGGCACGGTCACCTGGCTGCCGCGCGACCCGGCTACCGGCCTTCCCGGCAAGTCGGCGGGCTCGCTCGCGGTGCCGAACGTCAACTCTGTCTTCTTCGTCTGAGAAAAACCGGGGCTGTCACGCCGCACAGCCCCGTCTTTCCCGGTCTCCGACCGGTCCCCGCGACAGGAGTCACCGATGAAGCTGCGCTCTGTCCTGCCCGCTGTCGCCACGCTGGCGTTGCTCGCCGCGTGTGCGCCCACCCAATCCGGCCCGGCCGCCTCCGGCGGAAACCAAACCGACGGCACGCTCCGGGTCTGGCTGTTCGACGAAGCGAACCGCGCGCCGAAGGAGGCCGCGGTCAAGGAAGCGATCACCGAGTTCGAGGCCAACCACGCCGGTGTGAAGGTCGACGTGCAGTGGGTTCCGGTCGAAGGCCGCGCGGACAAGTTCTCCGGCGCGTTCAACGACCCGTCCAACGCCCCAGACGTCGCCGAATTCGGCAACACCGACGTCTCCAGCTACGCGCAGACCGGCGCGTTGTCCGACCTCACCAAGGACATCTCGAACTGGTCGGACGGCAAAGATCTGCTTCCGTCCGTTGTGGACACCGCGAAGGCGAACGGCAAGATCTACGGCATCCCTTGGTACACCGGCATCCGCGCGTTGTACTACCGCACCGACGTGTTCGCCGAACTCGGCCTCAAGCCGCCCACGACGCTGGCCGAGCTGACCGACGACGCGCGCAAGATCCGCGAGAAGAAGCCGGATCTGTACGGCATCGCCACCGGCGGCAAGTACACCTACGCCATGCTGCCGTTCATCTGGGCCAACGGCGGCGAGCTGGCCAAACAGGACAATGGCAAGTGGACGTCCGCTGTGGACTCCGCGCAGGCCAAGGCCGGAGTCACCGCGTACGCGAACCTGATCAAGGACGACATCTGCCCGCCGTCGGCCTGCGCCAACCTCACCGGCACGCAAAGCGTCACCGCGTTCGCCGGCGGCAAGGCGGGCATGGTGATCGGCGGCGACTTCAACCGCAAGGCCGTCGAAAAGGGCTCGGTGAAGGGAAAGTACGCGATCATGCCGCTGCCCGGCACCACCCCGGGTTCGGTCGCGCCCGCGTTCGCCGGCGGCAACCTGCTCGGCGTGTTCGGCGCGAGCCAGCGCCACGGTCTCGCGGTGCAATTCGCCGAGCTGCTGGCAGGCATCAAGTACCAGGAGAAGATGTACGCGGCGATGGGCAACCTGCCCACCCTCGCGTCGGTCCAGAAGAAGCTCGCCGCCAGCGACCCGACGCTGAAGGCCTTTGTGGACACCCTGACCGCGGGCACGAAGTTCGTGCCGAGCACGCCTGCGTGGTCCAAGATCGACAGCCAGAACGTGCTGCCCACCGCCGTGCAGCAGATCGCGACCGGCGGCAAGGACGCGAACGCCGCGCTGGCCGACGCCGCCGCGGCGATGAACAAGAACTTCGGCTGACCCGTGGCCGCAGTCCGTTCCGCGACCGTCCGCCGCGACGGCCGCGCGGCCCTCCTGTACTTGCTGCCCGCCGGGATTCTCCTCGGCGCGCTGCTGGTGTACCCGATTTACCAGCTGGTCGTGATCTCGCTCTACGACTACGGCCAGCCGCAGGCGGCGGGCGCGGCCCCGCTGGTGTTCCTCGGCCTCGACAACTACGCCACCCTGCTCGCCGACGTCCAGTTCTGGACGGTGCTCGGCAAGACGGTCGGGTTCGCCGCGGCGTGCGTGATCGGCAGCCTGGTCGTCGGCACGGCTTTGGCCGTGCTGGCGAGCCGGGTCCGCGCGTTCCCGCGCACGCTGCTGTTCCTGGCGGCGCTCGGCGCGTGGGCGACCCCGGCGATCGCCGGCTCGTACGTCTGGCTGTTCCTCTTCGACACCGATTTCGGTCTGGTCAACGAGGTGCTCTCGGGCATCGGGTTCACCGGGATGGAGCACCATTCCTGGACGTTCGGCACCTTCGGGACGTTCGGGCTGGTCGCCGCCGAGGTGATCTGGTGCTCGTTCCCGTTCGTCATGGTCACCATGTACGCCGGGATCAGCGGGGTGCCGAAGGAGACGCTGGAGGCGGCGGCGCTCGACGGCGCGTCGGTCTGGCGCACCACGCGGTCGGTGATCCTGCCCGCGGTCCGGCCGCTGCTCACCATCGCGACCGTGCAGTCGATCATCTGGGACTTCAAGGTGTTCACCCAGATCTACGTGATGACCAACGGCGGCGGCATCGCCGGGCGGAACCTGATCCTGAACGTCTACGCCTACCAGCAGGCGTTCGCCGGGCAGGAGTACGGGCTCGGCTCCGCGATCGGGGTCGTGATGACCTTGCTGCTGCTGTCGATCACCGGGCTCTACGTCCGGTCCCAGCGCCGGAGTGCCGCATGGCTGTGAAAGTGCGCCGCCCCGCGCGGCTCGTCGCCGAAATCGTGACCGTGGTGATCGCCGGGATCGTCGCGTTCCCGCTCTACTGGATGGTGCTGTCGGCCTTCAAACCGGCGGGCGAAATTCAGTCGGCGCATCCGAAACCGTGGACGTTCGCGCCTTCGCTGGACAGTTTCCGGCGCGTGCTCACGGTTTCCGGATTCGGCCGGTTCTTCCTCAACAGCCTCGCCGTCGCGGTGGTCGTGGTGCTGCTGTCGCTGGTGCTGTCGTTCCTTTCGGCAGTGGCACTGACGCGATTCCGGTTCCGCGGCCGCGGAATGCTGCTGGTGATGATCCTGGTCGCGCAAATGGTCCCGGTGGAAGCGCTGACCATCCCGCTGTTCTTCCTGATGCGCTCGGTCGGCGGCGCCGTGCCGGCGTTCGGGCTCAACGAACTGGGCTCGCTCGTGCTGGTGCACCTGGCGTTCAGCCTGCCGTTCGCGATCTGGATGCTGCGCGGGTTCGTCGCCGCGGTGCCCGCCGAACTCGAGGAAGCGGCCACTTTGGACGGTGCGTCGCGGATGCGGTTCACCTGGCAGATCCTGTTCCCGCTCGTCGCCCCCGGGCTCGTAGCGGTGAGCGTGCTCGCGTTCATCCACGCGTGGAACGACTTCCTGTTCGCCAAGACGTTCATCATCTCCAAGACCGAAAACCAGACTCTGCCGCAGGCGATCCTGGTGTTCTTCAAACCGGAGGACACCGACTGGGGCGCCGTGATGGCCTCGTCCACCCTGATGACGATCCCTGTGCTGGTGTTTTTCGTGCTGGTGCAACGGAGGCTCGTCGGCGGGACGGCCGGGGCCGTGAAGGGATGACCATGTCCGGTTTCGACACTCTCCTCCCCCGCCCGGTGTCCGCGGCAGCGGCGTCCGGCACCTGCCCGTGGCCCGCGCCGTTGAACGTGCGGACCGCGACGGATCTGCCCGCCGAGGGCTACCAGCTCACGATCACGCCGGACGGCGTCACGCTCGACGCGGCCGACGCCGCGGGCGAGTTCTACGGCCGTCAGACCCTGCGCCAGCTGGCCGGTCCGGATGCGTTCCGTGCCGCTTCGATCCACAATGGACCGGTTGAGCTGCCGTGCGGGACAATCACCGACCATCCGCGATTCGCCTGGCGCGGCTGTCTTTACGACGTCTCGCGGCACTTCCGGACGAAGGCCGAGGTGCTGCGGTTCGTCGACCTGCTGGCCGCGCACAAGATGAACGTGCTGAACCTGCACCTCACCGACGACCAGGGCTGGCGGATCGAGACGCCGGAATTCCCCCGGCTCACGTCCGTCGGCGGCTGGCGGAAATCGTCGATGGTCGGCAGGCATGACGGCCCCGAACGCGACGGCCGCCCGCACGGCGGTTACTACACAGTGGACGATCTGCGCGAGATCGTCGCGTACGCCGCCGCCCGGGCCGTCACCATAGTGCCCGAAGTGGACATTCCCGGACACGCCCGAGCCGCCATCACGGCGTACCCGGAACTCGGCCCGGCCGCCGATGCCCCTTGGGAGGTCTGGACTTCCTGGGGCATCAGCACCTCGCTGCTGGATCCTTCGGAGTCCACTCTGGACTTCTTCCGCGCGGTCTTCGACCACGTGCTGGACATCTTCCCGTCCCCAGTGATCGCGCTCGGCGGCGACGAGGTGCCCGGCGTGACCGAGGCGCACCACCGGTTCGTCCGGGCGATCGCGGACCATCTCGTCGCCCGCGGCCGTACCCCGATGGGCTGGGACGAGGTCCTCGAAGGCGGCGACCTGCCGACGATGGTGATCGGCGTGTGGCAGGACCGCGAACGGGCTTCGCTGGCGTTGAAGGGCGGGCACGAAGCAGTGCTCTGCCCCGAGGACGGCGTGTACCTCGACCACCGGCAAAGCGACCACCCGGACGAACCGATCCCGGTCGGCTACCTGCAGGATCTCGAGCATTTCTACGGTTTCGAGCCCGAATCCGGGCCGCGCGTGCGCGGGGTCCAGGCGCAGCTGTGGTCCGAGCACCTGGACACCGTGCGGCGGACGGATTACGCGGCGTTCCCGCGGCTGTCGGCGTTCGCCGAGGTCGCGTGGAGCAGCGGCCCGCGCGACTACGCGGAATTCCTGTCCCGGCTGCGGGAGCACCACCTGCCGCGGCTGGACGCGCTCGGCGTGGAGTACCGCCCCCTCGACGGACCGCACCCGTGGCAGACCCGGCCGGACGCGCCGGGCCGGCCGCGCTGAACCCCGGGCGGCTCGGCCGGTTTCAGGTCGAGCCGCCCGGTTTCAGCAGACCGGCCGGGCGCGGGGCGCGGTGCAGCAGCCGGGGACTGTAGGCGGGCCGGTACCACGATCTCGCGGCGACCGTGCCGATCTTCGGCCAGTCCGGCGGCGGTTCGAAGCCCGGCCGACGGTGGGCTCGCACGTGGACCTGGACGCTCTCCCCCGCGAGGGCCCGGGAGTCGCGGCAGAGGATCTCCTCCGACATCAGGTCGTCGCTGCCGAAACTGCGGAGCCTCGCGATCAGGGTCCGCAGCCGTTCCATCTGCTCGACCGGCGTCAGTTCCTGGAACTCACGGCGCTCCCGTTCGACGGAAGCGTCGCGCCGCCGGGCCCGCACCCGCTCCGGCACGCCGTCGAACAACACCGTGGCGAGCTGCTCGGCAACCCAGATCAACCGCTCCCGGCGCGGCACGTCGTGCAGTTCCGCGACCAGCTCGGCCCGCCGCGGATGTCCCTTCGGATAGACCCTGGCCAGCAGGTTCACCGCGAACACCGGGAAGAACCCGAACACCAGGGCGGTCAGGAACAGCGTGCCGGCTCCCCAGGTCGCGAGGTGACCCGCCAGCTCGTCCATCAGGCCCACCCGAGCCGGGCGCCGCGGAACCTTTCGTCGGCGGCGGCCCGCTCGAGCAGCGCGCCCAGCTCGGCCTTTCCCTTGCCGGTCACCGTGTAGTACCGGCGCGGCGGGCGGCCGCCGGTCTCCCCGGCCGGCTCCCACCCGTCTTCCAGCCAGCCCTCGGCCAGCATCTGGGTCAGCCGGGGGTACATCGCGCCGGAACGGACCCCGGACGCCCGCGACAGCCGGTAGCCCCAGTGCCGGTCGTCGGGGGCGGCCATGAGTGCGGCGGCGAGCTGCACCAGGGCGTGCGTTACGCGCATCAGCCAAGTATGACCTATGTCGCGCAAGCCCTCAACTAGCCGACGACCGGGCCGAGGAACGTCCCGCCGGTCGCGTCGACGACCTGCCCGGTGACCCACCGCGCGTCCGCCGAGGCCAGGAACGCCACGATGTCGGCGATGTCGGCCGGGTCGGCGACCCGCCGCAGCGCGGACGCCCCTGCCATGCCCGCGCGCATCCGCTCATCGGCGAACATGTGCGCGGTGCGGTCGGTCGGCGTCGGGCCGGGAGCGACACCGTTCACCGTGATCCCCCGCTCGCCGATTTCCTGCGCCAGGCTGCGGGTGAAGATGTCGAGCGCGCCCTTCGTCATGCTGTAAGCCAGCTCGAACGGCAGCGCGATGCGCGTGTCCGCCGACGAGATGTTGACGATCCGGCCGCCGTCCCGCAGCACCGGCAACAGGCGCTGCACCAAGAAAAACGGTGCCTTGACGTTCACCGCGAACACCCGGTCGAAGTCTTCCGGCGTCGCCGTGGTGATCGAACCGGCGCCGGTCGCCGCGTTGTTGACCAGGATGTCGAGCGCGACCTCGCCGGTGCGTTCGCGCAGTTCCGCCGCGAGCCGGTCGAACAGCGTCCCCGCGTCCCCTTCGACGCCCAGCGTCGCCTGCACCGCGAACGCCTGCCCGCCGTTTGCTTCAATCGCCGCGACAGTCTCCTTGGCCGCCGCTTCGTCGCTGCCGTAGTGCACGGCGACCAGCGCACCGTCGTTCGCCAGCCTGGTCGCGATGGCCCGGCCGATGCCCTTGCTGCCGCCGGTGACCAGTGCGATCTTCTTCGTCATTTCTTGCTCCCCTTGAGTGGTGAACTTCGATGTCCACACTTTCGGGGAGTCCGCTTACCGGCTGCGCACGAAGCGCTGACGGGGCCGGTCAGCGCTCAGCCAGGCTTCAACCGGTACCAGACTTCCGGCCGCCCGACCTGCCCGTATCGCGGTTCGCGCTGCGCCAGCCCGTTGTCCGCCAAGTACTCCAGATACCGCCGCGCAGTCACCCGCGACGCCCCGATCGCGCTCGCCGCGCCACCGGCGGAAAGCCCTTCGCCAGCCCCGGCCAGTGCGTCGGTGATCGCGTCCAGCGTCTCCGCGCTCATGCCCTTCGGCAGCGGCGCGGACTCGGTGGTGCGCAGCGTGCCGAGCGCGCGGTCGATCTCCGCCTGCCCGGTGACCTCGCCGGACGCCTCGCGGAACGACGCGTAGCGCTCCAGCTTGTCCCGCAGCGAGGCGAAGGTGAACGGCTTCAGCAGGTACTGCACGACCCCGACCGAAACCGCCGCCTTGACCAGCGCGAGGTCGCGCGCGGACGTCACCGCGATGACGTCGATCGGCAGCCCCGCCGCGCGCAGCGAACGGCAGACCGCGAGGCCGTGCGTGTCCGGCAGGTAGAAGTCCAGCAGGACCAGGTCGACGGGCTCGCGTTCGCAGAACCGCAGCGCCTCGCCGCCGGAATGCACCACCCCGGCGACCGCGAACCCGGACAGCCGCTCGACGTACAGCCGGTGCGCCTCGGCCGCCACCGGCTCGTCTTCCACCACCAGCACCCGGATCACGAGGACACCTCCTGCCTCGGCAACCGTACGGTGAACACCGCGCCGCCGTCCCGTCCGACGTCGATGGCGCCGCCGTAGCGCCGGACCGCCTGCACCACCAGCGCCAGCCCGAGACCGTGCTCGTCGCCCGCCTTCGTCGACCAGCCCCGGCGGAACATCTCCCCCACCGCGTCCTCCGGCACGCCCGGGCCGTTGTCCGCGACGCGCAGCAGCAGACCGTCCTCTTCGGACCGTGCGGTGACCACCACCGCCGGGCGCGCGCCGGATTCCCGCACCACCGCGTCGATTCCGTTGTCGATCAGGTTGCCGAGGATCGTCACCAGGTCCCGTCCGGCGACGCCGGGGCCGAGGTCGTCGATCATCGTGTCCGGCGTGATAGTGAACTCCACGCCGCGTTCGCTCGCCTCCGCGGCCTTGCCGAGCAGCAACGCGGCCAGCACCGGTTCGGCGACCGCGGTCATCACGCGGTCGGTGAGTTCCTGCGCGAGCGCGAGTTCGGCGGTCGCGAATTCGACGGCGTCCTCGGGACGGCCGAGTTCCACCAGCGACACCACCGTGTGCAGCCGGTTCGCGGCCTCGTGCGCCTGCGACCGCAACGCTTCGGCGAGGCTGCGCGCGGTGGTGAGCTCGCCGGTGAGCGTCTGAAGTTCGGTGTGGTCGCGCAGGATCACGACGGTGCCCTGCGCGCGACCGCCGGAACTGACGAGCGTGGTGCTCACGACCAGCACCCGCGAGTCGGTCAGATGCAGTTCCTCGGTGCGGTTCTCCGGCGCGGTGAACGCGGCCGTCAGCTCGGGCGACAACCCCAGGTCCGCGAGCGGCTGCCCAACCGGGTCGCCGCTCAGCCCGAGGAGCGTGCGGGCGCCGTCGTTGCACAGCCCGACCCGGCCGTCGCGGTCGACCAGCAGCACGCCCTCGCGGACCGAATGCAGCACCGCTTCGTGGTATTCGAAGAGATTGCTCAGCTCAGCCGGCGCGATGCCGCGCGTCTGCCGCTTCAGCCGCGCGCTCACCAGCCAGCCCCCGCAGGCGCCCACTAGCAAGACAGCCGCCGCGACGCCGAGCAGCGGCCAGACGCGCTCCTGCACCTCCGCCGAGATCGCCGCGATCGTGATGCCCACCGCGACGAGCGCGACCACGCGATGGTTCGCGTCGAACACCGGCACCACCACGCGCACCGACGGGCCGAGCGAACCGGTGTACGTCTCGGACACCACACCGCCCTGTTGCGCCGCTTCGATGTGCCCGAGGAACCGCTGGCCGATCAACGCCGGATTCGGGTGCGTGTAACGGATTCCCTGCGGCGACATGATCGTCACGAAGTCCACGCGCGTGTCCGCGAGCACCCGCTGCGCGTACGGCTGCAGCTCCGCGGTCGGGTCGGCGGTGGCCGTTGCCCGCGCGACGTCCGGCGCGTCGGCGATCGAACGGGCCACCGCGAGCGACTGCTCCCCGGCCCGGTCGGTCGTCGTGCGCCGGGCGTCGAGATAGGCGATAGTGATGCCGCCGGAGACGAGCACGAGCAGGATCGCCAGCTGCAGCACCAGCAGCTGACGGGCCAGGCTCCAGCGGCTCGTCCGGATCCGAGGTGTCGGGGGCACCCGCTCATACCAGCACACGCACGGGTCCGGCAGCACTCCGGCGCCGCTGCCGGGAAGTCCACACCGGACACTTCCGCCGCGAACTCAATGAACACAACGGTGACGCCGGTCATATCCGCCCCGCATAGTGACCCGCGTTCCCCCCACCGAGCTGGAGGCAACGGTGCCTACACCGACCCCCGAGGCAGTCGCGCCCAAGCGCGACCGCACCCGTTATCTGTACCTGGCCGTGATCGCCGCCGTAGTGCTCGGCGTCGCGGTCGGCCTGCTCTGGCCGTCCGTCGGCAAGAGCCTCGCCCCGCTGGGCACCGGCTTCGTCAACCTGATCAAGATGATGATCTCGCCGATCATCTTCTGCACCATCGTGCTGGGCATCGGCTCGGTCGCCAAGGCGGCGAAGGTCGGCAAGGTCGGCATCACGGCGCTGGTCTACTTCATCGTGATGTCGACGTTCGCGCTCGCGATCGGGCTCGTCGTCGGCAACCTGCTGCACCCGGGCAGCGGCCTGCACCTCAACCCGGCCGACGTGTCGAAGGTGCACCAGCAGGCCAAGGGCGAGGGCGGGGTCGACTTCCTGCTCGGGATCATCCCGAAGACCTTCGTGTCCGCGTTCACCGAGGGCCAGGTGCTGCAGACGCTGCTCGTGGCGCTGCTGGCCGGGTTCGCGCTGCAGAAGCTCGGCAAGCGCGGCGAGCCGATCCTGCGCGGCATCGAGCACATCCAGCGGCTCGTGTTCCGCATCCTGTCGATGATCATGTGGGCCGCCCCGGTGGGCGCGTTCGGCGCGATCGCCGCGGTGGTCGGCGCGACCGGCTGGGGCGCGCTGCGCAGCCTGCTGGTGATCATGCTCGGCTTCTACCTGACGTGCCTGGTGTTCGTGTTCGGCGTCCTCGGCGCGGTGCTGTGGCTCGGCGCGCGGGTCAACATCTTCAGCCTGCTGCGCTATCTCGGCCGCGAATTCCTGCTGATCCTCTCGACGTCCTCTTCGGAATCCGCGCTGCCGCGGCTGATCGCGAAGATGGAGCACCTCGGGGTCAGCAAGCCGGTCGTCGGCATCACGGTGCCCACCGGGTACTCGTTCAACCTCGACGGCACCGCGATCTACCTGACGATGGCGACGCTGTTCATCGCCACCGCGCAGGACCAGCCGCTCGCGCTCGGCGAGCAGATCACGTTGCTGCTGTTCATGATCATCGCCTCGAAGGGCGCGGCGGGCGTCAGCGGCGCCGGCATCGCGACCCTGGCCAGCGGCCTGCAGTCGCACCGGCCGGAACTCGTCGACGGCGTCGGCTTCATCCTCGGCATCGACCGGTTCATGTCCGAGGCCCGCGCGCTGACGAACTTCGCCGGCAACGCGGTCGCGACCGTCCTCATCGGATCGTGGATGAAGGAGTTCGACCGGGAACGCTCGCAGCAGGTGTTCACCGGCCAGGCGCCGTTCGACGAAGCCACCCTGCTCGACGACAAGCCTGCCGAGCCGGCCGAACCGGTCCCGGCGAACGTCTGAGACCCAGTCCGGGCCCGGGCCCCTTCCCTCCGGGCGCGGACTGTTTCGGCGCCGCAGCCGTGCGCGTCCCCCGTGCGCGCGGCTGCGGCGCCTTTCCATGTCAGCAAGCAGTGCGGCCGTCGTAGCCCTGCCGTGAAACCGCGATCGCCTCGCGGTGCCGCTCCGCCCAATCGACCAGGCCGGACAGCGAGTCGTACAGTTCGCGGGCCATCTCGGTCGCCTCGTACTCGACGCGCGGCGGCACCATCGGGTAGACCGTGCGCGTCAGCAGGCCGTCGCGTTCCAGGTTTCGCAGGGTGAGCGTGAGCATGCGGCGGCTGATCCCCTGCACCGAGCGTTCGAGTTCGGTGAACCGCACCGGGCCGCGCGTCGCCTCCAGCAGGATGCCGATCACCCACTTCCCGCTGATCCGGTTCACGACCTCCATCACCGTGCACACCGCGAATTTCGCCGGGTCGAAGTCCGTGGCCTCGTCGGTCACAGCGATGTTCCCCTGGGACATGAAAGTGCCTCCTTCCGCACTTCCCCATGGTCACACATGATGGGCACTGTAACAAGAGATGCCCTGGCTGTGACCAGCGGAAACTCTCCCCTGTGCCGGTTATGGAGGACTTTGTCATGCCCGAAACCGCTCGGCATCGCGGCGCGGCGCTCGCCGTGCTGTCGGCCGCCTCGCTGATGGTGGTGCTCGACAGCTCGATCGTCGCGGTCGCCCTGCCGGTGATCCAGACCGACCTCGGGTTCAGCGCGCCCGGGCTCGCCTGGGTGGTCAACGCCTACCTCGTCGCGTTCGGCGGCCTGCTCCTGCTGTCGGGACGCCTGGGCGACCTGGTCGGACGGCGGCGGGTGTTCCTCGTCGGCCTCGTCGTTTTCACCGCCGCGTCGCTGGCCGCCGGCCTTTCGCCGAACGCCACCACGCTGGTGGTCGCGCGGTTTGTCCAAGGCGTCGGCGGTGCTCTGACGTCAGCCGTCGTCTTGGGCATGATCGTGACGCTCTATCCCGAGCCACGCGCCCGCGTACGCGCGATCGGCGTGTACAGCTTCACCCAAGCCGCGGGTGCGTCGATCGGCATGGTGGCTGGCGGCGCGCTCACTCAGGGCCTCGATTGGCATTGGACCTTCTACATCAACCTGCCCATCGGCATCGCGGCGCTCGTCCTGACTCCGTTGGTCGTCGCGTCTGACCGCGGCCTCGGCCTGCGCACCGGCATCGACGTTCTGGGCGCACTTCTGGTCACTGCTGGCGTGATGCTGTTGGTGCTAGGCATCGTGCAAGCCGGCGACGCCGGTTGGACGTTCCTGACGATCGCGACGCTTGTTTCCGCCGTCGTCCTGCTCCTGCTGTTCCTCCTGCGCCAGGCCAGGACGCGAACTCCGTTGCTGCCACTGCGATTGCTCCGGGTGCGCGCGATCAGCGGCGCCAACCTGACCATGGTCGTGATGGTCGCCGGATTCCTCGGATTCCAGTTCGTCACCGCGCTGTACCTGCAGCAGGTCCTCGGTTTCGACGCCCTCGCCACCGGTTTCGCCTTCGTCCCGACGCCGGTCGTGATCGCCGCTTTCTCGCTCGGTCTCGCCGACTGGCTGAACACCCGCTTCTCCCCGCGCGCGGTCCTGGTCGCCGGTCTGCTGACGACGTCGGTCGCCTTCCTGTACCTGACCCAAGTCCAGACTTCTGGCGGCTACGCGTTGCACGTGCTGCCGTCGCTGGTCCTGATGGGAGCCGGGGCCGGAATGGCGATCCCGGCGCTGATGGGGTTGGCGATGTCCGCCGCGACGCCGGAGGACTCCGGCGTGACGTCCGGCCTGATCACCACGACCCAGCAGGTCGGCGGCGCCGTGGGGACGGCCGTGCTGGCCACCGCCGCCGCGACCCGGACGGCCGAGATGCTGAGCGGGGGTGCTTCGGAGAAGGAGGCGCTGGCATCGGGATTCCGGGTGGCGTACGGCTTCAGCGCCGGATTGACCGCTCTCGCCGCGATCCTCGCCGCGGTGATCCTCGGCCGTCGGGCCGCCGCGGCTCCCGCAGACACCGCCGTCGAACCGGTCGCATCCTGACCTGGTGCGCCGTGAGCGGCGATGCCGGTTCTCACCGGGATCGCCGCTCACGAGACCGCGGCACTAAGCCGCTCACCCCGTCGCCGCGAGGTAGCTGGCCAGCCCATGGTGACCCCGCCGCATCATCCACGCGTGATTGGCGCGAAAGAACGGCCGGGCGACGACGTCCAGCCTGCTCAGCAACGGTTTCCGCACCTGAACGTGCTGCGTGATCTCCAGCCGGGAGCCCTCGCCCTCGGCGTGGATCGCCCCGGCGAGCACCCCGTCGAGGTCGCCGCTCAGCCGGACGCGCACCCGCAGCCCCGCCGCGTCCTGCTGCTCCCGGTGCATGGTGACCACAATCCGGTACGGCAACCTCGACCGGCAGACGATCCGGGCGGTGTCGTCGTCGATCTGGCGCACTGATCGGACGTCCGGCCACCACTGCGGATAGGACTCGAGGTCGACGATCGCGTCGAACACCCGTCCCGGGAGAGTCGGCAGCCACCAGTCGCTCCGGAACGAATACTCGGCGTCTCTCTTCTTCTCGAGGACCACAGTCCGCCCCTCTCTCCCGGTCAGCGGAACGCGTGCTTGTCGATCTTGACCACCGTTTCCTAGGCTGGCCATCCCTTGGGTACGCCGCCGCCTGAACCATCGAGGAGGCCTGCCGTGCCATCAGCCGCCCGAACCGCCCTGGCCGCGCTGCTGACCGCCACGCTAGTCGGCTGCGGCTCCCCCGCGCCTCCAGCCGCGCCCGCTTTCACCGCGACCCTCGCCTCGCCGACGAACGTCGTCCTGCACTGGCCGCACGACCCGGCCGCGGCGGGCTACCTCCTCGAGTACGCCAACGCCGCCGACGGCCCGTGGACCGCGCTGCAGTACCTCCCGCCCGGCCAGACTTCTTACACCCACCCGAACCTGATCCCGGAAACGCCGTTCTACTACCGAGTCCGTTCTTTCGCCGGTCCGGTATCGGCGACCGTTTCGGCGGGCGGCGCTCCAGCGCCCGGTACCGCGACCCCTGGCTCGCAGTCCGCCCCGGCCAACCTCACCGCGACCCCCGCGCCGGACCAGAGCCTGCACTTCGCCTGGACCGACCGCTCGAGCGACGAAGCCGGTTTCCTGCTGGAGATCCGCCGCCCAGGCACGCCGGATTTCGCCCCGGTCGAGGTGACCGATCCGAACACGACTCAATGCGCGCTGTCGCTCCTGCCCGGCGAACAAGGCTCGGCGTTCCGCATCCGCGCCCTGTCCTACGGCCCGCTCTCCCCCGTCGTCGAGCGCACGACCGGAAAGGACTGACCCCTGCCCCGCGCACCAAAGAGCCGCCCGGTAGGAGGACCGGGCGGCTCTTGGCTCGAAGCATCGCGGGTTGAACGCGGCTGAGTGCGGGCAAGCCGCGCGTCAGGCCGGGTTCAGCACCTCCGCGAGGAACTCGCCGGTGTAGCTCCCCTCGGTGGCCGCGACCTGCTCGGGCGTGCCCTCGGCGATCACCGTGCCGCCGCCGGAGCCGCCTTCCGGGCCCATGTCCACGATCCAGTCGGACGTCTTGATCACGTCGAGGTTGTGCTCGATCACGATCACCGTGTTGCCCTTGTCCACCAGGCCGTTGATCACGCCGATCAGCTTGCTGATGTCCTCGAAGTGCAGGCCGGTGGTCGGCTCGTCGAGGATGTAGACCGTCTTGCCGGTGGAGCGCTTCTGCAGTTCGCTCGCCAGCTTCACGCGCTGGGCCTCGCCGCCGGACAGGGTCGGGGCGGGCTGGCCGAGCCGGACGTAGCCGAGGCCGACGTCCACGAGGGTCTGCAGGTGCCGGTGGATCGCCTTGATCGGCTCGAAGAACTCGGCCGCCTCCTCGATCGGCATGTCCAGCACGTCGGACACCGTCTTGCCCTTGTAGTGCACCTCGAGCGTTTCCCGGTTGTACCGGGCGCCCTTGCACACCTCGCACGGGACGTAGACGTCCGGCAGGAAGTTCATCTCGATCTTGATCGTGCCGTCGCCCGCGCACGCCTCGCAGCGCCCGCCCTTGACGTTGAACGAGAACCGGCCCTGCTGGTACCCGCGGACCTTCGCCTCGGTGGTCGCGGCGAACAGCTTGCGCACGTGGTCCCACACGCCGGTGTAGGTGGCCGCGTTGGAGCGCGGCGTGCGGCCGATCGGCGACTGGTCGACGCGCACCAGCTTGTCGACGTTCGCGAGGCCGTTGACCCGGGTGTGGCGGCCCGGGACCTGGCGCGCGCCGTTGAGCTTGTTCGCCAGCACCTGCGCGAGGATGTCGTTGACCAGCGTCGACTTGCCCGACCCGGACACGCCGGTGATCGACACGAGGCAGCCGAGCGGGAACGACACGTCGATGCCGCGCAGGTTGTGCTCGCGCGCGCCCACCACGGTGAGCTGCCGCTTCTTGTCGACCGGCCGCCGGATCGCCGGGATCTCGATCTGGCGCCGCCCGGACAGGTACGCGCCGGTGATCGACTCCTTGTTCTTCAGGATCTTCTTGTAGGGGCCGCTGTGCACGATGTGCCCGCCGTGCTCGCCCGCGCCGGGGCCGATGTCGACCACCCAGTCGCTGGCCCGGATGGTGTCCTCGTCGTGCTCGACCACGATCAGCGTGTTGCCGAGGTTGCGCAGCCGCGTGAGCGTCTCGATCAGCCGGTGGTTGTCGCGCTGGTGCAGGCCGATCGACGGCTCGTCCAGCACGTACAGCACGCCCACCAGTCCGGAGCCGATCTGCGTCGCCAGCCGGATGCGCTGCGCCTCGCCGCCGGACAGCGTGCCGGACGCGCGGTCGAGCGACAGGTAGGTGAGCCCGACGTCGAGCAGGAAGCGCAGCCGCGCCTGGATCTCCTTCAGCACCGCGCCCGCGATCATCGTCTCGCGCTTGCCGAGCACCAGGTGGTCGAGGAACTCCGACGCCTCCGCGATGGACAGCGCGCAGACCTCGGCGATCGACCGGTCGCCCTGCGTCGCGTGCTCCAGCGTGACCGCGAGGATCTCCGGCTTGAGCCGGGTGCCCTGACAGGCCGGGCACGGCACCTCGCGCATGTAGCCCTCGTACCGCTCGCGCATGTACTCCGAGTCGGTCTGCTCGAGGCGGCGCTCCAGGAACGGGATGACGCCCTCGAAGGCCGCGTAGTACGAGCGCTGCCTGCCGTACCGGTTGCGGTAGCGGACGTGCACCTGCTCGTCGACGCCGTGCAGCACCGCCTTCTGCACGCGGGCGGGCAGCCGCCGCCACGGCGTGTCCATGCGGAACCCGACCGCCTCCGACAGCGATTCCAGCAGCCGCAGGAAGTAGTCGGCGCTCTGCCCGCCGGCCCACGGCGCGATGGCCCCCTCGGCGAGCGACAGCTCGTCGTCAGGCACCACCAGTTCCGGGTCGACCTCCTTGCGGATGCCGATGCCGGTGCACTCGGGGCACGCGCCGTAGGGCGAGTTGAACGAGAACGACCGGGGTTCGAGGTCCTCGATCGCCAGCGGGTGGCCGTTGGGGCAGGCCAGGTTCTCGGAGAAGCCGCGCACGCGGTGCGGGTCGTTCTCGTCCAGGTCGACGAAGTCGAGTTCGATCAGGCCGTCGGCGAGCCGCAGCGCCGTTTCCACCGAGTCGGTGAGCCGCTGCCGGGCGCTCGTCTTGACCGCGAGCCGGTCGATCACCACGCCGATCTGGTGCTTTTCCTGCTTCTTCAGCTTCGGCGGGTCGGTGAGCGGGTGCACCGTGCCGTCGACGACCACGCGCGCGTAGCCCTGCTGCTGCAGGTTCTGGAACAGGTCGAGGTACTCGCCCTTGCGCCCGCGCACGACCGGCGCGAGCACCTGGAACTTGGTGCCCTCGGGCATCTCCAGCACCTGGTCGACGATCTGCTGCGGCGTCTGCTTGCTGATCGCCTCGCCGCACTTCGGGCAGTGCGCCTTGCCGGCGCGGGCGTAGAGCAGCCGCAGGTAGTCGTAGACCTCGGTGATGGTGCCGACGGTCGACCGCGGGTTGCGCGAGGTCGACTTCTGGTCGATCGACACCGCGGGCGAGAGGCCCTCGATGAAGTCGACGTCCGGCTTGTCCATCTGCCCGAGGAACTGCCGGGCATACGCCGACAGCGACTCCACGTACCGCCGCTGCCCCTCGGCGAAGATCGTGTCGAAGGCAAGACTCGACTTGCCCGACCCGGACAGGCCGGTGAACACGATCATGCTGTCGCGGGGCAGATCGAGATCCACGCCGCGGAGGTTGTGCTCGCGCGCTCCGCGAACAACGAGGCGATCAGCCACGCCTTCGTCCCTTCCATCGTTCTGCTCGGTGGCCCGCCGGGAGATCCGGTGCCGACGGACGTGCCCAGGGTAGGGACGACCACCGACAAAAACCGGACCGCACGTGTTCTGCCTGGGCTTTTCCGCTCTCCGGGGGCCGGGCGAAGCGGCCCGCGGCGGGGTCGCCGGACGCTGTCGGAGGCCCCGCGCGGCAGAGCGGATGCGCGGGCTGGCCCGGTTCCACGATACAGGTCGGCGGAGGCTGCCCGGCCCCGGTGCACGGCCCTCCCGGACCGGCCGGGGGCAGGGCGTTCCGGCGGGTTTTCCGGAAGTTGTCGGACCCGGCCGCTAGGTTCCGGGCGTGGCAAGCGACGAAGCCGGGGCAGTGCGGATCTACGCGGCGGGGAAAGGCAGCGACAGCCCGGGACCGGGCGGCTGGTCCGCGCTGCTGAAGTACGGCGAGCATCAGAAATCCCTCACGGGCGGGACGGCGGACACGACCGCCGGCCGCATGGCGGTGACGGCGGCGCTGGAAGCACTCGAAAGCTTGAAACGGCCGGTCCGCGTGCACCTCTACAGCGACAGCGAGTATCTGCGCACCGCGCTGGACGACCAGGTGTCCGACGATCTCCTCTCCCGGCTCCGCACCTGTGCCGCCCGCCACGAGATCACCTGGCGCACGGCGGAAGATCCGGACGCCCGCGCCCTCCTCGCCGAACTGGCCGACCGCGCGACGGAAGCGCGCCCCGCCGGACGGCCGATTGCTCCCCCGGAAGACGACGAGTGCCGGCACGGGATGACCAAGGCCTACTGCGCCGACTGCCGCCAGCTCGACGCAGGAGTCCTGCCGACCGGATACCGCACCGCGGGCGGCAGCGCCTACCACAACGACGCCGACTGCTATTGGCTGCGCAGGGGCCAGCAGCGGCAGGAGCGGATGGGCCGCGACACTCACGAGATCGTCCGGATCGCCTGGGCTTCGGTGATCCCGGGCGAGCTCGCACCGTGCGAGCACTGCTGCACACCGGAGTGGCTGCAGCGGCATCGGCGCGGCGGAGGGTTCAGCCGCTCTGCATGACACACCGGACCCGGTCGAACCGGCCCGCGGCGAGGTCGTCCTCGCGGATCAGCCAGTACAGCACGCCCACGTCGCCCCAGGTCAAGCCCGCGTCGCCGTCGCTGTCGATCTGGGCGAGCAAAGCCCAGCGCAGCGCTTCGTCGGCGAGGTCCGCCTCCGCCGCGTCGTCCGGCAGCACCGCCGCCGCGACCTCGTCCTCCGGCGGCCCCTGGATCGGCCACGAGCAGCCGCCGATCTGGTGGTACGGCGCGGCAGTCGACTCCCGAAGGCGGTCGAAGAACTCCTCGGACCAGTTGCCCGGATCGGAAAGCGGCAGCCCGTCGCGAGCGAGTGTGCGGCGCAGCACCTCCTGCTCTGAGTTCGGGAAAGTACCCGTGATTTCCGCAGACACCTCCAGCCGCGGATAAACGTCGACGCCCTCCGGCGCGGCCCGTTCGGCGGCCTCGACGTCGGCCGGAACGACCACGACCGCGCCGAGTGCGGTCAGATCGACCGGGGCCTCGGCCTGGAACCAGTCGTCGCAGTAGAAGAACAGCAACGAACCCGACGCGGGCAGCTCGATCCCGCCGGGCACCCTGGGCAGCGCCGCGCAGTCCACGGAGACGACGAAATTCATCGGCAACTCGCCGCGCCAGACCGGCCACTCCACGTCCGCGGGCAGCACGGGATTGCCGCCGAGACAGCCGACGCGGACGCCGCTCCCGGCGGTGTTCAGCCGCGCCGCGGGCCGGAAGACCGTCTCCCACGCCTCGGCCACGTCCGGCGGCAGGTTCTCGCGCGCCAGCTTGGCGAGCGGGTCGATCCAAGAGGTCATGGGACGATCTTGACAGCAGGCACCGACAAAAACGGCCACGTGGCCGCCGCGCGGGTGATCCGGCTACCGTGGGGACTCGTGAACATCGCCGACACTTACACCGGACACGTCGAACCGGGCGGCGACGCCGCGCGCCGGACGCTGGACGGGCTGACCATCACCAAGCTCTCCGTTGGCCCGATGGACAACAATGCGTACCTGCTCGTGTGCCGCGCGGAAAACGAAGCGCTGCTGATCGACGCGGCCAACGACCCGGAGCGCATCTCAGACCTGATCGGCCACGGCCCCGACCGGCCCGCGCTGCGCACCGTCGTGACGACCCACCAGCACGCCGACCACTGGCAGGCACTGGGCGCGGTAGCCGGAGCGAACGGCGCGAACACCGCCGCGCACCCCCTGGACGCGGAACCGCTGCCGGTCCCCCCGGACTTCCTGGTCGAACACGGCGACACCCTGAAGGTCGGCGAGGTGACGCTGGAGGTGATCCACCTGCGCGGCCACACGCCGGGGTCGATCGCGCTGCTGTACCGGGACCCGTCCGGCCATCCGCACTTGTTCACCGGGGATTCGCTGTTCCCAGGCGGTCCTGGGCGGACAACAAATCCCGAGGACTTCAGCAGCCTGATGGACGACCTGGAGTCAAGGGTATTCGGTGCGTTGCCGGATGACACGTGGATCTACCCCGGTCACGGGGACGACACCACACTTGGCGACGAGCGTCCGAAGCTCGGAGAGTGGCGCGAGCGCGGCTGGTGAGTTTCACCCGATCGGGGCTGCCTGTGGCTTATCAGGCGGCCCCGATCGCTGTTAGCGGCAGCGATCCGGGGCCTTGACGGACCGGAGATCCGCCATGGCACCAGATCCTCGCAGCACCAACGACTTCTCGGCAGTGCACCTCACCTATTCGGAGCCACACGGTTGGACGTCCCCGCCGCAGTGCGTGGAATCCCGTGAGGCAGCCGAAAGACTCCGCGACGCGACCAACTCCCTCTCCGGGCAGAGCGCGGCTCAGCGGCGGACGTGGAACGTCACCCCGTGCACCTGTGGCGGTGCGCTCTGAGCATCGAAGCCATCGCCTGGGCGTTGAACACGGCACCTATTCCCAGCGACCGCCGAGACGCCTCGTCTCTGGCGATCGTCCTGGTCGGGCTGGCCAACCACGCCGGACCGGACGGATGCAACGCGTTCCCGTCGGTCAGCACCTTGAGCCGCTACACCCGGCTGTCCGAGCGCTCGGTGCAGTACGCGCTGCGCTCGCTTGAAGAGCTGGAACTCATCCGGCCGTCCGATCCCGACATCGTCGCGGCGTACGTCAAACGAGCCGATCGACGGCCGAAGGGCTGGGATCTCGCTATCCCGAACGAGGTGCAGACAGTGCGCCCCGTTCAGGCCCACGGGGTGCAGACTCGACGCAACGGGGTGCAAACAGCGTCCCGACGGGGTGCAGAGCTTGCACCCGAACCTTCCCTTAACCGTCCAGAGAACCGTTCCGGCGCTTCGCCTGTTTGCGGTCAGTGCGACGGCCGCCCGGCCGATCCGGTCTCGGCTCGCGTCATCTGGCTCGACGCAGACCGCACGCAGTCCACTCCGTGCCCCCGCTGTCATCCGGCAGGTGGTCGCCGATGAACACCGAAGTTCTCGACAAGGTCCGCCAATCCGTCACCGATGCCCAGCTCGCCGGGAGACCCGCACCCGGCCGCCCGACCTTGGTCAAGCTGACTGGCGCGACCGACTACCAAGTCCGGAAAGCTCTGGCAGCGCTGGCTCAGGCCGAATCGACGCCTGATGAGCCGAGCGAGAACGCCGAAGTGCCAGACGCTTCACCAGAGCCTGGCCGTCTGCCAAGGCCGTGGCCTTTGGCGTTCATCGGCCTGGCCGCGGCCGTCGCGATCTGGGGAGGCTGGGTGCGGCTCGGCGAACTAACCGGCTTCGGGCCGATCAACCTCTTGCCCGGCCTTGGCAGCGGCTTCACCTTCAACACCGCCTTGGTCCTCCCCCTGTCAGTCGAGTTCTACTCGGCGTACGCGCTCCGGGTTCTTCTCGCATCGGACAGGCTGACCGAGCACACTCGGCACTTCGCACGGCGGTCGTTCATCGCCAGCCTGGCGGTGGGTGGTGGTGCTCAGATCGCCAGCCACATCATGGTGGCGGCCAAGGTCGTCAGCGCGCCGTGGCCGGTGACCACGATCGTGGCCTGCGTGCCGCTCCTCGTGATCGGGCTGGCGACAGGCCTGGCGACGCTGGTGAAACGAGACGCGAGCGCTGGTGATCGCCGATGACCAGCGAGTTGGTTCAGGGCACCGGACCGGTCGTGGACGCCGAACTGCTGACGGATGACGAATACCTGGCGGCCAAGCGGCAGCGGTTGACAGAGGCTCGCCCCATCGTCCCGGCCTGGCTGTCGAACCGAGAACAGCGCGTCAACGCGGCGACCTGGGCGGTCCAGTTCGCCTGGCACCGGATCCGTTTCCACTCACTCCGAGCACCGGTTTACGTTCTGCGCCTCGCAACGGCTTCACCGCGTGGAGCCGTTCGGGCGCTGACGAACTGGGGCCGGTGGGCATTCGATGCGGAAAGCCGGCCACTGCGCACCGCGAGTTTGCAGGCGTTCGACGCCGACACATACCTGCGCTTGTGCGGCCAACGACATGAGCGAGTGCGCCTCCGGCTCGTGCTGTCCGCTGTCGGTGCGGTGGCGGGTGGCGGCAGTCTGGCGGTCATGGACACGCTGTGGCGGACAGGCTGGCTTCTGATCGCACCAACCGCCGTCCTCGGGCTCGGGCTCCTCGGCCGCCGGGCGGACAAACCAATCGCCACGGCAGCCGTCCTCAGCCAGGAAACCACCAGGCTGACGCCAGATGTGGTGATGCGCGCCTTCGCTGCCGCCGGGCTGGCGAAGGAGACGAACCAGATCAGCTTCGCGCAGCCGATTCAACGGGACGGCCGCGGGTGGCTGGCGATCGTCGATCTGCCGTTCGGCAAGACGTTCATCCAGGCAGCCAGCAAACGGGAAGCGCTGGCGTCGGGCTTGAACGTCAACGCCGTGACGGTCTTCCTGGACCCGGATGTCGTGAGCGCACGCCGGGTACGGCTGTGGGTGTCCGACATCGATGTCTTCGCCCAGAAGCCAGTCGTCTCGCCGTTGGAGAAGGCCGAGCGATTCGACTTCTGGCAGCCCGTCCCGTTCGGAGTGGATGCACGCGACAGGCTGGTGACCTTGCCTCTGATCTGGTCGTCTTTGCTCGTCGGCGCGATTCCACGGATGGGCAAGACGTTCTCGGCACGGATCCCCGCAGCGGCGGCCGCGCTGGACCCACACGTCCGGCTGTACATCTTCAACGGCAAGGGAGATGCCGCATGGCGGCCGTTCGAGCGGCTCGCGCACGTCTACGGATCCGGAGTCCGAGACGAAGTGGTCGGGCTCTTGGTCTCCAGCCTGCGCGAGTTGGTGGCCGATATGAACGCTCGGTTCGAGCGGATGGCGACTTTGCCGACCGACGTCTGCCCGGACGCGAAGCTGACGCCGGCGCTGGCGCGCAATCGACGGCTGAACATGCCCTTGACCATGCTGGCGATGGACGAAGTCCAGCGGTACCTCGAACACCCGGAGCATGGCGACGAGATCCTGGCGCTGTTGACCGACCTGGCGAAAGTGGGCCCGGCCGCCGGAATCATGCTCGTGCTCGCCACCCAGAAGCCAGACAGCAAGGTCATCCCGGACTCGCTCCGCGGCCAGCTCGGCACTCGCTTCGCCATGCGGGTGATGACTTGGCAGGCATCCGAGACGATCTTGGGTGCGGGCACGTACGCAGCGGGCATGGACGCCTCGAAGTTCCTCTCACGGCACAAGGGCGTCGGCATCCTGCTGGGTGCGGACGACGGCGATCTGGCTGAGCGCGGAGGCCAAACCGTCCGAACCCACCTGCTCGGCGGCGAAGCGCTCGACGCGATTTGCGCCCGAGGCAGGGCACTTCGCGAAGCCGAGAAGACCTTGACCGGTATGGCTTCCGGAGAGGTGCCTGTTACCAACGCGCCGGTTCGCGTGCTCGATGACCTGGCCTCGGTCTTCGGTCCCGGCGAGGACAAGGCATGGTCAGACACGCTGTTGACCAGGCTCGCAGAGCGCAACCCAAGCGCATACGACGGCTGGTCTCCTACTCAGCTCGCGGTAGCTCTGAAGTCATACGGCGTGACGCCCTCGCAGGTCTGGGCGACCAGCGAGGGCGGCAAGAGCGCGAACAAGCGCGGGTACCTTCGAACTGCAGTATTCGAAGCGCTAGCGGCCAGGCTCAATCGTTGATCGGGTGTTCGTGCCCAGCCCTGTGGGCTGGGCACGAACACCTGCTAGACCACTAACCCGCAGGTCAGCGCGACGAGACCTGCTAGCACAACCCGCTAGCGCTAGCGGTTACGGCCGCTAGCTCGCGACACCCACAAACCGCTCGGCGCGAGCCCTCGAACCAACATGGGCGCTCCCGATTCCTCCGGATGTGGCGGCTCCAAAAGCCCGTCAGCCACCTCGGTGAGCGTGCCCTCTTGCTGCCCAAAAAAGCAAGAACCAACCACATCACGACCATCGCGTAGATCGGAGCACACCATCCCGGCAAGGCTTTGCCTAGATACGCACCGATCGTGACAGGCGCTATCAAGACAATCATCCGCGCAGAGATGGCGGTGATCTCTCGGCCGGTTGCGGCTGCGCTGGCGATACTGCCTGAAAACGACCTCCGAGCTGCTGAAACATCTCTCGACAGTTGTCGGTGGATCTTGGCTCTACCCGACGTCTGACGGCCTGTAGACGGCCTGGCGAAACCCTGCTCGCACCTGCTCTTCATCTCGATGCGAAGCCAGCACGCGGCCGGTGGCATCGGATCAAAGCACGCTTTCCAGCCTTGGCCCGGTGTTACCGGCCGTTGTCACGATCAGGCGTCGGGGCGGAGGAGATCGACGACAGCGCGTAACAGGTGGCGATACACCGACGACCGATATGTCACGACGCTCGTTGAGGAGGGCTGCGTTGGCTATGGGGACATATGCGCTGCCGCGGGGTGGCGCCGCGCAAGGCGACCCACTGGCGGCCGCGTCGCCCAGTCGGCGGGCGGAGCGGAGCGGCAGCCCGCCGCGTCGGGAACCGGCGCGGCCGCCCAGGCGAGTGACTACCTACGCGCCAGGCGCGCCACCCAGCGGCAGCGCGCCCTTGATCCCATAGAGCCAAGTTCGGCAACCTTACGGGACTTAAAAGCGAGAGTTCATTGAACTGAAGTTGGAGCTAGTACATGACGGAAAACCCTGTGCATTTGACGCTCACTGGTCGACTTTCCTACGAGGACGACATCAGTGTCGGAGAAGCAACTCAGATTGTCGCCTTTATCGATGCCTTGCATTCGGGAAACGATCCCAATGCCTCAATTCACACCCCAAAGCCGCAGACGCCGCCAATCACAGCGAAAAGTCCAGAAGGCCACCGCACTGCGACAAGCCCACGTGAGGCGCTAACTATTTCCGAAGCGAGAACAAACCCAGAAAAAATAGTTGCACTAGCCGCATATCTCATTCAAGACAGCGGCTCCGAGACCTTCACAATTGACCTTATTCGCCCACTTTTCCAAAGTGCTCGCGAGACCATTCCAGCCAGACTGAATCGCGACCTGGATAGCGCAATCTCATCTGGCTGGATAGCAGAGTCTGGAACTAAAGGCGACCTCTACCTCACAGCCAAGGTAGCGAACATCCTAAGTGAAGGTTTTGCGCAGATTCGAAGCAAGCGGTCCACACCTTCAGGGAAGACGCGCAGCAGTGGGGTCAAGAAGACGCGCAAGCAAACAACTCCCGATGCTTTCAAGGAAATTGACATATTTGCGCACCCGATTCTAGACGCTCCGCCCTATGGCACATTAAAACTGAAGCGCGACAAGCTCCTCTGGACTGCACGGCTTGCGAAAGAACTGAATATGGAAGGGCTCGCGAACAAGGAGATAGTTTGGCTAACAGATAAGCTTGGCGACGGAATCGCAAGCAATGACATTAATGGCCACTTTCGCGGACTTCAAAAGTTAGGTTACGTGAATCGGTCGACGATCCACCACGCGATCCGGATAACGGACTCAGGCGAAGAATACCTGAAGAGCTTGATGACCAATGAGTAATAGCAGTCCAGACCTAATTAACCTACTGGGCAGTGCCACTGACGAAACTCTGGCATCCCAACTATTCGAGGAAGCCGTCAAGCTGGAAGAAGCTTTTGCCCTACGAAAATGGCAACATACAGAGCTCGACGGAGGACGCTTTGCCGAGGTTGCGGCTCGCATTATATACGGCGTCGACTCCGGAAAGTTCAACCTCTCAAAAGGCGTAGATGAATGTCTCAAATACCTAGACAACAGCAATGTTCGACATTTATTCCCAGACATCAAGAGTGCAAATCAGATCGCGCATATTGCGCGCGCAATATATAAACTTCGAAGCCAGAGGGGCGCGGTGCATGTCTCGCCTACTTATACCGCCAACGAGATAGACTCTCGCTTTGTCGTCGAAGGAGTGCGATGGATCCTAGCCGAGATTCTCAGAGTATTCGTGACAACCCACATATCCACCCTTGTCGAAGCCATCGAGGAACTGTCCCGGTTCCCGCAGCCACTCATTCGAGCTTACGGCGGCCAACCACTCGTACAGTCGGTTTCACTCACAACCGAAGAGGAGATACTCGCACACCTACTACACAACCGCGAGGGTCTAACACAGCAAAGACTAGTCGACATAATCCCCAAGGATGCATCTGGCGTTCGCCGCTCGATCAAGAATTTATCCTCCGCGAAGAAACGTCAGATTGTCTCAACAGGGGAAAAATTGCAGATAACCGACCTTGGAATCACCCGAATTGAAGCCCGACTAGTTCTGGAAAACAAGAACCACAACAAAACGTGATTCTATATACTACGCCGATCAAGTTGGATATCTGACGCCGATTTACTCTTCAGTTAGTTACAGCGACAGCAGGCTAAAGAGATCACTGTTAACCGAGGAGCATGCGTGGTGCAGCAGGTGGAGCTTCCTTGTTCCTCCGGCGGATCGCCGGAAGTATGAGTGCCCCTCCCAACCTCCACGCCCGGGCAGGGAGGGGCCGCAGTCCAACGAAGAGCCACGCTCAGAAGCGGGGAGACTTACAACTTTTCCAAGCCGTCTACGACTCGTTGGAGAAGTACGGGGTATTCGCCCGATGCTGGCGAGGCGTGTGAATCGCGCGGATAAGGCGACGGCTTCACGTCGTGCTTAGGCAGCTCTGCCTTCGTGCGCTTGTGCACAGCGAGTTCGGCCCAGTTCACCCGACCCCACGGTGTCCGGCATGAACCCCAGCGGCCAGCGCGGGCGTCGACGAGCCCAAGGCCGCTGGTCGAAGGCCGTGATGAGCCGTCGGGAAGCACCAGCTCTTCTCGACGCTGGTCGGTGACCTCAAGAACGATGTGTCGCCGCCAGCCGACGAGGCACACCTTGATCGCGGCGACCTCTTCGATGTTCTGCCAGCTGGTTTCTTCACGCGGCCCGGTCGCTTGAACGGAGAGCTTCACCAGTTCCGCGGCGACGTCTTCCATGTCCGGCTCAATGAACATCGCGTTCCAACGGCGCAACGTCCCGGAGACGAACATGCGCGCCACGGAGACCGCGGTAGGGAGCGCTACCAGATCGATCGCGGCTGTGAACCGAGGTTGCTCACGCATCCGGGGCACCTCGGCTTTAGCGGGTGCGTCTTGCTCGTGGGCGAGCGCGGTCATCGTCGCCACCTATCCCGGTTGCAGCTCCACACCACGAGAGCCACGTAAACCAGCACCATCGGAGCGATCAGGAACGCGATGACTTGCCATGCCGGGCTCACCGTGGAGTCCAGAGGAGGCTAGAGCGCTTGACCAAGTGCGGAGCGCCGGCCATGCCTGGTTCCGGCAGACTCAGCAGCTCGTACACGACTTCTTGCAGGTCGGCCCCTTCCTTCGTCCACACGCACCCGCCACCGTAGGAATCATCCAGAACCCGCACAGCGGTTACGTTGGTGCGGTCGAAGATAAAGAGCGCGTCTGTGTACTGCTCGCGGCTGTAACTTCCCGCAATGCCAACAGGTTCGTCGCCTTCCACCATCACGCGGAATACCCAACCGGCTTCCCTTGCCGTGACGAGTGACTGAAGCTCCGGGTATCGGCGGACCGCTTCTTCGTCGCTGATCGACTCGCTCATGGGGTCACCACCTCACTCGGCGCAAGCAGTGGCGTCAGCTCGTCAGCGATGATCGCGGCGGACTTCTCGGGTGGCCGACTGGAACAGTCCACAGTGAGCACGTTGAAGCCTGTTTCTTCCAGAACCTCTGTCGCGTGCTGGTAGTACTCGAACTCCGCGTGACTGCTGCCTGGCGTGTGCTGGAAGCGGTTGTGTGGTCCACGTGCTTGAAGCCGTTCAGCAATCACGGTGGGGTCGGCTTCAAGGATCACAGCGAGGTCGGGACGCTCAACTTCCTCGTTGAGCTGCCACAAGAACACCGGGTCGACGCCGTCGAAGCGTTGGACGACGAGCCCCGAGGCGACGTATCGGTCAGAGATTACGAGGTGACCGTTCTTCAGAAGGGGCTTCACCTCCGTCTCGACGTGGTGGTACCTGTCAGCGGTGTACAAGCAGGCGAGCGCATGACCAGTAACGGTTGACGTCAAGTCGACGGCAAGCTTGCCGATGGGACCAGTCGACGGCTCGGCCGTCACGTGCACTTGGCGTCCTTCGGCAAGGAGCATCTGGGCGAGGTGCCGGACGATCGTGGTCTTCCCGGCACCGCCCGGCCCGTCGACGCTGACGAACAAGCCGCGTTCGCGGCTAGAAGAGAGGTGGCTCGTCATCACTGCCACCTCCTGATGGCTGGTTCCGCAGTTCTTCGAGCGTCCGCCGGCCTGCGATATGAACGAACAGCCTTGCTGTCACGATGGCGTCGTAGGCGGCTCGGTGCGGTTGGTCGAGGTGACCAAGGCTGTTGCCAAGCTCGAACTCCTTGACCAGCGAGCTGAGCTTGTACGTCGGCAGCCCGGGCAGGAGACGACGCGCCAGCTTGAGCGTGTCGAACACCTCGGGGCACTCCCAGTCGTCCAGCTTGCGCTCAAGCACGCCAACATCAACGTGAGCGTTGTGCGCGATGAGGACGTCGGCTTCCAGCGCGCGGAGGACGTGTGCCTTGACGTCAGCGAAGGTGTCATTGTGCTCGACGTCGTGGTTGCTGATGCCGTGAATCCGGTGAGCAAACGGGGTGATCGGCTGGTCGGGCCGAACCAGCCACTCGTCCGGCTCCCCGATAACGCCGTCCACGATCGGCACCGCGGCCAGCTCCACCACGTCGGGTGGCTGGTGCCCGTTGCCCTCAAGGTCTACGACGACATACTTAAGGCTTTTCCACTCAGTCATTTGGTAGCTGCTTCCTTCCATCCGATGTCCGCGCGACCATGCCGGTTGGCGTGGTGCGGGTGACTGACGTCGTGAACCTGGAAGCCGAGCGCATGCTGAAGGAAGTACCGCGGTTGCTCGACCGCCAGGCCGGACACGACGGCCGCCCGTTCGCTGATGTCTACGACCTGAAGCGCGTCCGCCTCGGGCAACACGCGGGCCACTTGGTGTATGTCCTCACCTGTTGGGATGCGGTGAGCGCCTGCGCACAGCTCCAGCTGTGAGAGCGGGCAGATGTCGCACAGCTCTCGAATGCCGTAGTGGCCGTTGTAGTCCGGCAGGCCATGCGCGTACGACACGGCACAGGAGGTCTTGCGGAACAAGGCCGACGAGTTCGAGAAGGTATCGAGAACTCGCTGTTCCAACGTCTCCGGAACGATCTTCCGGCGGGCGGTGCCCTCGTACGGCTCGGGAATGCCGTTTGCCTTGTAGTAGTCGGCAATCTGGTCGCGGTAGAACAAACCGGTGAACACCGTGGCGTCTGCGTGCGTGCTCAACTCGTACGCCGCGGCGAGGTGCTGGTCGGTGTCGTTCAGGCCGGGAACGAGCGGCCGCCAGTAGAGGATGGTGCGGTACTTCCGATACGGCGGCGCGCTCATGAGCTTCAAGGAATCCGCGGCGACCTGAGACGGGTAGGGCTCGATGTCCTGGTTGTCGATACCCGAGTACGTAAAGAGCAACGTCACCTTGAGGTGGCGCAACTGGTTCAGCCGGTCAATGTCGTACGGCTTGAGCTGGTGCCGCGTGATGACCAGCACCTGGTTAGTGAGTTCTCGCTCGTCCAGTTCTTCCAGCACCGCGAAGGTGTGCGGCCGGACCTTCGGAAGGAACGGCTCGGTTGCCCGGTTGAACACCTGGATCGGCGTGACGTGCGGCTGGAAGTAGCGGTGATTCACCAGCACCTCAACCGCCTCGACGTCGGACATGAGCGCCACTGGTTGGTTCTCGTCCCACAAGCCGTAGGTGTGCCGGATGCAGTAGGCGCAGCCCAGCGAACAGCCCTGGATGTGGTTCAGGCTCAAGCCGCTTTTGCGGTACTCCACTACCTCACGAGCACGCTCAGGCAGGCGAGCAATCTGGGCAGCATCCAGCAACGGCACGGGTGTCAGCACGGCGATTCTCCCTGGTCAGTGGGGGTGTGCCAGGAGAGTAAGCGCGCCATTACGCGATGGCCAGAAATTTGCTCGGTTTTGCTCGAAAAACTTTGACCGCTATCGAACCGAGAAATCAGGAGCCAAGATCGTCGTCCTCGGCCGCCAGCTGCTGTATGACGCGAGTCAGGACCGCGCGGGCGTCGGGACCGTACTTGGCCACAGCCGCTAGGTGATCAAAGATGGTGGCGTAGAACTCGATCTCGCTTGGCTGACGCAGATTGATCTCTGCTGAGTACGACTCAAACTGCACAAGCTGATCGTCGTAGATCCAGAAGCCATGCCGGGGATCGGTCACGTACTTGGTCTTGAAGTCGATAATGCCGAGCCGGATGTTACGCATCGAGGTAAGAGCCATCAGGCGGTCGAGTTGACCAAGCATGATGTCACGGTCAACCAGGCGGTAGCGGAGTGCTGCTTCGGTGATGACGAAGTGGAAGCGCCGGTCTGGCCGGTAAAGCATCTCCTGACGCTGCATCCGAGCCTTCACAGCCTCGTTGATGTCGTTGGGAACCTTGTGCACCATGACAACCTGCGCGAAGCGAGCGCGGGCGTATTCGGGCGTCTGCATGAGCCCGTGAACTACCGTGTTCTCGAATCCGCGGTAGAGCTTGGTCCGCTCGTCCAACTGAGACAGGCTGATCTGGTGGGACTTCATGCCCGCCTTGAGCACCCGTTGCCACTCGGCATGTTGGAGCTCAAGGTTATGCAGTGCGGCAAGAAGACTGGCGGCCTGGTCTTCTGCGCTAGTTGCCCGTGCCCAGTCTCTAATATCGTCATCGGTCGGCGTCTGTTTACCGGTCTCAATCTTGGAGACTTTAGAACCTGGCCATGACAAAGACTCCGCGAGCCCTTTACCGGATAGCTTGGCAGCTACCCGCAGCTCGCGGAGTCGTTTGCCTAGCGCGTTACGCGCCTCATCAACGCCTGTCGTCCCGTTGTTCATGCTTGGCGACAAACTCTTCTCGTGTGGTGGCGTGATGCTGAGCCGCATCCCGCCAGTAGTTGTGCTGGAGGACGACCGCAGGATCTTCTACAGCTTCTGCGCCGAGGAAGTGATCTTCGTCGTCAAAGTGCATCTTGTACAGGCGGTTGGAGTCGAACAACCAGTAGTCATAGTCCGGCAGCCCTACGGCCTGTTCGCGGGTGATGTAGCGGATGTCATCGCCTGCTTCACGGGTGTAGTCCGCAACCCACATGGCGAAGCGCGTGTAGTCGGTAAGAGGGAAGCTGACCACCCGGACCCGAGAGAAGCGCCGTCCTTCCGCCGTCGCCTCGCGGATCATGTCCAGCCATCCTTCGTGGTACGAGGCGTCCGGCTCGCCGGCCAGGAACTTAGCGAGCGGTTCTTCCTCGCGAGGGATGTTGTACTGATCGCGGAGTTCTAGCCGGTAGGCCGTGTGCTCGAAGGTTCGGAAGAGGTTGCCGAACTCCGGACCTGGCTCGATGAAGGTCAGTTGCCTGCTCCGTTCTCCTGCTGGTAGCGGCGCGCGTAGAACTTCAGTACTTCCTCGGGAATCTCAATCAGGGTCTCATGATCCGGCACGGGGCCGACGTCGGCGAGCACCTGCGGATCGGTCACCTTCCACCCTTGGGCAACGTAGGTCACCCGGTCTGCGCGGTCAGTGGCGAACAGGGTAGGTGACGCACCTTCGGTGGACTCTGGATCTTTGCCAAGAAACTCGGCGTGCATAAGGTTCCTTTGCTCGAAGTTCGAGAAAAATTCTTCTCCATCCTCAGGGGCGTGCGCGCAGACGTCAACCCTCCGGATGACACTCCGCTGGCATCCGTAACCCAGGGTGACACCAACGGCCCCGCACTTACCGCCGACCAGCAGAACGACCGGCGCCATTCCGCTTGCGATTCCCACGATCTCGACTGGTCAGCCGCGACATCGACTTAGCAGAGGTCGCGGACAGAGATCGTGTGTTTTCGGGGCGTGTGCGGCCACCTGATCAAGGTGGCAGCCAGCTTTCCTTCGACCGTTCATCGCGCTCGCCCGTACTTGCGGAGAGGCGGCACAACCTGCCTGCGCATTCCTGGCCGTTGCGCAGCCGACGTCCCTTGGTCACCAGCAGGCCCGCTCATGTGGAGATCGCCGACCTGGACCGCAGTAGCAGGGCGGTCGGTTAGCTCCTGACGTTGCGAAGTGGCGCAGTCCTCGGATCCGACGATCCTTGCGGCCAACGACGGGTGGCGACCAAGGTTTTTGGCTGCCACATTGATCTGCTGGCGAGCAGCGGAGCGGAGCCGTTGCCCGTGTTGCTCAGCGACGGCTTGCAAGATTCGAACGATTCCCAGCACAAGCAAGAGCACCCCGGCGAGCACCAACGGAGCTGGGTCTTTGCAAGCGATGGCCGCCCGTGTGGCGGCAACCAAAAGCGGAACCGCAACATTCCGCAGTCGTGGCCCAGGATGGCTCTGCCCGCGCTCCAGCTGAGCTGCGCGTGTCAGCTGGTCGCCAACTTCTCGCAGATTTCCATCCGCAGAGTCGAAGCGAGCGAGCACGACGATCAAGTCCGCCAGCTCCCCCACGGTTTGATGCCAATGAGCGGGGTCTCCAGCTGGTTCGTTCTGGAGAACAGCCTCGGCCTGCTGGAGGTGCCTGGTCACCGACTTCCACGCGAGCCCTGATCGATGCTGCTCGACGGCGTCGGCACGCCTGTTGTCGCTCCACCACTCGATCGCGTAAACGTCCCACCTCTCTCCCAGGTCCTCCCACCTGGATCTCAGCCGCGGCAAGCTCAGATCTCGGCGCAACGTGGACCCGGCAAACCACCGTGGCTTGTCGCCCGCCGCGGCGGGCGACAAGGCGACGGCGTAACCGACCACCTTGCCACCGGAGACATGCGGCTTGACCTGAACATCGCGGAGGCGCAACCGGGCAAGAAAGTCCATCTCGTTCAAAGCAGCGATGGCAGTGTCAGCCACGATTTCGGTCAGCTGTTCTCGCTCAGTTGTCGTACCTGCGGTCTTGGCACGTTCAAGCTCGGCGCGAGACGTCCCCTTACGACCGGCGCCGGCGGGAGCTGTGCGAGTCAGGTCGAGCCGCTCCTCGACCGCCCGGCACCATTCCCGCCATCGCGGCCAGTCTCGGTAGGTTCCGGCGACCGTGCCGTCGCCGCGGACCAGGTTGACGAGCAAGTGCACGTGGTCGTTGCCGTCTGCCGACTTGCCGTGGTGAACAGCGACCCATCGACAACCGCCAGCCCCGTCTGGCTTCGGCCCGAATCCCATCTGCTCGACAGCGTCGTCAACCAGCGTCTTCCACGTGATGTCGTCGAGCGCCCCGTCGGCAGCTGGCAACGAGAGCGCGACGTGATAGACGTGCCCTGTCTCCAGCTGGACGTCGTGGCCGGTCATCGCGGCATCGATATCGCGAGCCAGCGTCGCCATCCAGCCGCGTTCCCCGATCTGCTCGGCGAACGCTCCGCCCGCCAACCACTCCGGATCCCACGCGGCGATCAAGTGCGGATTGGTGTGTTCGTTGGCCTTGCCCGGCCCGAAGAGGTAGCGAAGGAGCCCACCTGTGTCCGCTCCTCGCTTGCCTCCCTGCGGGGCTTTGGCGATCACTGGTCCGGCGGACGGCGCGAGCGGTCCGCCGGGTCAATGCGGCTGAGAACTTCCCGATGCTGTTCCAGCGTCGACGTCAAGTACGCCAACGCGCCGTCGAGTGCAGCAGGCAGGTGTCCCTCGGCGTTGGCTGTCGCGGCCATCTGGTTCAGGCTGGTGCCGACCCGAATGAGCCTCGTCTCCACAACGTCGAAGCGCTCGACCCACCAACGTTGCTCACGAAGGCTCCATCCGTCACTAGCGCCACGGAGCGTCGACTCGATCAGGTACCGCGGTATGGACAGTCCGGCGGTCGCTGCACCGACGACCAAGCGTGTGTACGTCTCTGGGGTGGTCCTGATGTTGATACGACAAGGTGAACCGCCTTCCACCCGCCGCTGCCGACGTCGTCTCCCCTGCTGTTCGGTCATGACGCATTCCCTTCGGACGCGTCGGTGGCCGCTTGGGGAGGCGGTCCACCCGCCGGGCGGCCGAAGGCTGCGCGGCGGGTGGGGCACAGATCAGGTGCCCTGTTCTCTAACTTGCTGCCCGGCTCCGGCGATGGCTGTTCGCTCGCGGTCCGGCTGTCTTGGTTGCGCAGAATGCAGAGGTCGCCGCGCCCCTCAAGCACCCACCGCTCGACCGAATGACCGCACTTCGAGCACGGTTCAGCGCCAGCCGACGCCTCTGTAAGGACAGTATCTCCATCGTCCTGATCAGCATTTGGCTCATTCAGCTCAAGTGTCCTGCCTTGACCCGAATGAGCTGAATGAGCTGCCGACGGGGCAAGGCTCCACTCTGAGCTGCCGCCCTTGCCACCGCCGCGTTTGGCGGTCACGTTGGCTTGTGATCGAGCGCGCTTGAGCGTCGCTTTCGAGATGCCATCGACGTCGGCGAGGTCGTATATCTCCGACGCGGGAGCCGATCCACCCAGTTCGGTCAGACGGGCCACAAGCCAATCAGCGGCGTCATCCCGCCTGCTCGGGGATGCGGTGTCACCGGCTCGCGAGTCACGCAAGATGTCGTGGATTGACCGTTCCGACTCGCCGTTGAACACGAGCCTGGTAGTGCGAAGCAGACCCGCGTCAGCCTGAATCTCGACTTCCTCAATCCCATAAGACAACGACGGCAGATCGTCACGACCGAGGCTGTTCTTCACCTGAGTCATGACTCGGACACCTGGCACAGCGGCCTCATCACGAGCGAAGCCGAAGATCGAGCGCGGCACGTTCTTGAACGCGCCTGAGCCGGTGATCAGTGAAGCCGCGTCGCCGATGCGTCCCTTGCCGAAGTGAGCGATGCCGAGAATGACCGCGCCAGTCCGATCCGCGAGCTGGGCGAGCGGATCTAGCGCTCGTCGTACCTCACGTTCGCGATGGGTGTCGATCCGCTCAGCGATCACGGACATCAGAGGATCGATCACCACCAGGGCAACGTCGTGGCTGACGATCGTCTGCTCCAGGATGTCGTTGTCGACAGGGAGAGACAGTGTGGCTTCCGTGTCCAAACCGGTAACAACGTCGAACCTTGCAACCTTGGCCAGGTCCGCGCCGACCGCGATCAGCCGCGGCACAATCGCGTGTTTCCATGAGTCCTCGACTGCCACATACAGCACCGTCCGACTGTGCCCGTGGTAGCTGCCGGGCAACTCGCCATGTGTGATCTTGGCTGCGACCCACAAACCGAACGATGACTTCCCGGTGCCTTCCCTGCCCGCCGCGATGGACAACGATCCAGCTGGAACACGCCCGAATCCGTCCAGCTCCCATGCCCAAACGACTGGCACAGGTTCGATCTCCGACGCCCAGGTGATACGCGCGCGGCGGCCCACAGCGGCGTTGTCGTCGACGCTGCCCTTGCTTGGCAACTTGCCGGTCATGCCGCCTCGCTCTTCGATGCGCGACGGTTTGAAGGCCGGACATCTTCGCCACAGAGAATCTCGGCTATACGAGTCCTCTGCCGTTCGCTGAACGGCGGCGCGTTGCGCACGATCTCGTCTGCGTACTTGTCCAACCGGCGAGCAAGCTCAGCGCCTCTTGATCGAGTCGGGCGCGGTGTCTTGCGGCTCATCGCACGCGTCCGTCGCCGCAGGTGCGATGGGCCGCGGCGAACTCGTCGAGGTCGGCTATGGACACTCTGACCACACGTCCAAATCGGACGTGCGGGAGCTGCCCCGACTTGATGACTCGACGAATCGTCACCTCGGAAACGGACAGACGCGCAGCCGCTTCCGAGATCGGAACATAAGCAGGTGGTTGGTTCTTGTCTGCCACGGTGTGGCCTTCCGTACAGGAAGGTCGCGGCGGGCTAGGTGAGTAAGACGCTCCCCCACGGCGCGCCAAGCCCGACGTGACCCTCGCTGCGATTAGCGACGAGGGACACGCCGCGCCCCGGTGCACGGGCCACGTGTGGTGCCGCCAGCACCAGACGGCCTGGCGGTCTCGTTGCTCGTGTCAGGTGAACGATGCGGACCCGCTCGACTGCACGGGCCTGGTTGACGGCTTCCAGACTAAGGAGCCTGAACAGCACCAACAACGACACGGCTGGGCGCTTCAACTGCGCCGCAAGCAACAGCATGGCGAGGAACCGCATGACCTGGAGAACGTCTTTAGCGTCGTCCGCGATGGCCTGCTGATCAGCAGGTCCGCCCCAGAGCCATTGCCCGCCCATGAAGTCCTGCCATCGAGCAGCGAGCACACCCTTTGGCGGCTGCCCAAGCAGATCCTCGTAGAGCGTGTACGGCAGGGTCTCCGCGACCGCTAGCATCCTGCGCCGTTTCGGGTGGTTGGCCGTCAAGGAGCCAACAGCGGCCGACTCACGCCTGACGAACGCCTCGAGCCCGCCGAGCAGACCGGGCGGCAGTTCGTCCTCAAGCGCGCGCTGTTCGTCGGCCGGCACTTGCTCGCGAGCCATCTGGACCGCGCGCATCGATCGACGGATTTCGAGGGCTGAGTAGCAGTCACCACGAGCAGCCGGAACGATCAAATCACTTTGCGTAACATTGCCGCGGCTCCCCCGAGTGCGCATAAGACCACGTTAGACCATCTTTGATCACACGTCGAGACGCGAACAACAACCGTCTGACTACCCTCAGTTATCGACTGGTTCGCTGTCGCTTCGGAAGAAAATCTTGACGGATTCCGGCTTGAACCCCGGCCCACCACGTGCGCCATGGACCAGCTCCAGGTCGAAACCCATGGTGGCCAGCAGAGCAAGTCGTTGCCCCGGTTCGAGAGTCTGCCAACGCTCCTGAGCATGCGGCCCGACCATCTCGGCGATCAAATCCGCAGGCAGGCCAACGACGACCTTCGCGGCCTTCTTCTCAAGCTCGACCAGACGAGCACGATGACGCGCCGTGAGCCGGTGAAACTGCTCTCGGATGATCAAGTCTGACTCGTAGTCGTCGGTGAGCTCCAGAAGTTTTGCGTCGATCACGCGCATCTCTTCCCGCGCCTGCCAGGCTTCCGAGTCGTCGCGGCGGAACAAGTCGCGTGCGTCCGGCTCGGCCAGCCGCTTGACCACAACTCGTTCGACCAGGTCATCAACCCAGATCTTGCGCCGGCCAGTGCAGCCCCGGTCCTGGCAGACGTAGGTCTGATGGCCGCGCTTGTTGACGACGCGGAGCTTGCCTTTGCACTTACCGCATCGCGCGATCTCAGGAGCGAACGTCAGGTAGTGCTGGCGGGCACCCGTCCTGCTGGTAGCCCGAGACGGGTCGCTCAGCAGCATCCGAAGTTCGGTCTGCTGAGCGTCGGTCACGATCGGCGGCCACGCGGCGGGGAGGATCTGCTCGTCCTCACGCCCGCGGTGGTGCACGCGTTTGCCGCAGTTCGCCCACCTCATCGCGACCGACCTGACCGACGAAGTGCTCCAGGTATCTGGTCGACCCGGCGCCACGTCACGTCCGGCGGCCACCCGCGGCGGCTGGATCCCTCGTGCGTCCAGATCCGCGCCGATCTTGCACAAGCTCTCTTTCGCGAGCACACGCTCGACGATCTCGCGAACGATCGGTGCATGCTCGGGGTGTAGTTCGTCGTGGAAGCTGAGCCGCCTGCCGCTGCGGCCGTACTCGTTGATCCGCTTCCAGCCGTAGAGCACGTGCCCTGACGTCTGGCCGGCCTGCGCCCGTTCCAAGGCGGCCGAGGCCACGCGCTCGCTCTTAAGTTCGGACTCCAGCGTGTCGGCCTCGCCGAGTTGTGCGGCGAACGATCTGCCCATGGGCGTAGTCAAGTCGATGTCGTTCCCTCGAATCAGCGTGATCGACACGCGCCTCTTCGACAGCAGCTCGATGGCCTCGGCGCGTTCGCGGCGGTTCCGCCACAGGCGCGAGAGCTGGTAGGCGACAATGCGTTCGACCGAGCCCTTCTCGGCTGCCTCCAGCAGGGCTTCGTACTTCGGCCGGTACGCACCGTGCAGTGCCGAGATGTCGTTGTCGGCGAACTCCTCCGCGACCGACCATCCGCGCTTCTCCACCAGCTCACGAGCGTCACGCAGCTGCCGCTCGACGCCCTGTTCCAGGCCGAGCGTGTCCTCCGAAATCCGTGCGTAGATCGCTACTCGTTCCCCCATGCCTTACAAGCTACGACATGTTCACCGCTAGTGCGATACACTATTCCCTGGCGGGGTCGGGAAGACGGGGTCGCCGGAGGATTTCGCATCCCTGCTGGATGATGTGTCGGCGCGGATCTTCGGCGAGCTGCCGGATGAGACGTGGTTTTACCCGGGGCACGGGGATGATTCGACGCTGGGTGAGCAGCGTCCGCACTTGGCCGAGTGGCGCGAACGCGGCTGGTGACCTGAGTTGGGCTCGTTCTGACCTGCGCTGAGAGACTCCCCCATGCTGCGGCTCAGTCAAAGTCGACACCGATGGTCGAGGATGCCTGGCGGCGACCGCCGGACATCCTCGACCGTCTTGTGAACGTCCGCAACCGCGCGCTGCACCTGGCAACCGTGGAGGTTCAACTCGTCCGGCGTCAAGAAGCTCCTGCCACCACGCCTTTATGCCACCAGCGCTGACTCGTCCATGTCTTGGCGCAAGTCATCAGAACTCGAGGCGACCGAACGTCGCGGCGGTGAACTATGCACGCCGCTGCGCGTGAACGGCGAGTGCCCTACCTACGTCCCAAAGATGTAACGTCGACAGTCGCAAACCACAGGGTGCCCAAAGCCACCGTTCAAGGCCATCAGCCCTCGACATCTGCGATTACGCGGCAGTACGCGTGCGCTTTGCTTCGGACTTGGTCATGAATGGGATCTCGGCGAAGGTGAGCTTGGTTCGCAGATGGCGGCTCTCGCGCTCAAGACGAAGGAGCCCGATCTGCGACATCGTGAAGAGCTGGTCCACGTCCCACGTGCGGCCGGCAATCGCCAGCACAATGCCCGACGGCTCGGTTCGGAGGCGCTCACTATCGATTTCAGACACCTTGGCATTCAGCTGCTGCAGGGCCTCCGGCTCTTCCCTCAGCGACCAAGCAGCCGTACTCGCCTGTGTATAGAGGTGGCTAGCCGCCGTCGAGCGCCCTAGCCACTTAATGTGCACAAGTTCGTCGCTCGGCCCGACGACATCGCACAACTCAAACCGCGGGTGGAACGGAGTCCTCGCCAGATTCCTGTCGAGGCACACGTAACCGGGCTGCTTCGCGACCAGTTCGCAGTAGCGGTGCTCATCATCCCGCTTGCCCGTAGGGACCCACAGCGGGAACGTGAGATCTGCACGGCGAGTGAGCAGTTCAGCGACCTGCGATCGAATCTGTTCGAGGTATCCGTCACCGATGCGGTACCAATCACCTTGGTGGTAGCAGTACTTCGCACCGTCGATGGAGGTTTCGAACGCGAACCACTTCCGAAGAGGCGTCACCAGCCCGGTTTCCTCGACACCTTCGTCGTCCGCGCAGACGAATACGCGTCCGTTGCGCAGTACTTTTACTCGACGTGCCTGATCGATACTGGCGAAACGATTTGTCAGTACGGTCAAGTCGTCGTCAGGAGTGAACACCACCGGTCCACCACGCCCGAACTGCTCAATCCTGAACGAACCGGCCGCTTCAACGTCACGAGTGACGACAGACGGCCACGCCAAGCCGAAAGGACCGGCGACTTGGTCACCTCCCAGAGCCCTGGCCAGCGCTCCTTCGAGCTGCTCGATAAGGGGGCGGTTGCTCTTGTCCACCCGCCGTACCTGTGCAAGCACACGCAATGCTGAGTGCTCGTCTGGCTCGTCGACGATCGTTGTCAGCGCGTTCAAATCCCTGAGCAAGGACCCCGGGGAGTTCGGCAACGGCACTGACAGTGAATTCCCGGCCCTGATCTGGTGGAAACGATGAGTTTCCGCCTCGTAGGTGAGGCCGTCGAGAGCGGCCGGTCCTGACACTCGGGTCACGACCTCACCGTAGGGCTCAATACCGAAGCCACCGAGATCACTGCCGCCGGGGAGCGACGTCAAAGTAGACCGCGCCGAAGCGTCAAGCGCCGCGCTGAAGACGGAACCGATCCGCTCGGCGTTGAGCCTCCGGATCCCGAACAGCAAACCGAAAGCCTGATCGATCAGTTCGTCTTCGATCAGTTGGTACCCAGATCCCCACGTCAGCGCGTAAGTCCAGTCTCCTACGGGCAAGAGAAGTACCGCATACGGCTGACTACCGGGCATGTCGATCCGATAGCCAGTGAGAGATTCGACGTGGACGGACCAGGTTGGTCGCTCTGATAGTCGGGTGCCGACGATCAAGTGCCCGATGATATCTCCGACTTCTATCGGAGCGTCGTACTCGACGCCCTCGGTGGACGACAGAAGGCATTCGGCCAGTTCTCGGCCGCCTTCAAGACGATAGACCGTCGTCTGACGGCAAGTGGTGCGCAGCGGCATGATCTTCTTCCCGAAACAACAGGGCTCGGGCATCATCGTGTGAATCAATACTGGCGCATCACGCGCATCAGTCCTAAGCTCACGGCGATCCCTAGCTTGAGCAACTTGGTGTGGTTCAGCTATTCAGTTGGGATGTCACGCGGCTCCTTGTTGGCGCAAGGGGCCGTGTACCCCGCCCATGACGCGCGGTGCCTCACCAGGATGAGCCCGCCACAACCGCTACCGCCGGGCAGCGAGTTCTCGGAAGGTGAGCGGCACCACCCTAACGACGAGCGGTTGCTAACTTCGGTTCAACCAGTCAGTGGCATATCACCGGAAGCCTGTCACCGCACGTCACGCGCGACCTCCAAACCTCACTGGAAGTAGTGGACTTTCCAAGAAGTTGGGTCAACTCGTCGATCCAACGCTCACCGACATGATGGGTGGCCCTCCGCGAAGCAGGCCGAGTAGAGGACCGCGCTTAACAGGCTCGAGGATTCCGACACGGCTTGGACCGTCCTTCCGCGATGATGTAGGGCAGCGGCCCGTCTCCTACAACGGGCCGCCACGGACAACAATGTGCGACTAGGCGGGAACAAAGCTGTCAAAAACCTGGAATGCCCTGGTCAGAGCTCGACAAGCGGCCCAAGACGAAGGAGGACCACACAGACATGCCGGTGGCGTTCCGCATTCTCGGCGAAGCTGAGATGCTCATCGACGGCGAGCAGAAGGACATCGGCCACTCTCGCCAGCGCAACGTCCTGATCGCGCTACTCGCCGAGGCGAACCACGCAGTCACTGTCGAACAAATGGTTGAACGAGTGTGGGGCGAAGGTGCTCCCCACCGGTCTGTCAGCACCCTCTACACCTACGTCTCTCGTCTACGGCGGACGTTGGCAGGCGTTGACGAGATAGCAATCGCGAAACAAGGCGGCGGGTACGTACTTCGAGTCGATCCGATGTGCGTGGACCTGCATGTCTTTCAAAGCCTCGTAGCCAAGGCCGCTGTCAGCGACGAGGTCAGCAGATTCGCGTTGCTCGACCAGGCGCTAGCGCTCTGGCGGGGGCCGATGCCGGATGATCCGGACACGACGTGGTTCGTCGAACTCCGCGAACATGCGCACCGTCAGCGCTGGACAGCAACGTTGGACCGCACTGACCTGGCCCTGCGCGGTCATGGCCAGGCTGTCTCGCTTCCAGAACTCACCATGCAGGTCCAGAAGCATCCAATGGACGAACGCCTCGCCGGGCAGTTCATGGTCGCCCTCGACCAAAGCGGAAACCGAGGCCACGCACTTCAGCATTACGTACAGATCCGTGGCCGTCTTGCCGACGAACTCGGAGTGGATCCAAGTCCTGCCCTCCAAGCAATCCATCAGACGATCTTGACCCGCGAAGTCGAACACTCGGTCACTCGGCCAATCTCGACTGCAGCAGTCCCGACGGCCGTCACCGCGCGGATGCTTCCGGCCCCGCCGCGGTCATTCACCGGCCGAGAAGACCAGGTCCGTCAATTGCTGCGCGACGTGACGCCCGATCATCACGGAACCGACGACGTTTCCCCGTCAGGGATCTGTGCTATCGATGGAATGGCCGGAATAGGCAAGACTGCGCTCGCTTTACACGTAGCCCATCGCGTAGCCCATCAATTTCCCGACGGCCAGTTCTTTCTCGACCTCCAGGCCCACACTCCCGGTCAACTTCCACTCGATCATGAGGATGCTCTGTCTCTCCTGCTGACCGCCGCAGGGGTCAATCCGAGCACAATCCCGGTCGACCTCGCCGCACGTTTCGCGCTTTGGCGAAACATCACGGCCAAAAAAGCCGTGCTGATCATCTTGGACAACGCAGTCGATCACGACCACGTTCGCCCCTTTCTTCCGGACTCTTCGCAGTCGTTGATCCTCATCACAAGTCGCCGTCGCCTCGAAGCGATCCAGGACACTGAGTCACTGTCTTTATCCGTACTGTCGCCCACCGAGGCCCAAGAACTATTCGTTCGTGTCTCCAGAACTGGCGAGCAACGACCCGAACTGATCGAAGTGCTGACAGAACTCTGCGGACGCCTCCCGCTGGCCATCACCCTGCTGGCAGGCCGACTGCGACACCACCAGTCATGGACGTTGCAATATCTCGTCGACAAGGTTACCAACACTCGAGACCGACTCACTGAACTGCGAGCAGAGAACCTAAGCGTGGCAACCGCCTTCGACCTGTCCTATCAGAACCTGTCCGCCGACCTCCAGCGCCTGTTCCGCCTGCTCGGAAACCACCCGGGGCCCGACCTCGATGTCCATGCGGCCTCGGCGCTCAGCGGTTGCAAGGTCGCGACCATAACCGAGCAACTCGACGCCCTCTACACGCATCACCTGATCGAAGAACCGACTCCAGGCAGATACCGATGCCACGACCTCGTCCGCAGCTACGCCCGCGCACGAGCGATCAGCGACGACACGACCGAAGATCGAGACCGCTCCCTCGCCCGGCTAACCGCCTACTACCTGCATACTTGCGTTGCCGCGAACTTGCACTTGCCCCAATCGCTGACACCACTGCCAGTCCCCGTAAATCCGGCCAATCTGGCAACTCGGACCTTCACCGACGCTCCTGACGCCTACCGTTGGCTGGAAGCCGACTTCCCCAACGCTGCAGCATGCGTCACTCATACGTCGGTCCGGAACAACGTCCGTGACACGATCGCATTGTCAGGCGCGGTGTTTCCCTACCTTCGACTTCGCGGCTTCTGGCATCTCGCACTCACTGTGAACCAGTCAGCCCTCGCTGCTGCGCGCGCCGCCCAGGATCGACACGGCGAAGCGCTAGTGCTGAGTCGCTTAGGGCATAGCCAGGTCCTCACCGACGACTACCCCAGCGCAACGCAAAGTTTTCTGCAAGCGCACGAGATCTTCGTTCGCATCGAGGATCTCACTGGTCAGGCCGTGGCCTTGCATCATCTGGGAAGTATGCGCTATCTCACCGATGACGTGCAGGGCTCGGCTGAGATTTTGAATCAAGCACACAGGTTATATTCACAGATCAGCGACCTTCGCGGCATGACCCAGACCCTGGTAGACCTCGGCCAGGTCCAATACCTGACCGGCGCGTACGAGGCTGCTTTGAAGACCCTTGAATCAGCTTACGAGATGTCCGTCAGATTACGCGATCGCGGTTGCCAATCGGCAGCCCTCAACAATCTCGGTCAAGTCAATTATCTCATCGGCCAACGAACCCTCGCAGCCGAGCAACTGGCGCAAGCATACGCTATCTCACTCAACCTGGGAGACCTAATCGGACAAGCGCAAATACTGGTAGATATCGGGCAGATCCACTACAGCGAGGGAAAGTTTGACGAGGCGCTCGCAACGCTCAACGCCGCCAGAAAGATATTCATAGAACTCAACAACAGGCTGGGGCACGCGCATAGCCTCTACCACATCGGAAAAATTCAGCACCAGCTAGGTAAGTTAACAACTGCGCGCGCAAATCTCAACCAATCTCACGCGTTCTACTCACAATTGGGAAACAACGTCGGAATCACTGAAGCCAGCAACGAACTGAGGGAAATATTATTCAGCGAGAAAACTGTCCATAAGTCGATCGACTATCACCGTGAAGCTTTGCATTTGGCGCAACGTTGCGGACTAAGAGCCGAAGAAGCCCGCGCACTCCAGGGAATCAGCAAATTTCTCATTGCACAAGGAAAACGCAAGGAAGCCGAAGAAATCCTCGGTCGCGCGCACATTATCCGCATGTCACTGGAGATCACCAAGAGTGATATCTCCTGATGCGCATACGAGTCCACACAGGAAAAGTATCGCCGCCCTTGTTTCAATCGCGGCGAGATTAATCTGACGCAGGAACACTTCTGCCCCAGCGACTCTGAGGATGCCTTACAGCTCAGCGAGACGCTGGCCCGATTGAATAGATCTCCGCACTCGGACGAACTGCCCGACAACACAGGTCCGCCTCGACCGCAGGCTGGCGACGCTCTCGGCGTCGAACACCCCTGACTCCAACGAACGACGGAACTCCTCACCGCTGGTAGCAGTACGCGTCCGGTTGCTCACCACATGATTCGCCGTTCTCGGGCGGCGTGGGCGAACCTCGTCGCAGAGGGCTTCAAGATGCTCCCGGGCGACGTCTCGGCGCTCATCTTCGACGAACCATCGGACGACACATGGTTGTGCCCGGGACACAGGGACGACTCGACATTGGGCCAGCAGTGTGCGCATCTGACGGAGTGGCGCGAACACGGCTGATGATTCGGCACTCCCGAAGAGGGACTGCCCGCCCGTCGGGCGACTCCGTTCACTGTCGACGCAGCAAAAGAGACAGCTAAGACTCCTACCAAAAACGAACGATCGTGCTAGAAAGGTGTCATGAGCAAGGGCGAGGCAACCCGGCAGGCCGTGCTGGACCGAGCCGCAGCGACCGCCAGCAGGATCGGTCTCGCCGGGCTGACCATCGGGTCGCTGGCCGCAGACACGGGGATGTCCAAGAGCGGACTGTTCGCGCACTTCCAGTCCAAGGAATCCCTCCAGACGCAAGTCCTCGCCTACGCGAGAGAGCTGTTCAGCGATCAGGTCGTGCGTCCGGCACTGGCCGCTCCACGAGGCAAGGCCAGGGTGCGCGCACTGTTCGAGCACTGGGTCGCGACAGGCAAGGAAGGCGGCGCCGGCTGCCTTTTCGTGTCCGCTTCCGCCGAATACGACGACCAGCCCGGCCCAATCCGGGACCAACTGGTGCGCGACCATCTCGACTTCGCCGACTCGGTCGCGCAGATGTTCCGCACCGGGATCAGCGAGGGCCAGTTCCGCCCGGACGCCGACCCGGACCAGTTCGCCCACGACCTGCACGGCGTCATGCTCGGCTTCTTCCACGCGCACCGACTGCTGGCCGAATCCGTCGCGGAGGCCAGGACCCGGCGCGCCTTCGAAAACCTGCTCGCCGCCGCGAAGTAACCCGTATCGGACAAAGGACAAGGCATGGACGTACTCTGCCGCAAGAAAAGCACGATCGTTCTTTTTATCCATCTTCCGACGCTGGATGAGTTGATCGGCCTCACCGCGGCACCCGGATTCGGCGGACTGACTCCACGCCGCAGCCGAGAGCAAAGATCAAGGCGCGCCAACGGAACTCCCCTCGCCGACCACTCCTCTGAGTTGAAACCGACCCCCGAAAGCCAGGGTCGCCAGAATGAATCCGGCTTCGCCGCCACGTGCGAAGGAGCCGTCGCATGCTGAGGACCGGCTGGCGAGCAGGCCCGGCGGGCGACGGCGGCGAGCCGGTGTTCGTCGCCTTCACCGAATTCCGGCCGCGCCGGCGACGCGACATGCTCGCGGTCGCCCGGGCCGGGATCCGGCTCAGGCGCGGCTGGCCGGAACTTCCCGGAGCCGTCGGCATGTGGCTGTGGTGCCAGCCGACCCTCGGACGGACCGGCTCGGTCTCGGTCTGGCGCGACGAGGAAGCGCTGCACGGTTTCGTTCGCTGGCCGCCGCACGTCGAGGTGGTCAAGCGGTTCCGCGACGAGGGCACCTTGAGCAGCCACGGCTGGTTGACGCCGTCGTTCGATCAGGAACGAACCTGGCGGCTGGCCCGGGAGCACCTCGCGCGCCCTCGCGTTTGAGACGGCCCGCGTTGCTCGGCAGCACGGCGTTGAGACGGGGCATCCAGCCGTGCAATAGGTCCCCCGACGCTCGCCCCAGCGGAAGCAGCGTGCCGATGAACCGGATCATCGCGGTCGAGGAACATGTCGCCACCGAACAGTTCCTCGCCACCGCACACAGTCTCGACGTCTTCGAAGACGACCAGACCGAAATCGGGCTCATGCGCGACGTCGAAGCTCAAGAACCGCTGCGGTCAGCGCTCACCGATCTGGACGCGCGAATCGCCGCCATGGACGCCGTGGGACAAGCGATGGCGGTGCTGAGCATCAATCCGCCTGGTGTCCAGCCCTATCCCTCGGCCGCCGCGGTCCCGCTCGCCCGCGCGGTGAACGACTCACTCGCTGGCCTGGTACGCCAGCGCCCCGGCCGATTCGAAGCCCTCGGCACAGTGGTGCCGCAGGACCCGGCCGCCGCCGCGGACGAGATCGAGTGGATCAGGGGACCGCTCGGGCTGCACGGAATCATGATCAACTCCCACACCGAAGGCCAGTACCTCGACGAGCCGCGATTCGCACCGCTGCTCGAAGCGGCCGAAGCGGCGAAGGCGCCGATCTACTTGCACCCGCGGTTCCCGAGCATGCTGGCTCCCTACAACGCGTACGGAATGCAGGCCGCGGTCTGAGGCTACCAAGCCGAGGCCGGTCTGCACGCCATGCGGCTCATTCTGAGCGACGTGTTCGACCGGCACCCGGGCCTCACGATCGTGCTCGGACATCTCGGCGAAGGCATCCCGTACTGGCTCAAACGCATCGACAACCGCCACGCCTTCGCCGCTCGCATACCGGGAGCGGCGGGGCAGATGCCGAAGCTCCGGCTCACGCCGAGCGAATATTTTCGCCGCAACTTCGTCATCACCACCAGCGGCATCGACGATCCGGCCGTCCTCGCGCTCGCGCTGGACGCGGTCGGCGAGGACAACATCCTGTTCGCCGTCGACGCCCCTTACGAGGACACCGCCGACGCCATGGCCTTCCTCCGGTCCGCGCCGCTGTCCGACGCGCAGCGAGCCAAGGTCAGCCACCTCAACGCGGAGCGCGTCTTCACCCTTCGGTGATCGCGGTGCCGGGCGCGGCGCTGCCGAGGTACTCGCCGATATCCGAGACCAGTTCGGCGATGTCGGCCATGCTGTCGAACCGGCGCTGGTGCAGTTCGGCGATCTTCGCGCCGGTTTCCGGGTCCGGGTCGTCGGTGATGTCGAACGACATGAACTTCTCCACCAGCGGCAACCCGATCCTGTCGGTAGCGAGGTGGGCGGGGTGGACCAGGTACTCCCAGTAGCCGTCGAGATCGTCGATCACGAAGGTGGCACCCCATTCGTACTCGCCGCCGTAGTCGCGGCCGACGACGAACGACCTCACCGACGGGATGGCCCGCCCCTGGTTGTGCAGGCTTTCCAGGGCTGTCTCGACCAGTTTCGGGTCAGCGCCGGGTTTGATGGTGAAACGGTTGCCGTGGTAGATCATCGGTGTTCCCTTTCCGGGCGAATGTTCAGCCGGCCGGAGCGTTCTTCCGCTCGTTGACCGTGTCGAGGCTGCCAGCGAGACCTCGCTGTTCGCGTCGGTGAAAGTCACCTACCCTGAGCGGCTCGCCGGGGCTGGCGCGATAAGCTGCTTTCCCGGCTGCGGCAGGAAGACAGGGGCGGTTGCACGCTGATGAGCCCTTTTGTCCAGCAGTTGCTCACGCTGACCGCCGTGCTCTTGGGCGCTGCGGCCTCGTTCACCGCGACGACTCTGGTCGAACGCAGCAAATGGCGACGCCAGTACTCGACGCGGTGGGACGACAACCGGCTCAGCGCATACGCCGAGTACGCAACCGCGCTGAAGTCATGTGCGCAGTTGTCCTACCGCATCGCTGCCACCCGCGGCTATCCGGCGGGCGCCCTGCCGATCGACCTCGACGAGGGCCTAGCCGCGCTCGCCGACGCCGAGAACGAACGCGCGATCAAATGGGAAACCGTGCTGCTCCTCGGCTCGCCGGCGGCAGTCGACGCCGGACGCCGCTGGCACGAGACCGTTTGGAAGCTCAGCTGGGTCGCCCGCGGAAAAGCGACGAACCACGATGACTTCATCGGCCTTTACCACGTCATCGGCACCAAACGGGACGAGTTCTACGCGCACGCCCGCGCCGATCTGGACGTGCGCAGCGGTCGCCTCCCCCTGCCCGATCGCGACTGGCTGCCACCCGCGGACCGGGACCTCCGCGGATGACGTGCTTGGCTGGCACCCGCTCCGGCTCTCCCATCGTTTTGTCCCGTGTCGGCCGGGAAGATGCGAAAGATCCCAAGCCCGCCAAGGAAGATCGGCTTGAACCGTGCGCGGCGTGTTGCCCTACCAGGCTCCGGCGAGTACTCAGGCGAAGGTCAACTTTCGCGGCATCGGATTCGGGGAGCGGCATGACAGCGCAGCTGTGGTCACGACGGACGTTGCTAGGCGGCGCGGCAGGCAGTGCGGCACTGCTCATCACCAGTTGCGCGTCGAAGCAGGCCAAGGCGACCGCCGCCGCTCTGCCGCCTGCTCAGCCTGGCGGGGCGCGCGTGATGATCATCCGGCACGCCGAGAAGCCGTCCGGTTCGACTGGGCCGCAAGGGATCGACGTGAACGGCAATGCCGATTCCCACTCGCTGACCGTCCGCGGTTGGACTCGGGCCGGCGCGCTTGTCGAATTGTTCGCACCAGCGACCGGGACGCTGAGGGAGGGACTCGCCAAGCCGACCGCTGTCTACGCGGCCGGCGGCAACGGCGGCGAGGGCACCCGGCCGCGGGAAACAGCCGGGCCGGTGGCGGAGCGGCTGGGCAAAACCGTCCTCACCACCTACGCCAAGGGCAGCGAGAGCGCGCTCGCGGCGGAGGTCGCCCGGCGGACGGAGCCGACCTTGATCAGCTGGCAGCACGAGGAAATTCCGGCGCTCGCGGCCGCGTTCGGGGCCACCGCGCCGCAGAAGTGGCCGGACGACCGGTTCGACGTCGTCTGGGTGCTGACCCCGGCCGGGTCTGGCTGGACACTCACGCAAGTGCCGCAGCTGCTCCTGGCCGGGGACAGCGCCGAGCCGATCAAGTAAGGCCGCACGCACAGACCCGATCAGCCGAACCTCACTGCCGCTCGAAAGGCAGCTTCTCCCCCGCTTCCACCGCGAACGGCAGGTGATTCCCCTCCGGCGGCAACGGGCAGGTGGCGAAGTCCGTGAACGCGCAAGGCAGGTTCACCGCCCGGTTGAAGTCCAGCGTCACCGTTCCGTCCTCGGACGAGGCGACCGGCAGGGAACGGTTCGCGGCATACGTAGTCACGCCGCTCGTCGAGTCGGTGAAAAGAATGCTGTACCCGCCGGTCTTGCCGTTGAACGCCGTCAAAACGTGCTCGACACCGTCGCGCTCGAAGACAACCCGGCCAGGCGCGGTGTAGACATGCGACAGTCCTTCCACGACCGCGCCAACAGTCGTCGGGCGTGGTTCGTCGAAGGCCTCGAAGCGGCCAGTCAGGACCCACGAGGGATCCGGTTCGTACGCGGGTACGCCGTGGAAGTCCTGCAGCACAGGGGCTTTCGGGTCGTGCACGCGGATCAAGTAGCCCGACCGGCGCGCGACTTCGATCTCTACCGAGCCTGCCGTCACACGGGTGCCCGCACCGCTGTTCACCAGCTCGAAACGGTGGACATCAGTCAGCAAAGTGCCTTCATGCCGCAACTCCCCGCCGTCCGGGTCGACGTAGGCAGCTTCGTCGTCCTGCCACCATCGGCCGGGCAGGCCGGGGTACGTCCGGGGTGCGTTCTCGAGCCAGTCGAGCGACACCAGCGCCAGCCAGCCGTACGGATCGGCCAGAGTCTTTTCCCGCTCCGCTTTCCAGTCCTGCCACGCCTGCGCGAACTCCACCGCCATGTCCGGATCCCTTCAGAGAGTGTCCCCGGCACAACACCGGCCCCGGCATGGCATTCCGGCTCCCAGCACGTGAGAACGGTAGGGTCGCCGGGTGGCGGAGCAGACGGAACAAACCGTGGAGATCTACACCGACGGCGCGTGCAGCGGCAATCCCGGACCGGGCGGCTGGGGCGCGCTCCTGCGGTACGGCAAGCACGAGCGCGAGCTGTACGGAGCCGAGGACACCGTCACCACCAACAACCGCATGGAGCTGATGGCTCCGATCCGTGCGCTGGAGAGCCTCACGCGCGCGGCCGTGGTGCGGATCTATACCGACAGCACGTACGTCCGCAACGGCATCCTCCAGTGGATGCCGCGCTGGAAGAAGAACGGCTGGCAGACGCAGGCGAAGCAGCCGGTCAAGAACGCCGACCTCTGGCAGCGCCTCGACGCCGCCTGCCAGCAGCACGAGGTCGAATGGCTGTGGGTCAAGGGGCACGCCGGGCTTCCGGAGAACGAACGCGCGGACAAGCTCGCGGTCAAGGGATCGCAGGAAGCCGCCGCGTCCGGGGTGCGCCGGGCTCGCGGCTGAGCCCGCGGACCGGATCGCGCCCTGTCACGATCTGGGCGGCGCACTTGGCATCACCGACAAGAAAATTATTCTTGACAACTCGAATCATCGGTTGGCAAGCTCGGCAGTACCCAACGCCGAGAGGACAAGCCATGCCGAAGTTCACGACCGTCGCCGAGTACGTCGCCGCGCAGCCCGAGGCGCTCCGCGACATCTACACCGCCCTCCTGCCCGTGCTCGACGACGCGATGCCCGACCCGGCCGAGCTCTACCACGGCGCTCCCACCTGGAAAGCGGGCAAAAACCCGGTCTGCCTCGCGAAGGCGTACAGCTCGTACGTGACGCTCGCTTTCTGGCGCGGCCAGCTGATCGACGGCGGCCTCGAACCGAGCGCCCGCGAGATGGCGCACGTGAAGCTGCGCAGCGCCGAAGACGTCAACGCCAAGCAGATCGCCGCCTGGGTGCGGCAGGCTCTCGCGCTGGAGACAGAATCAGCGGCGTGACCAACCCCTGCCCCTGCGGGCTGCCCGAGCCCTACGCCGACTGCTGCGGCCGGTTCCACCGCGGCGACCAGCACGCCCCGACCGCCGAGCGGCTGATGCGGTCGCGGTACTGCGCGTTCGCCGTCGGGGAGCCCGGCTACCTCCTCGACACCTGGCATCCCACCACTCGCCCGAAGCGGCTGCGGCTCGATCCCGCGCAGGAGTGGACCCGGCTGGAGATCCTCGGCCAGACCGGCGGCTCGCTGCTGCAGAACGAGGGCACCGTCGAGTTCCGCGCGCACTACCGCCACCAGGGGCGCGACGACTCGCAGCACGAGAACAGCCGGTTCGTCCGCGAGGGCGGGCGCTGGTACTACGTCGACGCGCGCTAAGCGGAACCGCAGGCGAAAATCGGGCGAAAAGACCCCGTCGAGGTCTGTTCCCGGACGCTCCGGGCGGCTACCATCACCGGCAATCGTTAAGGAACTTTACTAACAATCGCCGCCGCCAGGAGCCCGAGGAGGACCGCTCGTGACCCCACGCCGGCCAAGAATGCCCGGACGGCTGTTAGCAGTCGCCGCTCTGACCGCCGCGTTGATCCCCGGCGTCGCCGGGGCCGCTTCGGCCGGACCGGAGCCCGGCCAGGCCGCGATTCCCGGTTATCTCATCCAGTCCTCGGCCAAGGTGTCCGACGACGCCTCGGTGTCGAAGCCGGGCTTCGACGCGAAGGGCTGGTACCCGGTCGGCTCGCAGTCGACGGTCTACGCGGGACTGCTCGCCAACGGCCGCTACTCCGACCCGTTCTACTCCACGAACATGAAGAACGTGCCGGCCGCGGACTTCAAGGTGCCGTGGTGGTACCGCGCCGACATCAAGGTCGCCGACCCCTCGCAGCGCACCTACCTCGACATCAGCGGCGTGCTGTCCAAGGCCGACATCTGGGTCAACGGCACCCGCGTCGCGACCAAGGACGACGTCAACGGCCCCTACACCCGGCACGACCTCGACGTGACCAAGCAGGTCCACGAGGGCGTCAACAGCGTCGCGTTCAAGGTCTACCCCAACGACCCGAACAACGACCTGTCGATGGGCTGGATCGACTGGGCGCAGACCCCGCCGGACCAGAACATGGGTCTCGCCCGCGAGATCGTCGTCCGGCACAGCGGCCCGGTCGCGCTGCGCGGCGCGCACGTGGTCACGAAGCTGAACGTGCCCGCGCTCGACCACGCCGACCTCACGGCGAAGGCCGACGTCCGCAACGACTCCGACTCCGCGGTCCGCGCCACGGTGTCCGGCACCGTCGCGGGCAAACCGGTGAGCCAGGACGTTTCCCTTGCCGCGCACGAGAAGAAGACGGTCTCGTTCCCGGTGGTCGGCGTCGACAAACCGCAGGTGTGGTGGCCCGCCGGAATGGGCGGGCAGCCGATGCAGCAGCTCGACCTGACCGCGACCGTCGGCGGGACCACGTCCGACGCGAGCCACTCCAGCTTCGGCATCCGCGACGTCAAGGCCCCGCTGAACTCCAGCGGCGGGCGGCAGTACGTCGTCAACGGCAAGTCGCTGATGATCAAGGGCGGCGGCTGGTCCCCCGACCTGCTGCTGCGCTGGGACGCGGGCCGGGCGGCGGACAAGCTCGCCTACGTCAAGAACCTCGGCCTCAACACGGTGCGGCTCGAGGGCCACATCGAACCCGACGCGTTCTTCGACCTCGCGGACCGGATGGGCGTGCTGACCATGCCCGGCTGGGAATGCTGCGACAAGTGGGAAGGCCAGGTCAACGGCGACGAGAAGGGCGAGCCGTGGACTGAAGCGGACTACCCGATCGCCAAGGCGTCCATGACCGCCGAAGCCGAGCGGCTGCGCGACCACCCGAGCGTGCTGTCCTTCCACATCGGCAGCGACTTCGCGCCCGACGCGCGGATCGAAAAGGGCTACCTCGACGCGCTGTCCGCGGCGGACTGGCCCGCGGCGGTGATCTCCGCGGCCTCGGCCAAGGCGTCGCCGAAGCTCGGCCCGTCCGGGATGAAGATGAACGGCCCGTACGACTACGTCCCGCCGAACTACTGGTACGACAAGGCGCACAAGGACGCGGGCGGCGCGTGGAACTTCAACTCCGAGACCAGCGCCGGGCCGGACATCCCGACGATGGACACGCTCAAGCGGATGATGACGCCCGCCGAGCTGGAAACGCTCTGGAAGAACCCGGCCGCGCCGCAGTACCACCGCTCCGAGTCGGAGACCTTCGCCAACCTGAAGATCTTCGGCGACGCGCTGGCCGGCCGCTACGGCAAGCCGACGGGCCTGGACGACTTCGTCCGCAAGGCGCAGCTGGCGCAGTACGAGAACGTCCGCGCGGAGTTCGAATCGCACTCCCGCAACTTCACCGATTCGAAGGACCCGTCGACCGGGCTCATCTACTGGATGCTCAACAGCGGCTGGACGTCGCTGCACTGGCAGCTGTTCGACGCCTACCTCGACCAGAACGGCTCCTACTTCGGCGCCAAGAAGGCGAACGAGCCGCTGCACATCCAGTACTCGTACGACACCCGCTCGGCTGAGGTGGTCAACTCCACCACGAAGAAGGCGTCCGGCCTGACCGCCACCGTCGAACTCTTCAACACCGACGGCACGAAGAAGTTCTCGAAGACCAAGAAGGACTTCTCGGTCAACGGCGGCGGCGCGCACGCGAAGGCGCTCGACATCGGTTCGGTCAGCGGGCTTTCGTCCACTTACCTGGCGAAGCTGGTGCTCACCGATTCGGCGGGCAAGGAGGTCAGCCGGAACGTTTACTGGCTGTCCACCAAGGACGACAAGCTCAACTGGAGCAAGTCGGACTGGTACTACACGCCGACCTCGTCGTACGCCGACCTGTCCGGGCTGTCGAAGCTGGGCGCGGCGAAGGTGGCCACCGCGGCGACCTCGGCGCCGGGTCCGGACGGCACCACTGTCACCACGGTGAAGCTCACCAACACCTCGTCGGGCAAGACCCCGGCGTTCATGGTGGACACGCACCTGGTGGACAGCGCGGGCACTCCGGTGCTTCCGGTCAGCTGGTCGGACAACCAGGTCAGCCTGTGGCCGGGCGAATCGGTGACGCTCACCGCCACCTACCGCACGGCCGATCTGCACGGCTCCGCGCCTTCGGTGCGGGTCGCGGGCTGGAACACCGGCACGCAGACCGTACGCGGCTAAGCGCTGTGGGACTAGCGGGCCTGGTCCGCTAGTCCCACAGCCGCCGCTGTCCGGAATCCGGATCGGACACGGTCGTGCTGATGTCGTCGAACAACTGCGTAACCCGGTCCTCCGGCGTGTAAGCCGCCCAGCCCGGATCGCCGGTCGCCACGAACCGGACCCACGTTCCGAACATCTCCTCCGCCATCGCCCGCAGCCGCTCCGGATCGGGGCGGGCGATGGCGAACAGGAAGCGCCAGTTGGGGTTGCGGACGTCGTCGAACACGAACGGCAGGTCCACCCCGTGCGCCGCGCCGAGGCCCTTCCCGCGCGGCGCGATCCGCCAGTCCAGCCGGTACATCCACGCCGTGCCGCCCGCCGCGTGCTGGGTTTCCGCGAGCCGGATCGCCGGCAGCCACCAGTCCCCCGCCGTGCGGACGCGGTTCACCAGCTGGTCTTCGGGCCAGTCCGGCAGCAGCTCCCGGTACGCCTCGGTCATCCGCGCGATGTCGTCCGGTTCGAGCATCGTCGAACCGGTGCCGAGCAGCTTCGCGCCGCCGGTTTGCAGCCAGGAGAACAGGTCCTGCTCGTCGGCAGTGGTTCCGGTGAGAATCCGGACTTCTCGCGCCGCGCCGTCCGCGACCGCTTCGTCCGGCCGTCGCGGCAGGAGATCCCCATCGACGACCACGCGGTACGTCACGAGCGTGCCGAGCTGAGCCGTGACCCGTTGCTGCGCAGTCAAAATCTCCGTGACCGGCAGCGTCGACAGGTCTGCGCTTCCTAACTTGGCCAGCACCGCCTCGCCGACCGCTTCGGCCTCGGCCGGAGTGTGCACGACGGAGCCGACGCCAGTGCCGCTCTGCACGATCGCTTGGCTGAACAGCCCGCGCGCCGCCGGAACCGCCAGCAGCGTCCCGACGGTGCGGCCGCCGTTGGACTGCCCGGCGAGTGTCACGCGTCGCGGGTCGCCGCCGAACGCGGCCACGTTGTCGCGGACCCATTCCAGCGCCAGAACCTGGTCGTGCAGCGACAGATTCCCGTCGGAAACCCCGGGCAGGCGGAGCATGCCGAGCACCCCGAGCCGGTACGCGACGGTCACCACGACCACGCCGCGGCGCGCGTACGCGGACGCGTCGAACTGATGCGGCGCACCCATCACCCCGCCGCCCCCGTGGATCCACATCAGCACCGGATACGAACCGGGCGCTTCGGGCGCGTAGACATTGACGTACAGACAGTCCTCGTCGCCGATGAAGCGTTTCCCGCTCACGTCGGGCTGCGGAGCTTTGGCGGCGAACTCCGTCGCGTCGCGCACCCCGGTCCAGGCCGCCACCGGCACTGGTGGCCGGAACCGCAGCTCCCCCACCGGCGGCTGCGCGAACGGCACCCCCAGGAAACGCCCGACTCCGTCCCGCACCTCGCCGCGGACGGCACCGGCCCGCGTCTCCACCGTCGTCACGATCGGCAGCCTAGCCCCGGCCCCCTCGCACGCTCCGGGGCCGCAGGCGATGATTACGCGGTGGAAATCGCAGCGGAATTGGTGGCGCTGGTCCTGACAGTCCTCCTGGTGACCGTCGTCGCGCGCCGGATGGACTGGTCGGCGCCGCTGTGCCTGGTCGCGGTCGGCGTCGGGGTTTCGTTCATCCCCGGGGTGCCGCAGTACGAGCTGGACCCGGAGATCGTCCTCATCGGACTGCTGCCGCCGCTGCTGTACTCGGCGTCGCTGCAGACGTCGCTGGTCGCGTTCCGCAAGCTGCGCGGGCCGATCGCGCTGCTGTCGGTCGGGCTGGTGGTGTTCACCGCGTTCGGCGTCGGGCTGGTCGCCTGGCTGGTCGTGCCGGGATTGCCGCTGGCCGCCGGGATCGCGCTGGGTGCGGTCGTCGCACCGCCGGACGCGGTGGCGGCGAGCGTGGTCGCGCGGCGCGTCGGGATGCCGCGCAAGCTCGTCCGGCTGCTGGAGGGCGAAAGCCTCTTCAACGACGCCGCCGCGCTCGTCGCATTGCGGACTGCGATCGCGGCGATCGCCGGCGCGGTCAGCCTCTGGCAGGTCGGTCTCGACTTCCTGCTCGCGGCCGTCGGCGGGATCGTCGTGGGCTTCCTGGTCGGGCTGATCGTGACGTACGTGCGCGCGAAACTGGAGGACACGCTCACGGACACCGCGTTGTCGTTCGCGGTGCCCTTCGCGGCCTACCTGCTGGCTGAAGCGGTGCACGGATCCGGCGTGCTGGCAGTCGTCGTCACCGGGCTCATCCAGGGACACCAGACGCCGCGGATCCAGTCCGGCCCGTCGCGGCTGGCGAGCCGGCTGAACTGGGAGACCGTCCAGTTCCTGCTGGAGAACATGGTCTTCCTGCTGATCGGCCTGCAGGTGCGGGGAATCCTGCACGAGGTCGGCAAGAGCGGGCTGTCGCTGTGGCAGCTCGTCGGGATCTGCGCCGCGGTCCTCGCCGCGACGATCCTCACCCGGATGCTGTGGATGGTCGGCATCGGCGTGGTGAAACGCCTCCTGAACACCTTGGGCCTGGAACGCGGCAAGGTGTGGCCGTGGCGCTATTCGGCGGTGATCTCGTGGGCCGGGATGCGCGGCGTGGTCACGCTCGCCGCGGCGTTCGTGCTGCCCGCGGACACCCCGCAGCGCGCGGTGCTCGTGCTGGCCGCGGTCGTCGTGGTGGCCGGGACGCTCCTGGTGCAGGGCATGACGCTGCCGCCGCTGATCCGGCGCCTGCGGCTGCCTCGTCCGGACCCGGCGGAGGACGCGTTGCAGGAGGCCGCCGTGCTGCACGACATGACCCGCGTCGCGCTCGCGAAACTGGAAGAACTGCGGCGTCCGCAAGATCCGCCCGAGGTGATCGAGCGGCTGCGCGACCGGTTGCAGGGCCGGTCTGACGCCGCGTGGGAACAGCTCGGCCGGCAAAGTGCGCTCGCCGAAACCCCGAGCGACGCCTACCGTCGGCTTCGTGTCCAGCTGCTCGAAGCCGAACGCGAACAGTTCCTGAAGGCGCGCGACCGCGGCACCGCCGACGACGCAGTGCTGCGCCGCGTGCTGGCCCGCCTCGACATCGAAGAATCCATGCTCGACCGCGACGAGGAGGAACCCCCGGTGGCCGAACGCGAACTCAGCACCCCCGCCGCCACGGCCGGGTCGTGCAAGCACCTCAGCCACGAGTGGCAGGACAAAGAGCCCAGCTCCCCGGACTCCTGCGCCGAATGCATCGAGGCCGGGATGACGTGGGTGCACCTGCGGATGTGCCTCAAATGCGGGCACGTCGCCTGCTGCGACTCCTCGCCGGGCAAGCACGCCTCGCAGCACTTCCACGAAACCCGGCACCCGGTGATGCGCAGCTTCGAGCCGGGCGAGACGTGGCGATGGTGCTTCGTGGACAAACAACTCGGCTGAACCCACCGGTCAGGGCCGGTTAGGGTCGGGGCATGACCACGCCCGAACAGGAAGTCGAGTACCGCCAGCACCGCTTCAGCCCGCCCTCGGGCGCCACCGAGATCTTCCTGGTGCGCCACGGGGAATCGATGCCGCAACGGCTCAGCGAGCCGTTCGACCTCGTCGACGGCCAGGCCGACCCGGACCTCGCGCCGGAGGGCCGCGACCACGCCGCGCGCGTCGGCGAACGGCTGGTGTCCGAACGCATCGACGCGGTGTACGTCACCACGTTGCGCCGCACCGCGCAGACCGCGGCGCCGCTGGCGGAAAAGCTCGGCCTCACCCCGTCCGTCGAGCCGGATCTGCGCGAGATCCACCTGGGCGAATGGGAAAACGGGCTCTTCCGCAAGCACACCGCCGAGGGGCATCCGCTGGCGCGGAAGCTGTGGGAAGAGCAGCGCTGGGACGTCCTGCCGGGCGCGGAATCCGACGAGGCGTTCGGCCTGCGGATCCGGGCCGCGCTCACGCGCATCGCCGCGGCGCACCCGGATCAGCGAGTCGCGGTGTTCACCCACGGCGGCGTCATCGGCGAGGTGTTCGCGCAGGCGAGCCGTTCGCTGGAGCGGTTCGCGTTCCTGGGCGCGGACAACGGATCGATCTCGCACCTCGTGGTGCACGGCGAGAACTGGCTGATCCGCGGCTTCAACGACCGCTCTCACCTGGCCGCCCCGCTCGGCTGAACCGACTCGTCGCGGCGGATGAACCCCGCCGCGACGAGCTGCACCGTCACCAGCACCGCGATCGCCTCCGCGGCCAGCAGCCCGATCAGCACCAGCACCTGCGTGGTACCGGCCTGCAACGGACTCGCCCCGCCCAGCAGAACGCCGACGTACGCGCCCGGCAACGTCACCAGGCCGACCGTCCGGGTCTGGTCGAGCGCCGGGATCAACGCGTGCCCCGCCGACGGACGGCAGATCTCCAATGCGGCGTGCCGAGGCAGAAACCCCAGCGCGAGCGCGGCTTCGTACTCGCCGCGGCGTTGCTTGAGCTCGTCGAGCGCGCGCCGGGCCGCCTGCGAGGTCGCGGTCATCGAACCGCCGATCACGATCCCCGCGATCGGCACCACCGAAATCGGCTTCGCCGGGACGACCCCGGAACCCAGCACCAGCCCTAGCACCGGGACGACCCCGGACGCCAGCGACAACGCGACCCACCCGATCCGCCGCGGCACCCCGATCCGGCTGGCGGACGTCGCGGCGGCAATGGAGAACATCGCGAGGACGAACAGGCCGGTCAGCCAGTCCGAACGCAGGATGAAGGTGATGACCAGCGAAACGAGCGCGAGCTGCGCGACCGCCCGGACGGCCGCGACCAGCACCGCCCGCCCCTGCCCCAGCTGCCCGAACCGGACGACGGCCGCACCCGCGAGCGTGAGCACGACGAGCACGGCGATCAACGCGGGCCCGAACCCGATCGCACCGTTCACGGTGGTGATCCTGCCGCAGGCGGCGGTACGGCGCGGTGCACCGGGCCGCTTCTCTCTGCCCAGCGCTACTTCACTGAGCTTTCGCTCCAGCGCGCGGAGCTTCTCTCCCCCTTGCCACCCGCGCCCCCTCGCCCAGGCCCGGCGCGCGATGCCAAAGGTCCGTGAGGGGAACCCTGAGGGAATCAGATTCCGTGAGGGTTCCCCTCACGGACCTTTGGCAGGAACAGCGCCACGTAACCCGTCTAGCCAGGCGGTGCACCACAGCCCCTGGCCAGCACCGCGGGAACGAACCCGCCGCACACTGCACTGCTGAGAAAACCCCAATGCCGCATTGGGTGCGTCAGATGCACCCAATGCCACATTCGTTGCGCTCAGCGCACCCAATGCGGCATTGGGGCGCGGCACCGGGGAGCTTCGGACCGACTGGATCAGGCGCTGCAGCTGAGCTGCCGGCCTTCCCCCGCCACCGATTTCTCGGCCACCACGTGCCCGTCGACCCGGATCCGGCACAACAAAGCCCCCGCGCTCTGCGCGACCAGGCTGCTGAACACCGGCTGCGCGGCGGGAGCCTTCCGCTCCACCGTCACCGACCAGGGCAGGTGCACCTCGGCCTGTTGTTCGAGGTCGCCGCCGGTCGCGACGTAGGTCAGGTTGCGCGCGACGTCCCCGCCGGTCAGCTCGTAGACGACCGTGCGGGTCACCTCGCTCACGACCGCCGGTTCGACCGTCACCGACGGCACCGACGCGGCCGGGGCGGGCCGGCCCGGGGTCGCTTTCGGCATGACGTACCACGCGACAGTGACCGCGACGGCGATGACGCCGACCACGACCACCACGCTCCCGAGCGGCCGCAGCCTGCCCGATTCCCCCCGGGCCGCCGTGGGCCGGGTCGCGCCAGGAACACCCATGGAGAGGTCTTCTCTTCTCGAGCGCACTTCCCGCGAGTGCGACGTCTGGTTCTTCGCCAGACCGTTACACGGCGTTAGCCAACCCGAGAAAATTGGCTTCTTTTCACCCTGATGGGGGTAGCTGGGGTTCGCTCACGAGTACGGTCACCACGCACGATGCCGATAACGCTCGCGCACCCCCTGTTTGACCCAGGGTGATCAGTCGACCAGTCCGGCCTCGGACAGCATCCGCAGCACGCGCTGTCCGGCGGGCGGGCAGGCGGCGGCGTCCCCGGCGCGCAGCCACGCGGCTTCGGCGATCTCCGCCGACGGCTCCGGTTCGCCGGTGTGGTCGGCGGTGTAGCAGGTCATCCGGACGCGGCGGCCGTCGGCGAATCCGTCGGCCTGCTCGTCGAGCAGCGCGAAGAACCGGAAGCTGAGCGGGTCGAGCGCGACGCCCAGTTCCTCGCGGATCTCCCGGCACAGGCCCTCGACGTCGCCCTCGCCGGGTTCGCGCTTGCCGCCGGGGAGATAGAACTTTTGCTTGCCGCTGGTGCGGACGGACAGCAGCCGCCGGTCCTTCACGTGGACCCAGGCCAGGGCGTCGATCGGGGTCATGGAACGCATTCTGTCGTACCCGCGAGGCATGATCGTGGGGTGTATCGCGAAAGCCCGCCGCCGGAACCGCTGCGCCGCCTCGTGCGGTGCCGCTGGGAGTCGGTCGAGCCCGGTCCGAAGCGGATCGTTCCCGACGGCTGCGTAGACCTCGTCGCGGGCCACGGCGAGGTGTTCGTCGCGGGGCCGGACACGGCGGCGTGGACGTCGGTGTTCCCGCCCGGCACCCGGTTGCGAGGCCTGCGCTTCCAGCCGGGCGCGGCGGCGGCGATGCTCGGCGTCGGCGCGGACGAGCTGCGCGACAGCCGGATCTCCCTGACGGACCTGTGGAACCACCGCGGCGCGACCCTCGCCGACGAGATCCTCAGCGGCCGCGATCTCGCCGACGCGATGGCCGACGTCGCAACCGAGCAGGCAGCCGCGGCGGACCCGGTGGTGGAGCGGATGCTGGCGCGACTCACCGCCGAGGCTGCCCGGGACGCCGAGATTCCGGGCCGAGGCGAACGGACATCGCGATCCGCAGGGCCGCCAGCGGGAGCAGGCCGGAGCGAGCGGCAGGCGCGTCGGCTGTTCACCCTCGCAGTCGGCTACGGCCCAGCCACCTACCGCCGCGTCCTCCGCCTCCAACGCGCCATCGCACTGGCCCCCGCCACGACGACCCTCGCCGACCTGGCCGTCGCCGCGGGCTACGCCGACCAGCCGCACCTCACCCGCGAATGCCGGACGCTCACCGGCCTCACCCCGAGCGCCTACTTCCCCCTCGTGAAGGTTAATCCCGGTTAGAACCGGCACAACCACTCACGAGGGTCACTCCGCCGCCAAATCCTGTTGCCGCGCAAGGAAATGCGCGGTCTCCACCGTCGCCGGATACAACGCCCGATAATGCGCGTAAAACTCGTCGTACCGATCCGCCCGCTCCGGATCCGGCCGGAGCACCTCGGCGACTGGGTTCCACGCGTCGATATCCGGCTCCAACCCGACCGCCACCGCCGCCAGATACGCGTCCCCGAAACACGCCCCGACAGTTTCCGTCGGAAGATGCTGCGGCGTCCGGGTCACGTCGCTCACGATCCCCGTCCACACGCGCCCCTGCGTGCCGCCGCCGACCGCCACCAACCGGCGCGCGGGCGAGCCCATCGCGGAGAGGTTGTGCCGCACCCCGTAAGCCGTCCCCTCCAAAGCCGCGCGGTACAGCTCGGCCCGGCCGTGCGAGGTGGTCAGCCCGGCGATCACCCCGCGCGCCAACGGATCCGGCACCGGAGTCCGCTCGCCCGCGAAGTACGGCAGCATCACCAGCCCGCGGCTTCCGGCCGGGACGCGACCGGCCGAAGCGACCAGTTCGGCGAAATCGCCGTCGAAGAGTTCCCGCAGCCAGTCGGTGATCGCGCCGGACGTCGCCATTCCCGCGGCCAGCGAGTAGCTGCCCGGCACAACCCCGCGCGTCGCCCACAATCCGGAGACCGGCCGAGCCTCGGCGACAGCCTGGACAAGAAACATCGTGGTGCCGTACATGACCATCGTGTCGCCGGGGTCGCGCACGCCCGCGCTGGTCGCTTCGGCCCACGCGTCGATCGTGCCGCAGGTGACCGGCATTCCGGCCGGCAATCCGGTCTCGGCGGCGGCCTGAGCGGTGACCGTGCCGACGACCTCGGTCGGCCAGGCCAGCCGCGGCAGTTCGATCCCGGGCGCGACGAGCGCGGCCCAGTCCTCCGCCCAGCCGCCCGCGCGCAGGTCGTACATCGGATCGCACTGGCTGGCCGAATGGTGGTCGAGCACGTATTCGCCGGTCAGCCGCCGCACGAGGTACGAGCTCGCCATCAGGAACTGGCGGGCCCGCGCGGCGACGTCCGGCTCGTTCCGGTACAGCCACCGCCACTTCGGGCCGACCGCCTGGCTCGACAGCGCGCTGCCGCAGCGTTCCACAATGGACTCTTCGCCGAGTTCGGCGGTCAGCTCGGCGATTTCGGCGCCGGCCCGCGTGTCGACTCCGTAGAGAATCGCCGGGCGCAGCGGGCGGCCGCCGTCGTCCGCGGGCAGCAGCACCGGGCCGATGCCGCTCACCGCGAGCCCGGCCGGTTTCTGGCCGCCGGCCAGCAATTCGCGGACCAGCTCGGCGAACCCCGCCCACCACACCGTTTCGGCGTCGTGCTCGAACCAGCCGGGCCGCGGGCGGGAGGTGCTGTGCGGGCGGCCGGCGCGCGCCAGTACAGTGCCGTCCGCACCCACGAGGACGCCTTTCGAACTGGACGTGCCGATGTCGATGCCGAGCAACGGGCCCGGTCGCATCACAGCACCCCCGGCAAGCGGACGGTAAACGATTACCGGCAAGGTATTCTGCGCTCACCGGGGTGTCAAGAAAGCCAGGACGAGGAGGCGCGGTGGCCACGATCAGCGACGTCGCCGCCAGGGCAGGCGTCTCGACCGCCACGGTGTCGCGGACCCTGAACGGCAAGTCCACAGTGGACCCGGAGCTGGCCGCCCGGGTGCTCGAGGCCGCCGAGGAACTCGGCTATCACCCGAACGGACTGGCGAGAAATCTGCGCCGCCAGGAAACCGCGGTGCTCGCGCTGATCATCTCCGACGTCGAGAACCCGTTCTTCACCTCGATCGCGCGCGGCGTCGAGGATCTCGCGCAGGTGTCCGGGTATTCGGTGGTGCTCTGCAATTCCGACGAGAACGAGGACAAGGAACGCCGGTACCTCGACGTCGCGCTGCAGGAACGCGTCGCGGGCGTGCTGCTCTCCCCGACCGGCCCGACCACGAACGTCACGCGCCTGCGCCGGCTCGGCACCCCGGTGGTCGCGGTCGACCGGCCGCTGCCGGGCACTGACGGCGACCAGGTGCTCGTCGACACCCGCCGCGCCGCGCGGCAGGCGACCAGGCACCTCGTCGCGAACGGCTACCGGCAGGTGGCGTGCCTGACCGGCCCCTCGGGCGTGCGCACCGCCGACGACCGGCTGGCCGGCTACTTCGACGCGGTCGGCGAGGAGAACGCGGTCTACCGCCGCGCCGAATACCGCGCGGAAGGCGCCCGCCGCGCCGCCGGGGATCTGCTGGACCAGCCGACGCCGCCGGACGCGCTGCTGGTCGCCAACAGCACGATGGCGATCGGGGTCCTGGAGGCGCTCGCGGAGCGGAGCCTGCGGGCCGGGCGGGACATCGGCATCGTCTCGTTCGACGACGCCCCGTGGACCACGCTGATCGACCCGCCGCTGACGGTCGTGGCGCAACCGGCGTACGAGATCGGCCGGGTCGCCGCGCAACTGCTGCTGGCCCGCATCGCCGACAGCACCCGCGAGCCGGTCACCACCACCCTGGACGCGCAGCTGATCGACCGGCAAAGCTCCCACCGCTGACCGGCCGTACCGGGGAACCGGCGGCACGAGAAGAGCCGTCGGAACATGCCCTGGCGCGCGGCGAAATCCGGCGCGCAGGCCAGCGCGAGAAACGGAATCCGGGGGAAACGACGTGCCTGGCGGCCCGGCGGAGATCCGCCGAGCCGCCAGGCACGCCCCACCCCCTGTCCCCCCAGCTTCCGCCGCGGACGGCGGAGCACGGGCCGCACCCGAGGGCGGGAAACCGATTACTCGTTCGCAACGTAAATCCGCGGTCCAGGAGTGTCAAGCACTCGAAAGCCTGGACAAGCCACCCGGTGCGGGGCAGACTGTCCCGACATCGCCTACGCATCGTGTTTACTTCTGTGCGATGCGTGGCGATCTTTGGTGAATTCACCCACAAAAAGGTCGGAAACCGCACGAACCCGCACACACGCGCTAGGCTGAGCGTATGTCGATAGCGCTGGAGAACGTTCTCGCCAGAGCCGGCCTCAAGGCCGACGCGAACGAGTTCCTCACGCTCGTGGAGGACGCGGCCCGCAGGCTGTCGCCGCCCAATCCCGACCCCTCGCACTATTTCTCGCCCGACCAGCAGGCCGCGCTCACCGACGCCGGCCTCGACCTGAGCCCGCGGGACGAGGGCGAGCCGGACTTCCGCGCGCGCACCGTCGCCGCGCACGCCGTGCTCGCCGATTCCGCGCTTTCGGTCGGCCAGGCCGCCGAGATGCTGAACGTCGACGACAGCCGGATCCGGCACCGCCTCAAGGAAGGCAGGCTCACCGGCTGGAAGGACCAGGGATGGCGGCTGCCCGCCTGGCAGTTCAACGGCGCGGGCGTGTTGCCCGGCCTCGAAACCGTGCTGCGCGCCGTTCCCGAGGACCAGCCCGCGCTGGTCGTCGCCGCGTTCATGAACACCCCGCAGGCCGACCTGGTGATCAGCGACCGGCCCGCGACGCCGCGGCAGTGGCTGCTCGCCGGCGGCGACCCCGAGCAAGTGGCCCGGCTCGTCGCCACGCTCGGCTCGCCGTTCTGACCCGCTGACCCCCTCCGCCCGCGCACCGATCCGCCCTCCGTGCGCCGGCCCGCCCCCTGCCCCGACACAGGACGGACAACCTCCCCCGCATGGCCCGGCTCCCCTCGCCTCCGGCGCGGTCGGCTCTGGTCAAGGGGCTGGACCGCAGCCACGACGTGGTTTCGGTGCAGCCCGAGACCCGGCTGGTCCGCATCTTCACCGCGCACGGCAATCACCCGCAGCAGTGGAACACCTTCCGCTACACCGGCCCGCTCCCGCACGGCCGGTTCGACCAGCAGCCGCCCGGCCGCGGCGGCCGTCCGGTCACCGACCCGGGCAACGGCGTGCTGTACTTCGGCCTGACCGTGCGCACGAGCGTCGCCGAGGTGTTCCAGACGACCTCGACGGTGGACCGCACGACGCGCGGCCCCCGGCTGGTCGTGGTGCGCCCGACGCGCGTGCTGCGGCTGCTCGACCTCACCGGCCTGTGGCCGACCCGGGTCGGCGCATCGCAGGAGATCTCCAGCGGCCCGAAGAAGATCACCCAGGCGTGGGCGCGCGCGATCCGCGGCGCGATGCCGGACCTCGACGGGCTCTGGTACCGCTCGTCGATGGACGCGGGCAAGCCCTCGGTGTGCCTGTGGGACCCGCCCGCGGGCGCGGCGCTGCCGATCGCCCCGGACGTCCTGCTTCCGCTGGACCATCCGGGGCTCGACGTGCCGCTCGGGCGGGTGTGCGAGGAGCTGAACTACACGCTGCTCAGCTGAGGTGCCGGGCCCACCAGGCCAGCACCGCCTCGAACCGCTGCACCCGGTGCCGCGGCTTGCCCGAGCGCGTCAGCTCGTGCCCCTCGCCGGGGAACAGCAGGAACTCCGTCTCGACGCCGGCCTGGCGCAGCGCCACGAACTGCCGCTGCGCCTGCTCCAACGGACAACGCCAATCCTGCTCGGAATGCACGACGGCGAACGGGATCCGGATGTCGGCGGCGTAGCTGAGCGGGCTGCGGCGGCGCTGTTCCTCCGGGTCCGCGCCGACGTAGCCCTCGGTGAAGTAGTAGCCGATGTCCGAGCTGCCCGCGAAGGAATCCCACGCGTTCACCGCGCGCTCGCTCCACGCCGCGCGGAACCGGTCCGGGTGCTTCGCGGCGACCCAGCTCGTCATGAACCCGCCGTAGGAACCGCCCATGATCCCGGTCCGCGACGCGTCGAGGTCCGGCCGTTCCAGCGCCTTGTCGAGCAGCGCGAGCACGTCGTCGACGTCGACGGTGCCCATGTTGTGCACCACCGAAGTACCGTGCGACTGCCCGTATCCGGCCGATCCGCGCGGGTTGCCGAGCACGACCGCGAACCCGGCTGACGCGTACACCTGCGCCTCGTCGAACACCGTCCATTCCTGCGGGGCGAACGGTCCGCCGTGCACCACGCGCACCACCGGGTGCGGCCCCTCGCCCTCCGGAAGGACGAGCCAGCCGTGCACCGGGTAGCCGTCCGGCGCGGTCGTTTCCAGTTCCACGACCTCGCAAAGCCCCTTGTCCCGCAACGGCTTCGAGTAGTCAGTGAGCACCCGCGGATCGTTCGGGCCCAGCACCGCCAGCTCGCCCGCGGTGTCCAGGCTGGCGACAACCGCGACGACAGTTTCGCCGTCCACCGCGAATCCGCGGACCGCCGAATGCCCGGCGTGCAGCACGCGCAGGTCCTCGAGCTTCGCGCCGTCGGCGTCCGTCGCGATCGCACGCAGTTCCACCGCACCGCGATTGCGGACGGCGACCAGCACCTCGTCGCCGAGCGGAACCGCCGGACCGGAACCGGTCTCGATGTCCACGGTCTCCACCTCGGTCAGCCGCCGCGGTTTCCCATCCGGCACGACCGAGTACAAACCGGTGTTGGAGGCGACGACGACACCGTCCTCATGGGACGTGCCGAAGAAGTAGAGCGTGCCGTCCGCCGCGTACACCGGCTGATCGGCGTACCCGGCGCAGGCCGCGAGCACCTCGGGTTCGCCGCCGTCGACCGGGAACGCGACGAGGTCGTGCTCGCGCGTTTCAATCCGGTCGAAATCGTGCGGCACGATCACGACGACACGCTCGCCGTCCGGCGTCCAGACCGGCTGGCTGACGCTGTAATCGCGCGGCGTCACCGCTTCCGGCTCGCCCTCCTCGAACGTGTCGAGGACGTACAGCCGCCTCGGCCGGTCGCGCAGGAAGCCGATGTTGTCGAGGCGATAGTCGAGCCGGGTGATGAGCCGCGGCGCCTCGGCGGCAGGTTCCGGCGTGCGCTCGTCGGCGTCCTCGGTGCCGTAGCGGCCCGGCTCGGCTTCCCGCGCGGTGAACGCGAGCCAGCGCGAATCCGGAGCCCACACCGGAGCGTCCGCGCCGAGGTGCAGCGACGTCAGCTTCCGCGCTTCGCCGCCGTCGACGGGCATCACGTGCACCTGCGGGCTGCCCTCGGCACCCTTGCCGTCGCCGGCGCGCAGGAACGCGACCCAGCGTCCGTCCGGCGAAATCGCCGGAGCGGAGTCGCGAGGACCGTGCGTCCACGGGGTTTCGCCGCCGGACAGCGAGATCCGCCGGATCGCGCTGCGGTACTGGTCGGCTTCCAGGTCGGGACTGCTCACCGCGGCGAGCAGGAGGTCACCGCGCAGCGCGGGACGGCCGGGGACGGCGAGGACTTCGATGTCGGCAGGACGCATGCCGACGACCGTACCCGATCCTTAGCAAGGCGAACGACCTATTTCGCCTCTACCGCCCGCCGTTCGTCGCGCTTGGCCTTCGCCAGGCTCAGCACCGTGGTGACGGTGAGGACCACGACGATGACGCCGAGGGACATCCAGTTGCTGATGTCGAGCCAGTCCGGCGCGAGGTGGTACTCGTGCAGGGCGTGCACCACCAGCTTCGCGCCGATGAAGGCGAGGATCACCGCGAGGCCGTAGCTGAGGTACACGAGCTTCGTGACCAGGCCGCCGAGCAGGAAGTACAGCTGCCGCAGGCCCATCAGCGCGAACGCGTTGGCGGTGAAGACGAGGAACGCCTCCTGGGTGATGCCGAAGATCGCCGGGATGGAGTCCACCGCGAACAGCAGGTCGGCCGAGCCGATCGCGATGATCACCAGCAGCATCGGGGTGATCTTCCGCTTGCCGCCTTCCTTCACCAGGTACTTGTGGCCGTGGTAGTCGTCGGTGACCGGGAACAGCTTGCGCACCCAGCGGGTGAGCGCGTTCTCCTGGTACTCCTCCTCGTCGCCGTTGCCGCGCAGCATGCTGATCGCGGTCCACACGAGCACCGCGCCGAAGACGAAGAACACCCAGACGAACTGGTTGATGAGCGCCGCGCCGACCGCGATGAACACGCTCCGCATGCCCAGCGCGAGCAGGATGCCGACGAGCAGCACGCGGTGCTGGTGGATCGCGGGCACCTTGAACGAGGTCATGATGATCATGAAAATGAAGAGGTTGTCCACGCTCAGCGAGTACTCGGTGATGTACCCGGTGAAGAACTGGACCCCGGGGTCGTGCCCGGCGAAGTACCAGACGCCCGCGCCGAACAGAACGGCGCAGCCGATGTAGAAAATCACCCAGCGGGCGGCCTCGCCGGTGGTCACCGCGTGCGGCTTGTGGTCGACGATCACCAGGTCGATCGCGATCAGCGCGAGCAGCCCGCCGACTGTCGCGAACCACAGCCACAGGGGGACAGTCATCTCAGAAACCTCCGGATAGTGCGCAGCAGCAACTAACCGGAGGTCTCTCCCGCCGGTACGAAACCGGCCGACGGTGCCGGGGACCTCGGCGAATGACTCGCCCGGGTCACCGTGCTGACGACACCGCCGCGAAGGAATACTCCCCTCACAGCGCGTTCAGTCTGCCGGTTACAGCCCGCAAACGCCAGCCGAGGTTGCCCACATCACCGAACCAGCCGTGTCTTCTTCACCACTCCGGTCACCCCCCAGCGACTCTCCGAATCCACGAGGCCCCCACGCCCCTTCCGGAACCACCACCGCGCCCCTTACCCCCTTCCAGAACCACCACCGCGGGATCGCGCCGGCGTTTTGGGGCGAGCGGCGGGACAGGCCGAAGGCCCCTCCCGCCGCTCGCC
>NZ_JBEXMH010000032.1:0-100455 GCF_040610415.1 Amycolatopsis sp. NPDC004079 | reverse complement strand
CCTTGAGGGAATCTAGTTCCCTCAAGGAGCCCTTCACGGACCTCTGCGGGAGTGGGGAACCGCCCCGGCCCGCTTCGCCCCGGCCGCGCGACACCACTGCCAAAACCCCAATGTGGCATTGGGTGCATCTGACGCACCGAACGCCACATTGGGTGCGTGGGACGCACCCAATGTGGCATTGGGGCGGAGTCCTGCCGAGCCATGCAGAAGTCGTCTCCGGCAAGCCGTGGCCCGCGAGCCGTCGTGCGGGAGCCGCAACCTCGTTGCCGCGCGCGCCGGGCCTGGCCGGACGGTCGCCGAGCGGATGGCTCGGCCGGGTCGGCACGAATCCCGGTGTCATCGCGCCGGGGGCGGTGGCTGGTCGCCGTGCAGAGGTCGTGCGGAAGCTCTAGAACAAGCCGGGCGGCTCGTCCTCGTCAGGCTCGTCCCCGTTCGGTCGCCAGCGGTACTTCCGCAGGTCCACTTTCTCGCCGTCCGCCAGCACGCCCTCGGCGCGCAGTCGCTCCAGCTGTTCGTGCAGCAGGTGCGGCGCGGGGGTGCCGTTCGCGCGGAGGATGCGGTGCCAGGGGAGGTCGTGGCCGTCCTCGGCTAGGGCGCGGCCGACCATGCGCGGGGAGGGGGCACCGGAGAGCGCCGCGACGTCGCCGTACGTCGCGACTGTCCCCGCGGGTACGTCGGCGATGACTGCGCGTATCCGCTCGTGCAGTTCGTCGTTCATGACCCGGCAGATGATAGTCCCGCCGAGGGGTGTGCCGGTGCGCCACCCGGGTGAGCGGGCATGGTTCCATCGCTGATGTGCACGTGCGGAGAGCAGGGAACGGACAGGCGCGGCTGGTGCGCCCGCCGGTCCCCGCCGCACCCACGTTCACCTGGGACGAGGACGCGCGGCGGCTGCTGTCGGCTCCCTCGGGATTCCGCCGCGTGCTCGGCGGGCCGGGCACCGGCAAGACGGCGTTGCTCGCCACCGCGGCCGCGCGCCGGATCGCGGAGGGGGCGGATCCGGAGAGCGTGCTGCTGCTCACGACGTCCCGCCGGGCGGCGGACGCGCTGCGGGCCGACCTCACGCGACGGCTCACGTCCGATCCGGACCAGGAGTCTCCGCTGCCGCGCACGGTGAGTGAACCGCTCGTGCGCACAGTGCATTCGTACGCGTTTTCCTTGCTGCGCCTGGAAGCTCGCGCCGAGGAACTGCCGCCGCCGCGGTTGCTGGCGGGAGCGGAGCAGGACGTGGTCGTGCGCGAGCTGCTGGAGGGCGACCTGGAGGAGGGCGCGACGGGGTGGCCGGAGCAGTTGCGTCCGGCACTGACCGTGCCGGGGTTCGCCGAGGAGTTGCGCGACCTGCTGATGCGGGCGGCCGAGCGGGGGCTCGGGCCGGAGGACCTGACCGAACTCGGGCATCGCCAGGACCGCGAGGAGTGGGTCGCCGCGGGGCACTTCTGGGCGCAGTACGAGGAGGTCACCCAGCTGCAGGGGGCTGGCGGAAACGCGCTCGGCCTGCCTGCCGCGCCCGCGCTCGACGCCGCTGAGCTGGTGACGTCGGCGCTGCTCGCGCTGGAGGACGACGAGGAGCTGCGCGAGCGCGAACGAGGCCGGGTCCGGCACTTGTTCGTGGACGACGCCCATCACCTGGATCCGTTGCAGGTCCAGCTGATCCGCACGATCGGGCACACCGCGGAGGAATTCGTGGTGGCCGGAGATCCGGACCAGTCGGTGTTTTCCTTCCGTGGTGCGGACCCGAGGCTGTTCGCCGATTCCGACAACGACGGCGACCGGACCGTCATGCTGACCACGTCGCACCGGCTCGCTCCGACGGTCCGGGCGGCGGTCGCGAAGCTCGGTGCGACGTTGCCGGGCGCCTCGGCGCATCGGAAGTTGGTTACCCCGCAAGGGAAACGCGGCGGCAAGGTGCGGGTGCGGCTGATGCCGACCCCGGCGGCGGAGGCGAGCTGGATTGCCGATCAGCTCCGCCGGGCGCATCTCGTTGACGGGGTGCCGTGGTCGGAGATGGCGGTGCTGGTGCGGTCCCCGGCGCGGACTTTCCTTGTGCTGCAACGCGCTTTGCGTGCGGCTGGTGTGCCGATCGGTTCGGCTACTGAGGAACTGCCGTTGGCGAAGCATTCCGCGGTACGGCCGTTGCTGGCGGTGTTGCGGATCGCGGCGGAACCGGAATTGCTGGACGTCGACATCGCGGAGATGCTGCTGTCCTCGTCGCTTGGCGGGGCTGATCCGTTGGCGTTGCGGCGGTTGCGGCGCGGTCTTCGTCGGCTGGAGTTGGCTGGCGGCGGGCAGCGGTCGAGTGACGAACTGCTCGTGGAAGCGTTGCGGGGCGGGGACATTCTCGTCGGGCTCGCCGACAACGAGGCGTTGCCGGTCCGTAGGGTCGGCAAGCTGCTGAGCGTCACGCACCAGGCGGTGAGCCGTGGTGACGGCGTCGAGCAGGTGCTGTGGGAGCTGTGGCAGGCGAGCGGGTTGCAGGAACGGTTGCTGCGGCTGGTGGATCGCGGCGGTTCGCTGGGCGCGCAGGCTGATCGTGACCTGGACGCCGTGGTGGCGCTGTTCGATTCGGCGGGCCGGTATGCCGACCGGTTGCCAAAGGCGAGTGTCGCGGCGTTCGCGGACTATCTGTCGTCGCAGAACATCGCGGGAGACACGCTTGCCCCGGCGGCGATTCCGGGTGAAGGGGTTTCGCTGCTCACCGCGCACGCGTCGGCGGGTCGTGAGTGGACAGTCGTCGCGGTCGCCGGGGTGCAGGAGGGTGCGTGGCCAGATATGCGGCTGCGCGGTTCGTTGCTGGGTGTGGAGCGACTGGTCGACTTCCTGTCCGGAGTGGACGAACACGACAAGGTGTCCGCGATCGCGCCGATCCTTGCCGAGGAGCGGCGGCTGTTCTACCTCGCGGCGAGCCGGGCGCGCCGGACGCTGCTGGTGACCGCGGTGGCCGGGGAAGACGAGCAGCCGTCCCGATTCCTCGATGATTTGGAAGAGAACGGTGCCGACGACGGCATGCTCGACTCCCGGATGAAGCCGCCGGGACGGTCGCTCGTGCTGGCCGAATTGGTCGGCGAATTGCGCGAGGTCGTGTGCGACGACAAGGCTGATCCGGAACGTCGGCAGCGGGCGGCGAAGCAGCTTGCCCGGCTGGCTGCCGCCGGGGTTCCGGGGGCGCATCCGGACACTTGGTACGGGTTGATGGAAGCGTCCACAGAGGATCCGGTGCACGGGCCGGGCGACCTCATGCGGATCTCGCCGTCCACTGTGGAAATCCTGGTCAAGTGCCCGCTGCGCTGGCTGATCGAACGGCACGGCGGCAGTGATCCGGCGCAGCTGGCAGCGGTGACCGGAACTCTCGTGCACGGTCTGGCGCAGGCGATCGCGGGCGGGAGTACCGAGGAGCAGATCCAGGCAGCGTTGGACGAGGCGTGGGTTCGGGTGGACGCTGGTGCGCCGTGGTTCTCCCGGCGCGAACGGTCCCGCGTGGAACTGATGCTGCGCAACTTCGTGTCGTGGCTGGAAAAGTCGCGGCAGGAGCTGATTGAGGCCGGGGTCGAGCAGGACATCGAGGTCGAGTTGCCGATGGGCGACGAAGAGGTGCGCGTGCTGCTGCGCGGGCGCGTCGACCGGGTCGAGATGGACAAGGACGGGCGTCCGGTGATCGTGGACATCAAGACCGGCAAGGTCCCGGTGTCCGGTGCGGACGCGGAGAAACACCCGCAGCTCGCCGCGTATCAGCTGGCGGTGCTGCTCGGCGCGGTCGAGGGCAAGAACACGCCTGGCGGCGCGAAACTCGTCTACGTCGCCAAGGGGAACAACAAAACCGGGGCCACGCAACGAGATCAGCCGCCGATGGACGAGGACAGCGGTCGCGAGTGGCTGGAACTCGTGCGATCCGCCGCGGCTGCGGCAGTCGGTCCGGATTACCAGGCGCACGAGAACGCCGACTGCGACCGGTGCCCGGCGCGCGGTTGCTGCCCGCTGCGTCCGGAAGGGCGTCAGGTGACCGGACCGTGAGCCCGGTGGTGCTCGCCAACCCCGTCGGACCCGCGGAAATCGCTGACGCACTGGGGTTGCACCGTCCGACGCCCGAGCAGGCGACCGTGATCGCGTCGCCGGTCGAGCCGTCGCTGGTCGTCGCGGGCGCGGGCGCGGGCAAGACCGAAACCATGGCCGCGCGCGTGGTCTGGTTGGTGGCCAACGGAATCGTGAGCCCGGAACGGGTGCTCGGCCTGACCTTCACCCGGAAAGCCGCGCGTCAGCTCGGGGAGCGGGTGCGGGCGCGGCTTCGGCGGCTCGCTGGCTCGGGACTGCTGGAGCGGATCGATCCGTCGGGTGCGTTGCGGTCCACTGTGGTCGCGGGTGAGCCGACTGTGCTGACTTATCACGCGTATGCCGGGCGCTTGCTGTCGGAACACGGTTTGCGGCTTCCGGTGCAGCCGGGTGTCCGGTTGCTGTCGGAGACTTCGTCGTGGCAGCTCGCGCACCGGGTCGTGTCCACTTGGGACAACGACCTGGACACCGACCGAGTGCCGCCGACGGTCACCGCGCAGCTGCTCGCGCTGGCCGGTGAACTGGGCGAGCATCTGATTTCGACGGAGAAGCTCGGGCAGTACACCGAGTGGCTGTGCGAGGTCATCGAAAACGCTCCGCGGGCTAAAGGCCAGCGCGCGTCGCTGCCGGTGAAACTTCAAGACGTGCTGGCAGCGCAACGATTTAGGCTCGCGCTGCTGCCGTTGGTCGAGGATTACCACCGGCGCAAACGGGCGGAAGGCGCGCTGGATTTCGCGGACCAGATGTCGTTGGCCGCGCAACTCGCGGACAGCTATCCGGCAGTGGTCACGGGGGAGCGCGAGCGTTACGGGGCCGTGCTGCTCGACGAATACCAGGACACTGGGCACGCACAGCGAGTGTTGCTGCGGTCGTTGTTCGGCGGCGTTGATCATCCGCCGATGCCGGTGACCGCGGTTGGTGACCCAGCGCAGGCGATTTACGGCTGGCGCGGAGCGAGTGCGGCGAACCTTCCCCGGTTTACTACGGACTTCCCGCGTCGCGGCGAGGAACGGCTCGAAACCGCACACGAATTCGGGCTGCTCACGAGTTTCCGCAATCCGCCGGAAATTCTGGAGCTGGCCAACGCGATCTCGGAACCGTTGCGGCAGCGCGGACTTGGCGTCGAGCGGTTGCGGGCGCGGGACGGTGCTGGCCCGGCGGACATCGCGGTCGCGTTGCTGCCGGATGTGCGCGCGGAACGCGAGTGGGTCGCCGACGCGATGGCGCAACGTTGGCATGCGGAGAAAGAAGAATCCGGCAAGCCGCCGACGGCTGCGGTCCTAGTGCGCCGTCGGGCGGACATGGCCCCGATCGCGGCGGAAATGCGGATGCGCGGGCTGCCGGTGGAAGTCGTGGGTCTCGGCGGATTGCTGGACGAACCGGAGGTCGCCGACCTCGTGTCCACGCTGCGGGTGCTCGCCGATCCGCTCGCGGGCAGCGCGGCGGCTCGGCTGCTGACCGGTGCGCGCTGGCGGATCGCGGCGGCGGACGTCGCGGCATTGTGGCGGCGGGCCAACGAACTCACCTCGCCCGAGCCGCGCGCGAAGGAGGGCGAGGAACCGGAACTGGTCGCCGAGCGCGCGGAACAAGCCGGACTGATCGACGCCGTCGACGAACCCGGCGCGCCCGAGCGTTATTCCGCGGAGGGGTACCGCCGAATTCGCCGTATCGGTGCGGAATTGACCGCATTGCGTCGTCGGCTGGATCAGTCGCTGCCGGAATTGGTGGCGGACGTCGAACGCACGATGCTGCTGGATGTCGAATCGCTCGCCCGTCCAGGATCGGCTGGCCGCGCGCATTTGGACGCGTTCGCCGAGGTGGTTACTGATTACGCGGAAACCGCGCCGACTGCGACTCTGTTGTCCTTTGTGGACTACCTGAACACCGCGGCACACGCGGAAGACGGCCTTACGCCCGGTGAAGTGCAGGTGGTTCCGGACCGCGTGCAGGTGCTCACCGTCCACTCGGCCAAGGGGTTGGAATGGGAAGTGGTGGCTGTCCCGCACCTGGTGGCTGAGGTGTTTCCGGGCAAGCGTCGTTCGTCGTCGTGGTTGCGCACTTCTACCGCGCTGCCCGCGCATTTGCGCGGCGACTCGGCGGATCTGCCGAAGCTGCAGGTCGCGGAAGGCTATGACCGCAAGGAAGTGCAAGAAGCCCTGGAATTGCACGAGGAAGGGTTCGTCGCGCGCGAAGCCGATGAGGAGCGACGGCTGTGTTACGTCGCGCTGACCCGTTCCGAACGCGCGCTGCTCGTTTCCGGGCATTGGTGGAACGAAAGCAGTACGCGCGCTAAAGGACCGTCGATCTTCCTGTCCGAGATCGCCGAGGTGATGGGCGAGGCCGATCCGCCGCTGGGCGTGGTGGACGTCTGGGCGGACGAACCGGAGGAGGGCGAGGAGAACCCGCTGGTCGCGGACTCGCGGACGGCGAAGTGGCCGGTGGATCCGCTGGGCGACCGGCGGTCCGGCGTGGCCACCGGGGTGGATCTGTTGCGGGCGGAAATGACTGCCCTGGAAGAAGAACCCGAGCCGGAACCCAAAGCCGAGGCCGAACCAGAAGCCGAGCCTCTCCCCGCAGCCGAGGACGACGAAATCCCGCTGCCGCCGGAACCCGAGGACGAAGAAGAGTACCTGCCAGACGACTTCGAAGACGACGAAGACGTCATCGACCCGGAAGACCCGGACGGCTGGGCCGCCGACACCGACGTCCTGCTCGCCGAACGCGCCCGCTCGCAGTCCACAGTGGATCGCGTCGCACTGCCCGCACAGCTGAGCGTGAGCCAACTGGTGGACCTGGCGTCCGATGCGGACGCTCTGGCGCAACGCCTGCGTCGCCCGCTTCCGTTGCCGCCCAACACCTTCGCCCGCCGCGGCACCGCATTCCACAGCTGGCTGGAGCAACGCTTCTCCGGCGACCGACTGCTGGAGATCGACGATCTGCCCGGCGCGGCGGACGTCGGCGAGGCTCCGGACACCGATTTCGAAGCCCTGCAAGAAGCTTTCGAGAACAGCGAATGGTCCGACCGTGTCCCGGTGGCCGTGGAGGTGCCGTTCTCCGCAGACGTCGAAGGCATCACCCTGCGCGGCCGGATGGACGCGGTCTACGCGGATCCGGACGGCGGCTGGACCGTTGTGGACTGGAAAACCGGATCCGTCCCGTCCGAAGAACGGTTGCCAGCACTGGCTGTTCAGCTCGGCGCGTACCGATTGGCCTGGGCGGCGCTGAAGAAAGTCCCGGTGGAACGGGTGCGCGCGGCTTTCCACTATGTCCGACCCGGACACACGCTGCGCCCGGCCGATCTGCTGGACGCGGAAGGCCTGCGTGCCTTGCTGCGCAACGTTCCCCGCGAGTAGGAGCTACGCCCGATCGCGCACGGTCAACGCCCAGCTCACCAACGGCCACTGCATCGGCAGCCGCAGCCACGCCACCGCGCGATCCCGCGCCGGACGGCCGCGGCGCTGATAGTCCAGCGCCATTTTCACGTTCCCCGGGAACACCCCGACGAACAGCAGCGCCGCCGCCAACCCGCCCAGCCGGCGCGTGCGCGGCAGCGCGATCCCGGCGGCGACGGTCAACTCGGCGACGCCCGAGGCGTAGGTCCACGTGCGCCGGTCACCGGGCAGCTCTTTCGGGACCAGCGCGTCGAACGGCTTCGGCCGGGCGAAGTGCAGGACGCCCGCCCCGGCCAGGAGGGCGGCGAGAAGATGGGCCGGACGTTGCGACGCGCGAGGCTCGGACATGCGGCAAGCCTGCCACAGCATGATCGCCGTGACGGGTGTGCGGGTGCTCCGATTGGGTTATCCTCCCCGCTGTGAGTGACGCCGAACGCGCGCGGGGAGCCGGTGCATGAAGGCCTTGAAACGGCTGCCCCTGAACGTCCGGTTGAACGACCGGCCCGACCACGAGCTCGTCGGCGTGATCCGGATGCCGGAGCTGACCGTCAGCCCGATGCGGGCGATCGTCAAGCGGATCATCGGCGCGCTGCTGGCGCTGCTCGCCACGGTGCTGATCGTCTACCTCGACCGGGACGGCTACCGCGACGCCAACGGCGACGGCCTCTCGCTCCTCGACTCGCTTTATTACGCGACAGTTTCCCTCTCGACCACCGGCTACGGCGACATCGCGCCGGCCACCGCGTCCGCGCGGCTGGTGAACGTCATCGTGATCACGCCGCTGCGGGTGCTCTTCCTCATCGTCCTCGTCGGGACCACCCTGGAAGTGCTCACCGAGCGCTCCCGGCAGGCGTTCAAAATCCAGAAGTGGAGGACGAAGGTGCGTGACCACACCGTCGTCGTCGGTTTCGGCACGAAGGGCCGCTCGGCGGTCAACGCGCTGCTCGGCGACGAAGAGGTGCAGGCCAACCGCGTAGTGGTCGTCGACACCGACCAGCAGGCGCTGGACGCGGCGAGCGCGCTCGGGCTTGTCACCGTGCACGGATCGGCGACCAGGGCGGACGTCCTGCGCGTCGCGGGCGTGCAGCACGCGCGGGCCGTAGTGGTCGCGCCGAACCGCGACGACACGGCCGTGCTGGTCACCCTCACCGCGCGCGAGCTGGCCCCGAAGGCGCACATCGTGGCGTCGGTGCGCGAGGCGGAGAACGTGCACCTGCTGAAGCAGTCCGGGGCGAACCAGGTCGTGGTGTCGAGCGAGACCGCGGGGCGGCTGCTCGGGATGGCGACGTCCACTCCGCTTGTAGTGGACATGGTCGAGGACCTGCTGACCCCGGAATCCGGCCTGGCGATCGCCGAACGCGCCATCGAACCGAGCGAGGAAGGCGGCTCGCCCCGACACCTGCCGGACACGGTGCTCGGCGTGGTGCGTGACGGGGTGCTTTACCGGGTGGACGCTCCGCAGGCGGACGCGCTGGAGCCGGGGGACCGGCTGCTGTACGTCAAGAAGGTCACGCAGGTCGATCACATCGAGCGCTGAGGGTGCCGGGTTCGGGCTGGTTCCGGACCGCTCCAATGTGGCGTTGGGTGTGCTGAACGCACCGAATGTGGCGTTGGGTGCGTCGCACGCACTCGGGGGTCGTCTCAGCGGAAGCTGTGCGCGGCCCCGCTACGGCGATGCGGAGTGCTGGCTGGGCCGCGTGGCTCCCTGCTCCCGGCAGCGCCGGACCAGGTCCGGTGACCAGGAAGACCTCGCGCACCGTCGACCCGGCACCTGCTACTGAGAAACCCCAATGTGGCGTTGGGTGCGTCTGACGCACCCAATGTGGCGTTCGGTGCGTGGGATGCACCCAATGTGGCATTGGGGTGGGATTCGGGCCAGGTCGGTCGGGGGGCGGGCGGCGGGTGCGGTGGCGCGTGGGGCATCGGGGCGGCGGACGGCAGCGAGTGACGGTGCTCTCGCGGCGCGCGGCGGGGTCCCCCGTGCGCGGGCACCTCACTGGGTTTTGCCCCCGGCATCTGGAAGCATGGTGTCGTGCAGGTTTCCGACCCTCCGCATAAGAGCCCCGTCAAGCGGTGGCTGCAGGTGGGCATCCCGATCGCGACCGGGGTGCTCGTCGTGGTCTTGACGTGGCTCGCCGGTCCGGGGCTGCTCGGCATCCACGCGAAGTCTCCCGGCGCGCCGGTGGACGCCCAGATCACCAAGGCCGTCGACTGCTCCGTTCCCGGGGCGGCCGAATCGGTCTCGTTCCAGCTCGGCGGCAAACCGCGCCAGGGCACGCTCGACAGCTGCGGGCACGGCAAGGACGAGCACCTCCAGGTGGTGGTCCCGGACGATGCCCCGGACAGCGGCGTCGTCTCCGTCAGCACTCCGGACACCTCGGCGGGTTCGCAGGACCTGCGCGCGCCGATCGCGCTGGCGCTGCTGGTGTTCGCCTGCTTCTGCGGCGGGATGTACGCCTACCTGGTGATCCGCGGTTCGGGCAAGCTCGCGCTGCTCAGCTGACGCGACACCGCAGCCGCGCTCGGCAAACCACTACAGCCGCAGCACCAACCCTGGACCGGGACTTAGCCGCAACTGGCGAACCACTACACCTGTAGTGCCAACAGTGCGCCGGACACAGCCGCCCCGCCGCGAACCACTACGACCGCAGCGGCGACCAGTTCAGCTGACGTCCGAAGCGGACGCCGCGAAGGTGTTGCAGTCCGCGATCCGGTTGTCCTTCGCCCCGGCGCGCCACCACTGCGCGTAGTGCGCGTTGGTGCCGTGGTCGTGGCTGCGGGAAGTGTTGTCGCCGCGGGTTTCCTGGTCGTTCCAGGCCTTGTTGTACATGTCGCGGGTGATCGTGCCGCCGCGGTCGACGTGCGCGCCCAGGAACATTCCGGAGAAGCACTGCGCCTGTAGTTCTTTGCGGCGCGACATGTCGAGGCCCTCGGGGCTGTTCTGCCCGGCCGCGTAGATCTTCTGCCACGCGGCGTCCATGATGCCGGCGACTTCCTGCACGTGGTGGCCGTACTCGTGGGCGAACAGTGCCAGGTAGACACCGGGGTTGTTGCCGTACTGGTCGGTCTGCAGGCCCTTGAACGGGACGTACAGGTTGTTCTCGCAGTAGTACGCCGCGGTCGCGATGCCGACCTGGATGGTGCCGCATTCGGTGTCGAAGCTCGGCCCGGTCGGGAAGTGCAGCGCGGGCGGCGTGAACGGCAGGTTGTAGGACTCGAGGAACGGGCCCCACGCCGCGTCGAGGCACTTGCTCGCGGCGGTGAAGAACGCTTCCGCGCCGTCCTGCGTGCTGGTCCACTGCGGAAGGTTGCAGACGAGGTTCTGGAGGCCGGCGTTGCGGTCCTGCAGGATCGGGTGATCGGCCAGCTTCAGGATCTTGTGCGGGCCCGCGCTGACCGAGGTGCTCGGGCTTTCCGACGAACTGGACGGCGCGCTCGAAGCGGTGGACGAGCCGCTGGTGGGCGGCAGTTCGTAGGCGGACGTCGGCGAGGGCGGCGCGGCCTGGTAGCCGGCGTTGCTCGGACCCGACCCGCGGTTCAGCGAAACGATCGCGACGACGCCCAGCGCCAGCACCGCGACCGCGCCGAGGCACAGGCCGACGATCAGACCGGTCGGTTTGCGCGGCGGCACCGGATAGGACGGCGGCGGCTGCTGCCACGGCGGGCCCTGCGGCGGCGGACCTTGCGGCGGCGGGCCCTGATACGGCGGCTGCTGTCCCTGGTACGGCCCTTGTCCCGGCTGTGCCTGGTACGGACCTTGCGCCTGACCCGGGTACTGGCCCGGCGGCACCGGTCCTTGCCCCGGCACCGGCGGCGGTTGAACGGTCCCGCGTGGCGGCACCTGGCCGTAGGGCGGTTGCGTCATCAGGGCAGTCCCGGTGGGTCTCGGCGCGGGCCGGGCGTACCCCGGCTTGCCGTTCAGCATATCGGGGGACGCCCGGCGCGCCGCAGCACTTCGCCGGACTGCCTCGTCGCCCGGACGTCCCCCCAGGTCTGGCCGGGTGCGGACGGCTCTGGAAGAGTGACGGCAGCAACCGCAGGGCCGTGCAGACGAGGGGCTCCGATGACACATTCACCCGGTTCGTCCGGGCCGGGGGACGACACGCCTACGCCGAGCCGGGGCTTCGCGAGCCCCGACCCCGGCGCGTCCGCCGCCACCCCGCCGGAGACCGGCGAAACGGACACCTCCTCCTCTGGTGCCGGAATTTCGTCGTCCGCCAGCGAAAACTCCGGTTCGTCCGGGGAGAAGCAGGCCGCTTCGGACGGTCCGACCGGCGCTGATCCGTCGCCTGCCAGCGAAAACGCGACTGGCGCCACGCCGCCGCCGGGCTGGGCGAGTCCGGCTGGCGCGGCTCCGTCGCCTGGCAGCGAAAGTCCGGCTGACCCGACGTCGCAGCCAGGCGGGCAAAACCCGGCTGGCGCGCCTTCGCCTTCTGCCGGTGAGAATCCGGCAGCCCCGCAGCCGGGGAGCGAGACCTCAGCTGGGGTGTCTTCGTCTTCCGGCGGCGAGAACGCGGCTGGCGCCACTCCGGGACAGCCCGGCGCGTTCCCGCCTCCTGGCGCGACCTCGCCCCCGGCGGGCGGCCAGTGGCAATCCCCGGGCCAGCAACCGCTTCCGCAGTACCCCGGCGGCGGCTACGGCCGTCCCGGCGCCGGCTGGAGCCCGCACGGGCTGGGCAAACCGGGCGTGATCGCGTTGCGCCCGTTGAACGTCGGCGACATCCTCGACGGCGCGATCACCGCGATCCGCCGGTACCCGTTGCTGATCCTCGGGGTGGCCGCGGTCGTCGCGGTGATCTCGGCGGGGCTGAACCTCGTCGCGTCGCTGTGGCTGGTGCCCGATTTCAACCGGGTCGCCCAGCTCGGCCCGGCCGCGACGCAGCAACAGCAGCTCGACGCGGCGTACAGCCTGCTGGGCTCCGCCCTCACCGCACTGCTGCCCACGCTCGTGATTTCCATGCTGGCGCAGACTTTCCTCACCGGCTTCCTCACCGTGGTGATGGGCAAGGCGGTGCTCGGCCGTCCGGTCGACTTCGGTTCGGCGATGCGCGAAGCCGCGCCGCGCCTGCTGCCGCTGCTGGCGGTCACCATCCTTTACACGCTGGCCACGATCGTCGCCGCGGCGTTCTGCCTGCTGCCCGCCGTGCTGCCGTATGTGTTCTGGTCGCTCACCGGTCCCGCGCTGGTGCTGGAACGCGGCACGATCGGGCAGGCGTTCACGCGGTCGCGCCAGCTCGTGTCGGGCATGTTCTGGCGGGTGTTCGGGATTCTGCTGCTGGCGGGCGTGATCGGCTGGATCATCTCGGCGATCATCAGCATTCCGTTCAGCGTCGGCTCGGGCGCGTTCAGCGGCCTCTTCGACCCGCAGGCGACCCTGCCGAAGGTGACGACCGGCGGGCTCGTGCTGCAATCGGTGGGCAAGGTGATCGCGGAGACGATCATCATGCCGTTCACCGCGCTGGTCACCGTGGTGCTCTACATCGACCAGCGGATGCGCCGCGAGGGCATGGACATCGAACTGGCAAGGGCGGCGGGCATCCAGCCGCCGCAACCGCCGCAGCAGGCGTGGTGATCGGTTTTCTCGCCGACGTCCCGGTCGACATCGACCGGGACCCCGCCCGGCTGCGGGCGGCCCAGGAACTGACCGACCCGGGTTACGCGGCTGCGCGGCCGGGCTTTCTCGAGCAGGTCTGGCAGTGGCTCGGACGGCGGATTTCCGAGCTGTTCAACGCGTTGTCCGGGGTGCCCGGCGGCCCGCTCGGCCTGCTGCTGGTGCTGGCATTGGTGATCGTGCTGATCGTGGTCGTGCGGCTGCGGGTGGGCAAGGTCGGCCGGTCCGCGAAAACGTCCGGCGAGGTGTTCAGCGGACGGCGGCAAACCGCTGACGAGTACCGGAAAGCCGCCGAGGAAGCCGCTGCTCGCGGCGATTTCGCCGACGCGGTGCGGGACCGGTTCCGCGGGCTCGTGCGGGGGATGGAAGAGCGCGCGCTGCTGGACGTCCGCTCCGGGCGGACCGCGGACGAAGCCGTCGCCGAGGCCGGAAGGTTCCTGCCGGACCTCGCCGTTGAGCTCACGGCTGCCGCGCGGCAGTTCGACGACGTCCACTACGGCGGCCGGCCGGGCACCGAAACCGGTTACCGCGCTTTGTCCGAATTGGACGAACGCGTCCGTCGCGCCCGACCGGTTTTGGCGGACGCATGAGCACTGCTGTTTCGCCGGATCTGCGCCGAATCTGGCGTGGCGCCCGGGTTCCGCTCGCGATTCTCCTGCTGATCGTGATCGTCGCGATGGTCATCGTGCTCAGCCGCGGAAAGCAGACCAGCGGCGAATTCGACCCCGGTTCCTACGAACCGCGCGGCAGTCACGCTCTCGCGCATTTGCTGGAGCAGCAAGGCGTTCAAGTCCGCGCCGTGCATTCGCTCGCCGAGGCGCGGGATGCGGCCGACAGCGGAACTCTGCTGATCACCGCGCCGCAATTGGTGCCGACGAACGGGTTGGCCGACCTGCGACGCCGGGTCTCGCACCTCGTGCTCGTCGCGCCCGGATCGACCGCGCTGGGCATGGCCGCGCCGACAGTTTCCCCGGTGGGAGCGGGAGATGTCCGTACGCTGCAACCGGGTTGCACGGTCGGTGCGGCGGTCAGCGCCGGTTCGGTCACGCTCGGCGGACGGCACTACAGCACCGACGACAAGACAGCGCGCACCTGTTATCGCGACGGCAGCGAACCGAGTTTCGTGCAGCTGGCCGACCGAACCGGCACCGTGACCGTCCTCGGTGCCGCAGACGCGTTCACCAACGACCAGATCGCCAAGGAAGGCAACGCCGCGTTCAGCATGCGGCTGCTGGGCGATCACCGGCAGCTGACCTGGTACGTGCCGTCCACAGAGGACTCGGCGCTGGCCGGTGACAAGAAGCCGTTCGTCGACCTGATCCCGCCGGGCTGGCGCTACGGTGCGTTGACCGCCGGAATCGCGATCGTCCTTTTCGCACTGTGGCGTGCGCGGCGGCTCGGGCCGGTGGTGCGCGAACCGCTGCCGGTGGTCGTGCGATCGGCGGAAACGGCGGAGGGCCGGGCCCGGCTGTACCGGCGGGGCGGCGCGACCGGGCACGCGGCGGAAACCTTGCGTGAGGCAGCCAGGACACGGCTGCGGAAGAGACTGGGATTGCCGCGCGACGCCGGCCCGCCCGCGGTGGTGGAGACGGTGAGCGCGCGGACCGGCCGGGCGCCGAACGAGGTCGGGGCGGTGCTGTACGGCCCGTCGCCGTCCGACGAGACGGCGCTGGTGCGGCTGGCGGACGAACTGGACGCGGTGGAACGAGAGGTGGAGCGTTCTTGAGTACCGAACAGATGCAGGACGCGCGGGCGGCCCTGATCGCGTTGCGCACCGAGGTCGGGAAAGCTGTGGTCGGCAACGACGCGGCCGTCACCGGGCTCATCCTCGCGCTGCTCTGCCGGGGGCACGTGCTGCTGGAAGGCGTGCCGGGCGTCGCGAAAACGTTGCTGGTGCGCGCTTTGGCGGCGTCGCTGGACCTGAAGACGACGCGGGTGCAGTTCACGCCGGACCTGATGCCGGGCGATGTCACCGGGTCCATTGTGTACGACGCGCACAGCGGCGAGTTCTCCTTCCGCGAGGGGCCGGTCTTCACGAATCTGCTGCTGGCGGACGAAATCAACCGGACGCCGCCGAAGACGCAGTCGTCGCTGCTGGAGGCGATGGAGGAGCGGCAGGTCTCGATCGACGGCACTTCGCGGCTGTTGCCGGATCCGTTCGTGGTGATCGCGACGCAGAACCCGGTGGAGTACGAGGGCACCTATCCGTTGCCCGAGGCGCAACTGGACCGGTTCCTGTTGAAGCTGACCATGCCGGCACCGTCGCGTGAGGACGAAATCGGCATTCTTTGGCGGCACGCACAGGGTTTCGACCCTCGGAACCTCGCTGCGGCGGGCGTGCGTCCGGTCGCCGGGGCAGCGGAGCTCGCGGCCGCGCGGGAAGCGGTCGCGAAGGTGACCGTCGGGCCGGAAGTGATCGGCTACGTCGTCGACTTGTGCCGTGCTACCCGGGAACTCCCGGCGGTGCGCATCGGCGTTTCTCCGCGTGGCGCAACGGCTTTGCTGGCCGTGACGCGTGCGTGGGCCTGGCTGTCCGGCCGGGATTACGCGACGCCCGACGACGTCAAGGCACTCGCCCGTCCGGCGCTGCGGCACCGCCTCGACGTGCGGCCCGAAGCCGAACTCGAAGGCGTGACCGCGGACGGCGTCCTCGACCGGGTGCTGGCCTCCGTGCCGGTGCCGCGCTGAATGGCAGTCACCGGGCGGCTCGGGCTGCTGGCGCTCCTGGGGGCGCTGGTGGTCGGGCTGCTGTTCCCGTCCGGCACCGGCGTCGCGATCGTGGTCGCGGTGCTGCTGGTGCTGGTCGTCGTGGACCTCGTGCTGGCCGGGAGTGTGCGGGCGCTGCGTTTTTCGCGCAGCGGCACCACTTCCGTCCGGCTGGGGGAGCCCGCCGAGGTCACGCTGACCGTGACGAACCCCGGCGGGCGCACCGTCCGGGGTTCCCTGCGCGATGCCTGGCCGCCGAGCGCCGGTGCCGACGACCGGCACGCTCTCGTTGTGCCTTCCGGCGAACGGCGCGCGTTGACGACCGCCCTGCTCCCGACCCGCCGCGGCGACCGCGTCGCGGCCCGGGTGACCGTGCGCGCGGTGGGCCCGCTGGGCTTGGCCGCGCGACAGGGTTCGCACGAGGTCCCGTGGGCGGTTCGGGTGCTGCCGCCGTTCCACAGCCGCAAGCATCTTCCTTCGCGGCTGGCTCGGTTGCAGCAGCTGGACGGTCGCAATGCCGTGCTGATTCGCGGCCAGGGAACGGAATTCGACTCCCTGCGTGAGTACGTGATCGGCGACGACGTCCGCTCGATCGACTGGCGCGCGACGGCCCGCGCTTCGGACGTGATGGTGCGAACGTGGCGTCCGGAACGCGACCGGCAGCTGGTTTTGGTGCTGGACACCGGCCGCGTCTCGGCCGGGCGGGTCGGCGACGCGCCACGGTTGGACGCGGCGATGGACGCGGCGCTTTTGCTGGCCGCGCTGGCTTCCCGGGCGGGGGACCGGGTCGACTTGGTGGCTTACGACCGTCGGGTGCGGGCTTCGGTTCCGAATGCTTCGACGCCGTCTTTGGTGAACGCCCTTGCCACGGTCGAACCGTCGCTGGTGGAGACGGACGCGCGGGGCATGGTGGCGGAAGTGCTGCGGCGGACTCGTCGGCGGGCTTTGGTGGTGTTGTTGACGGGGCTGGAACCGGCGCCGTTGGAAGAGGGCTTGTTCCCGGTGCTGGGCTCGTTGACGGCTCGGCATGAGGTGCTGGTGGCTTCGGTGGCGGACCCGCGGGTGGCGGAGATGGCGGCTTCGCGGGGCTCGGCGGAGGCGGTTTATGACGCTGCCGCGGCGGAACGCGCGTTGGCTGGCCGGGAGTCGTCGGTGGCTTGGCTGACCCGGCACGGGGTCGGGGTGGTGGACGCGGTGCCGGAGGAGTTGCCGCCTGCGCTGGCTGACCGCTACCTAGCCCTGAAAGCGGCGGGCCGGTTGTAAGCGGTACCCGGTGGCGACTGGGTGCGGCAGGATGAGGCGAGTGACTATCGAGGCTGACTCCGGGGCGCGCACCGATGCTGAGCTGTTGTTTGTCGCGGTGGACCTCGGCGCTTTGCCCGCCTTGGAAGCGGTGGAGCGCAACACGGTCGCGTTGCGTGCGCTGACCAGGCAGGCTCGAATGCTGGTGGCATTGCCGAGGATGCCGAACGCCGAGCGGTACCTCTATTACCGGCAGGATCGGGCACCGCGTCGTGATGCGCTGTGGCGCGGCGCGGCGCCGTTGAGCGAGGAGGGCTGGGCGGCAGACCTGCGGGTGGCCCGGATGTCCATGGCCAGCCCGTGGCAGGTGGTGCTCGCGGAGGTGGCGCGGGCGTCGTCTCCGGTCGCCTACGGCGGTGCCGCGCTCATTGCGTTGCAGCAGCTGCTCAAGATGGTCATGACTTGGCAGCAGCACCGGGTCGAGCTGGAGCGAGCGGAACTCGATCTGCAAGCCCGCCGCCACGAGCTGGCTCTTCGGGTGATGCGCGAAAGCAGCACCGTGGTCGGTCAGCTGGCTTCCGAATCCGCAGACCCGGCAACGAAAGAACAGGCGATGACCTTCGTCGCGCAACACCCGGTCCCCAACGACCTCCTGGATTCCGTCGAGAACCTCAACGACGTCCGAGCCGCCGAGCTGATCCCGCCCGACGACCCCCGTGCGACCGGACGCTAGCCAGCTTCGGGAAGCGCGTCCCCGGCGGCGCGGCGGTCGACATCCCCAGTCTCCCCGTCCAGCGCGGCCCGCCGCCCCAGCGTGAACACGTACGTCAGGAACAGCAGCTCCACCACCGCCCCGATGCCGATTCGCAGCCACGTCGGCCAGCCGGACGGTGTCACGAACGCCTCGATCACGCCCGACACCAGCAGCACGCACGCCAGCCCCAGCGCCATCACCACGACCGACCGGCCTTGCTCGGCCAGCGCCGCGCTTCGCGATCGACGGCCCGGGTCCACCACGGTCCAGCCGAGCTTCAGACCGGTCCCGGCTGCGATGAACACCGCCGTCAGTTCCAGCAGGCCGTGCGGCAGCAGCAGTCCCAGCAGGACATCGCCGCGGCCGGCGGAGGACATCAGGCCGATCGCGATCCCGGCGTTCAGCGAGTTCATCCACAGCGCGGCGATCACCGGCAGGCCCAGCGCGACGCCCAGGAACAGGCACGTCGCCGCCACCCAGGCGTTGTTCGTCCACACCTTCGCCGCGAAGGACGCCGCTGGGCCGGTCGAGTAGTACGTCTCGTATTGGCCGCCCGGTGCGGTCATCGCGTGCACCTCGTCCGGCGACACCAGCGACGCGCGCACGTCCGGGTCGCCCGCGATCCACACGCCCAGCACCGCCATCACCGCGACCGACAGCAGCGCCGCCGGGATCCACCAGCGGCGGCTCAGGTACACCGCGGCCGGGAACCGCCGGGTGAAGAACAGGCCGACCTCGCGCCACGCCGGGCTGTGCGAGCCGGCCACCGCCGAACGGCCGCGGGCGACCAGCGCCGACAGCCTCGCCAGCAGGGCCGGGTCGGGCGCGGTCGAGCGGATCATCGACAGATGCGTCGCGGCGCGTTGATACAGCGTGACCAGCTCGTCTGCCTCCTGGCCGGTCAGCCTGCGCCGTCCGGCGAGCTCGCCGAGCCTGCTCCATTCGGCACTGTGCGCCGCGACGAACACATCGACGTCCACCGGCCACCTCCCTCGTCCGCCAGGATAGTGGCACCGGCGCCCGCGTCGGCGCTCTACGCTGGCCTCGTGCAGGAAGAGTCCGATCTCGTCACCGGTGAGGCCGTCGTCCTCGACCTGCGGGTGGCGAAGCTCGCCAGCCGCGCGGTCGCGATGCTGCTCGACGTCCTCGTCCAGGCCGCGTTGCTGCTGCTGGTGTTCGTCATGCTGATGCTGACCGCGGGGTCGTTCGACTCGGCGCTCACCGTCGCGCTGATGCTGACCACGTTCGTGCTGGTCGTGATCGGCTACCCGGTGCTGTTCGAAACGCTCAGCCGCGGCCGTTCGCTCGGCAAACTCGCGCTCGGCCTGCGCGTGGTTCGTCTCGACGGCGGCCCGATCAGCTTCCGGCACGCGCTGACCCGCGCGCTCGCGGGCTTCTTCGTCGACTTCTGGGCGCTCGGCTTCCTGGGCGCGGTGGCCGTCATCGTGTCGCTGACGTCGTCGAACGGCCGCCGCGTCGGCGACTACCTCGCCGGGACCCTGGTGATCCGCGAACGCGTGCCGCAGTCCGCGCAGGCGATTCTCATGGTGCCGCCCGGCCTCGAGGCGTGGGCCGCGCACTTCGACCTCAGCGGACTCACCGACGACCTCGCCATGGCCTCCCGCCAGTACCTCGGCCGCTACCACGAACTGCGCCCGGAAGCGGCCGCGTCGCTCGGCTTCGGCCTGGCACAGCAGGTTTCGGCGGCGATCGGCGTACCGCTGCCGCACGGGATGCCGCCGTGGGTCTTCCTCACCGCGGTGCTCGCCGAGCGCCGTAACCGCGATCACGCCCGGCTCGCGCCGATGCAGTACGGCCCGCCCGCCTACGCGCCGCCGCCGGTTCAACCTCCGGCGCCGCCGAGGTCCGACAACCCCTTCACCCCGCCGAGCTGAGGACATGCTCGCCGACGACGTCACCGTCACCACTGCCCAGGACGGTCAGCTCACGGTCATCGAGCGCATCGTCACCGACGCCCCCGCCGTCCATCGCATCGCCGAGCGCGTACCCGTCACTGACGACGAGGACCGGCTTTACTCGGTCACTGACCTGCATCTTTCCGGTGCTGCCAGTGCGAACGGAACGACGATCACGGTTACCGGTCCGGCCACCATTTCGTACACAGTGGACGGCGCGGTCGCCGCCGGGCAGGTTCGGTTTCAGCTCACTGGCGGCTGGGATCGTGCGGTCGATCGGGTCACTGCCGCCTTCAGCGCGCCGGGAGTGTCCGCCGCGGATTGCTACGCCGGTCAGCCGGGGTCGTCTCGGCAGTGCACTTTCTCCGAACTCCGGAGCGGGGGAGCGCATGCCGAACAGAACGTTCTGCGCCAAGGGGATCGGATCGATCTGGCCGTCCAAACCGGGCCGTTGCCGGAGAACGCCCGGTTTGTCCCGACTGGACCGTTGGCCGCCTTCGCGCCGGGTTTTCCTTCTGCCCTCAGTGGTCTTGCGTTAGTGCTCTACCTGCTCATCGGTGCCAGTGTGCTGCGTCGCCGCACCAGGCTGCGTCGTGAACTCGACCTCACCGGCACGGTCCTCGATCTCGTCGCCCGAGGGCATCTGCACATCGCCGACGGTCAGGTCAGCCATGGCGAAGCCGATCCGCTCACGCCGTTCGAACAAGCGGTCAAGTCAGCCTTCCGGCCGGGTCCGCTCGCTGCCGCACGGCCGGATCAGGCGGAACTGCGCACCCTTCTCGACGCCGAAGCGCATCGCCATGGCTGGCTGTCCACGAGGCAACCGCACGTCCGCCGAGCCGGGCTCATCCTGGTCGCTGCGGGCATCGTGACGACCGTCGTCCTCGCCCTCACCGTCGGCGAGGCGCTGATCGGCGTCGCGCTCCTGATCGCTGGAATCGCCACCTTCCTAGCCGCTCCTCTGGTTCACACCCGCCGTGGCGGCGCGTGGGGGAGTCCGACGGGGCGGGCCGAATCTCCGTTGGCGGCAGAGATCGGCGCGATCCAGGCCATGGCCGAACGGCGCTCGGCGGTGGCCGCGCAATGAAACTCGCCGCGCTGCTGCTGATCCCGTTCCTCTCCGCGGCGCCGGACCAGCCGTCGCTGCCCGGCCTGCCGCAAAGCGTCGAGGTAGCGCTGAAGGTCCAGCACGACGGCAGCCTGTCCGTCACCGAAGCAGTCTCAGTACCGCGCGACACCTCCATGACCCGCACGATCCCGTTGCGCGCCAACGCCCGCGTGCTCGGCATCCGCGACATCAGCATCGAAGGCGCGGGCAACGCCGAATCCGGCAACGACCAGGTGACCTTCTACCTGCGTGGCGGAACGTCCGTGCTCCGGTACACAGTGGACGGTGCGGTCGGCACGAGTCTTGGCGTCGAGCACGTGACCTGGGATGTAGCCGGTGGCTGGGACACCCGCCTCGAACTGGTCCGCGCGACTTTCGCGGCACCCGCCATCCCCGATGCGCTCAACTGCCTCGCCGGTCCGCCCGACTCGACGTCCCGCTGCGGCGCCGCGCAAATCGACCACTCCGGCCTGACCCGCGTCTCGGTGCCGAACCTCCAGCCTGGCTCGCGCGTACAGCTGACCGCCGAACTCCCTGGCGGCACAGTCGCCGCGACAGAGCACCTCATCCCCACCGGTCCCTTCGCCGCGACCGCGTCGGTGTGGTGGGCATGGCTGGCCTTCGCCGCGCTGTCGATCGCTGGTGCCGTCACAGTCTTCGTACGCCGCCGACGCGACCGACAGCCCGGCCGAGCCACTCCCGTGCAGCTTCTCGACAACGGCCGCTTCTCTTCACCGGACGGAGTACTCCCTGGACACGTAGGACTGCTACTCACCGGACGCGTCAGCTCCGTCGACCTAGCCGCGACAGTGCTCGACCTATGCGTCCGTAACTACCTATGGGTCACCGAAGACGGTCCGCACAGCTGGGTCCTCGTACGCCGCAACCCGCCCGACGAACACCTGACCGCCTTCGAGCGCGCGGTTTACGCAGCCGCTGTGCCGGGCGAAGCCGCGACACTCGCCGAAGTCCGCGAAGCAGGCGTACGCGAGCTAATAGCGGACACGGTCCGTCGCGGTTGGCGCTCCCCGAAGCGGCTGTCGAAGATCGGCCCGCGGCTATGTGGGTACGGCGTCTTCCTTACCGTCCTGCTGGCCTTCACTGTCGGTTACGCACAACTCGGGTTGGTGCTTCTCGCCACCGGCGTCGCCGTGACGGCCGCCGCGCGCCTTCTCCCGGAGCGCACGAAGGCTGGCCTAGACCTCCGAGACCGCCTTCTCGGCCTCAACGCACAGCTGCGCGCCATGGAAGCGCCAGACGACGAACTGCTCGTCTCTCGCGCGCTCCCGTACGCGTACGCGCTGGGCGAAGCAGACGCTTGGCTAGTTAACGCTTGTTCGCTGTCGGCGTACTGGTACGGCGCCTCGGGCGAGGACGCTGTGCCGTTGGTGCGGACCAGGGGATTCGTGGCCGCACTGACCGTCGCGTTCGAGGGCGCGAGGCACCTCCGACCGGACGAGCCCAAGACGCCCGCGCCTGCGTAGGGTGGAGGCATGGCCGATCCCGAGCTCTTCCGTTTCACGATCGACAACGGTCTGCGCGTGGTGCTCGCTCCTGACCCGACCGCGCCGGTGGTCGGGGTCAGCGTGCACTACGACGTGGGCTTCCGCTCCGAGCCGGAGGGGTTGACCGGTTTCGCGCACCTCTTCGAGCACCTGATGTTCCAGGGCAGCGAAAGCCTGGAGAAACTGGCGCACTTCCGGCACGTGCAGTCCAGCGGCGGCACCTTCAACGGTTCCACGCACCCGGACTACACCGACTACTACGAGGTGCTGCCCGCGGCCGCGCTGGAACGCGCGCTGTTCCTCGAGGCCGACCGGATGCGCGCGCCGAAGCTGACCGCGGAGAACCTGGCGAACCAGATCGAGGTCGTCAAGGAGGAAATCCGGCTGAACGTGCGCAACCGGCCGTACGGCGGATTCCCGTGGATCCTGCTTCCGCCGGTGCTGTACTCCACCTTCGCCAACGCGCACGACGGCTACGGCGCCTTCGAAGACCTCGAAGGCGCGACGCTGGACGACTGCGCCGCCTTCTTCGACACCTTCTACTCGCCGGCCAACGCGGTGCTGACCGTCGCGGGCGACTTCGAGGTGGAGGACGCGAAGGCGCTCGTCGAGAAGCACTTCGGCGACGTCCCGCACCGGCCCGCCCCGGTCCGCCCGTCGTTCGCCGAGCCGCTGCCGACGACGCAGCTGCTGGGCGAGCACACCGACGCGCACGCGCCGCTGCCCGCGCTGGCCGTGGGCTACCGGATGCCGGACCCGATCAACGACCTCGACGGCTACCTCGCGTACCTGGTGCTGGCCGGCGTACTCACCGACGGTGACGGTTCGCGGCTGCAGCAGCGGCTGGTGCACGTCGAGCCGCTGGTGGTCGACATCGGTGCGGGCGCCGGGCTGTTCGGCCCGTTCGAGGCGCGCGATCCGGACACGTTCACCATCACCGCGATCCACCCGCCGGAGGTGCCGCGCGAGCGCGTGCTCGCCGCGCTGGACGAGGAGCTGGAGAAGCTCGCGTCCACGCCGCCGGACGAGCAGGAACTGAAGAAGGTCACCGCGCGCTGGGCGGCGAGCCTGCACGCGGAGCACGACCGGCTCGTGTCGCGCACGCTGGCGCTCGGCGCGTTCGAACTGCTTTACGGCGACGCGTCGCTGGTCTACCAGCTCGCCGACCGCTTGTCCGCGGTCTCCGGCGAAGCTGTGTCGGCGGCGGCGAAGGCGCTGCGCCCGGACGCGCGCGCCGTGCTCGTCGTGAAGCCCGCAAGCACCGAAGGGACGGAACAGTGACCTCGGCTGAACAGGTCAAAGCCGCACACCGCAGCGCCGAGGAGATCGGCCGCACCGCCACCGGACCGCGCCCGCTGCCCGAACTGGGCCACCAGCGCGCCGCCGCCGATCTGTCCCATGTGGACACGACGCTCTCCAACGGGCTGCGCGTGCTCGCGGTGCGCAAGGCGAGCGTCCCGATGGTCGAACTGCGGCTGTGGATCCCGTTCGCGGGCGAGGACCGGATGCACGCGGCCACCGCGGAGGTGCTCGCGGAGACCGTGCTCACCGGCACGGCGCGGCGCGACCGGGTGGAAATCGACGCCGAGGTCGCGCTGATCGGCGGCGACCTGAGCGCGGGCGTGGACCCGGAGCGGCTGTACTTCGGCGGCACCGCGCTGTCCGACGGCCTGCCGACCCTGCTGGACGTGCTCGGCGACGTGCTCACCGGCGCCACGTACGGCGACACGGAGGTCGCGCGCGAGCGGGAGCGGCTGATCGAGCGCATCGCGGTGTCGCGCACGCAGCCGCGCACCATCGCGCGCGAAGCGCTGCAGAAGCACCGCTATGGCGATCACCCGGCGACCCGCGAGGTTCCGCAGGCCGAGGACGTCGCCGAGGTGACCGCCGAGCAGGTGCGCGCGCTGCACAACGCCTCGGTGCTGCCGCGCGGCGCCGTGCTCGTGCTGGTCGGAGACCTTGACCCGCAAGAGGTTCCGGCCGAACTGGAGCGTGCGCTCGGCGGCTGGAAGTCGGACCGTTCGGCCGTGGTGCTGCCGCCGCTGCCCGCGCTGACCGGCGGCAACGTCCTGCTGGTCCCGCGCGCCGGTGCCGTGCAGTCGCAGATCCGGCTGTCCGCGCAGACGGTGCCGCGCACCGACCCGCGGTACCCGGCGCTGCAGCTGGCGAACCTGGCGTTCGGCGGGTACTTCTCCTCGCGGCTGGTCGAGAACATCCGGGAGGACAAGGGATACACCTACGGCGCGCACTCGGGCTTCGAGTTCACCGGCGACAGCGCGGTGGTCAATGTGGACGCGGACACGGCCAACGAGGTCACCGCGGCGGCGTACCTGGAAACCCGGTACGAGCTGTTCCGGCTCGGCACCGTGCCGCCGACCTCCGAAGAGGTCGAATCGGTGCGGCAGTACGCGATGGGCTCGCTCGTCACCGGCACGTCGTCGCAGGGCGGGCTCGCCGGGCAGCTGATGGCGCTGGCGTCGAACGGCCTCGGCATCGAGTGGCTGCAGAGCCACCCGGAGCGGCTCGCGGCGGTGACCGAGGAACAGGTCGCCGAAGCGGCGGCGGAGTTCTTCGCGCCGGGCGGGTTCACCGGCGTCGTGGTCGGCGACGCGGACCTCCTCGCGCCGAAGCTGGCCGCGCTCGGAGTTTCGGCAAGCGAGAAGGACTGATGAGCGTTCCGTTCGAACTGGGGGCACTGCCGACGCTGTCGCGTTCCACAGTGGACCGTCAGGAAACCTTGCGCACCAACCCGGAGCGGCTCGCCGCGAAATGGTCGGAAGCCCGCGTGGTGCTGCTCGACGACACCGGTCGCACGCCGGTTGTCGAGGGAAGCTCGGCGCTGGCCACCCGCAAGGCGATGAATTTCGGCACCGAACCGCCCGCCGACGCGGTGTTCCTCGGCGAGTGGGAAGACATCGACTACTGGTCGCTGCCCGGCAGCATCGAGGGCGACGTCGACAGCGTGCGGCTGGCAGGCAGCTGGGGCGTGATCGAAGAGGTGCCGCGCGCCAACGGCGAGCTGTGGGTCGAGCTGCGCGGATACGGCGAGCAGCTGGACGACACGTCGGCCGGGCTGTTCACCACCGCGCAGGCATTGCGGCACTGGCGGCGGCAGTCGCGCTTCTGCACCCGCGACGGATCGCCGACGCAGCTGACCCAGTTCGGCTGGGCCAGCCGCTGCGAAGCCAAGGGACACGAGGAATACCCGCGCACCGACCCGGCGGTGATCTGCCTGGTGCACGACCTCGACGGAGTCAACGGCTCGCACGTGCTGCTCGCGCGGCAGCCGATGTGGCCGCCGGACCGGTACTCGGTGCTCGCCGGATTCGTGGAAGCGGGGGAGTCCCTGGAGGGCTGCGTCGTCCGCGAAATCCGTGAAGAGGCCGGGATCGAGGTGGGCGACGTGCGGTATCTCGGCAGCCAGCCGTGGCCGTTCCCGCGCTCGATCATGCTGGGCTTCACCGCACGCGCGGACCGCGAGGCGCCGCTGGTTCCGGCTGACGGCGAGATCGAGGAAGCGCTGTGGGTGTCCCGGGAGGACGTTCGGGCCGCGTTCCGAAACGCCGGGACTGGGGTGCCGACGCCGATCGCCGGTGGCGCGTCGAATCTGCTGCTGCCGGGGAATTCGTCGATCGCCCGGGTGATGTTGAAGGCATGGGCGGAAGCTGAGGAGTGACGATCAGGTGCGGGCCGCTTCGCATTCGGCGATGCGTGCCCGCACCCGTTCGTTCCCGGCGAGCTCGTCGGAAAGCTTGGTATCGCGGTAAATCCTCGCCGACACGAGCTGATCCGCGGTCAATCCCCATGCCCCGCGCAGATTCGCGCCGAGCAATTTCGCGTTGTCCATATTCGCGCCGGTCAGGTTGGCCTCTTCCAAGTCGGTGTTCTCGAAATCCGCCGACCGCAGGTCCGCTCGGATGAAATCGGCTCCGCCCAGCAGCGCCGCCTCGAAGTCCACTCGCCGCAACTGTCCGTTTTGGAACTTCCCGCGGCGCAGTTCGACCCGGCGCAGGTCCAGTCGCGGTTCGCCGTCCCGGATCGGGCGGCGGCACAGCACCGTCACCGCGGCCTGCAGATCCTCCGGCGGCCGCGGCGCGGCTGAGTCAGTCCCCGGCGACCGGTGCCGCAGGAACGCGGCGAGCACCTCGAGCACGGTGTCGTGGTCAGCTTCGCTGTCGCGCAGGATGCGTTCAAGGCTGTAGATCCCGCCGATCCGCTGGTCAGTGTTGGCGTCGCCGAGCAGTTTGATCGCCTCGACGTACCGGCCGGTCAACTGTTCCTGCCGGTGCAGATCGAACAGCTTCTGCGTGTGCCGGTGGTTCTTGTGCGTGTAGAGCAGGCCGAGCCCGCCGACGACCCCGGCCCCGATCGCGACCAGCGTCGTGCGGAACCCGGTGACCACCGCGCCGTCGGCCGGTTGCAGATCGCGCTCGCGCAGATGGCTGCCGTCGAGCCACCACGGTCCGCGCCACAGCAGCAGCGCGAAGACGACGAGGGCGAGCACGCCCCCGGCAACGGCCATCGCCTGTTTGGTCCTCGGTGTCATGGACCACATGATGCCGTTGGTCTGGACCGCGCACGGTCCGCGCTCGCCCGATCACCCTGTGCCGGTCGCTGACATCCCGCGGTACCAAGCCGTTACCCCGCCGTTTCCCTAGCCCATTGACGGCGTGTGGCCGCGCTCACTACAGTCCCGGAAAACCGTCTGTAAAGTTTCCTAATAAAGGAGCAGCCAGGTGCGAGCCGGCAGTCCGCGAACGTTGCGCGAGATGAACGACCGCGCGGCGATCGAGGCGTTGCTGCGGAACGGGCCGCTCACGCGGGCCGAGCTCGAGGCCGCCATCGGGTTGTCCAAGCCGGCCACCGCGCAGTTGCTCACCCGGCTTGAGCAGGACAACCTCGTCGGCAAGGCGGGGGAGCGGGCCGGTGGCGGACGCGGGCCGCGCGCGCAGTTGTGGGCGGTCAACGGCGGGCTCGCGCACGTCGCGGCCGTCGATCTCACCCCGCGGGTCGCGGACTTCGTAGTCGCCGACGTCGCCGGGGCCGTGCTCGCCGAGTATCGCGTGCAGCTTCCGGTGGCCGAGGGCGCGGACGTCGTCGGGTCGTTCGGGCAGGCGCTGCGCCGGGTCACCAAGGCCGCGGGCATGCAGCTCGACGATCTGGCCAATGTGGTCATCGGCGCGCAGGGCGCGTTCGATCCGCGCACCGGATTGCTGTCCTCGGCCCCGCACATCCCGGGCTGGCTCGGGTTCGACGTGCCGGCGCGGCTGAGCGACGAACTCGGCGTCACAGTCAAGATCGAGAACGACGTAAACCTTGTCGCGGTTGAGGAAATGACCGTCGGCAACGCGCAGGACGTCGACGACTTCGTGCTGGTCTGGCTGTCCGAAGGCGTCGGCGGCGCGGTCGTGATCGGACGGCGGCTGCTGCGCGGCGCGACCGGTGGCGGCGGCGAGATCGACTGGATGCGCGTCCCCGATCCGGCCACTGTGGACACTGGCGACAGCTGGCCGTCCGCCGGTGCGCGGTTCGGAAACCTGGTCGACTCGTCCGCGATCACCCGGCTCGCCAAGGCGCACGGCATCTCCGCCGACAGCGGCTGGGACGCCGTCACCCAGGCGCGGCACACGGCACACCAAGGGTTTCTGGACGATCTCGCGCGCCGCGTCGCCAGCGGAGTCGCGAGCCTCGTCGCGGTCGCCGACCCGCAGCTCATCCTGTTGTGCGGCGAGACCAGCCGCGCCGGCGGCGACGAGTTCGCCGGGATCGTCGCGGAGAAGCTGCACGAACTGGTCCTGCCGCGCACGCCCGTCGGCGTCGCTTCGGTGCAGGGCAACGCGGTGCGCGCCGGTGCGCTGCAGTCCGCGCTCGCCACCGCCCGTGAGGACGTCTTCGGCGTCGTCACCCCCACGCTCCTCGGGCCGCGTCGGTCCGCCGGAGAGCAAGCCCCGTCCCCGACCGAGTAGACCCACCCGAAGGACAGGAGGGTTCATGTCCGCTCCCACCCGCACCCGGAGAATCGCGCGCAAGCGCGGGTCTCTGCTGCTCAGCGCCGTCGCGGCGAGCACGCTGCTGGCCACCGCCGCGTGCGGTGCCGCCGCGCCCGCAGGCGGCGGCGACGCCGCGGCTCCGCCGAACAAGGACGACAAGCTCACCATCACCGTCTACAGCAAGTTCACCGACCGCGAGTACGGCGTGGTCACGAAGGCGCTGGACAAGCTCAAGGCGAAGTTCCCCAACATCACCATCAAGCACGAGGGGAACCAGGACGACGACAAGCTCACCCAGTCGATCCGCGGCGGGAACCCGCCGGACGTGGCGATCTCGTTCTACACCGACAACCTCGGCGCGTGGTGCTCGACGGGCAGCTTCCAGGACCTGAAGCCCTACATCGACCGCGACAAGATCGATCTCGAGCAGATCCCGCAGGCGGTTCGCGATTACACGTCCTACCAGGGCAAGCGGTGCGCGATGCCGATGCTCGCCGACGTGTACGGGTTCTTCTACAACAAGACGCAGTTCGCGGCCAAGGGCATCGCGGGCCCGCCGAAGAACACCACGGAGCTGTTCGAGGACGTCAAGAAGCTCACTGAGTTCAACCCGGACGGTTCGATCAAGACCGCGGGCTTCCTGCCGTCGATGCCGTTCTACGCCAACCAGGCGCAGTACTGGGCACCGAACTTCGGGGCGAAGTTCATCGGCCCGGACGGCAAATCGTCGCTCGCTTCCAGCCCCGGCTGGAAGGAGATGTTCGAATTCCAGAAGAAGCTCATCGACTTCTACGGCGGGCACGAGAAGGTCGAGAAGTTCAAGGCCGGGCTCGGTGACGAATACTCGAAGGACAACGGCTTCCAGTCCGGCAAGCTGTCGATGATCTACGACGGCGAGTTCCGCACCGCGTTCCTCAAGGACCAGATGCCTTCGCTCGACTACGGCACCGCGCCCGCTCCGGTGCTCGACAGCCTGGCCGGCCAGTACGGCGGCGGGTTCGGCACCGGCACGATCATCGCGATCCCGAAGGGCGCGAAGAACCCCGGCGCGGCGTGGGAGCTGATCAAGCAAGCCTCGCTCGACACCGACACCCTTGTCGAGATGGCGAATGGCCTGAACAACGTGCCCAGCACCAAGGATTCGCTGAGCTCGCCGAATCTGAAGATGCCGCCGCAGTTCAAGACCTTCACCGACATCTACAACAGCGGCAAGCTGGTCGCCAACCCGACCACGCCGATCGGCGACGCGTTCCTCAAGGCGGTCAACGACTTCGCCGAGAAGTGGCAGGCCGGGTCGGTTCCCGATCTGGACGCGGGCCTCAAGAAGGTCGACGCGCAGATCAACGACGAATTGGCGCAGAAGGGCGCCGGCGGATGACCACGCTGACCGCGGCGGAATCCGGAACCTCCTCCGCGCCGAATCAGGCGCGGAGGGGGTCTCCCCGGGCCAAGCGCAGGCGCACGGTGTTCTGGTTCATGGCACCGGCGACCCTCGGGTTCCTCATCTTCTTCGCCTACCCGCTCGGCGCGACGCTGTTCTACTCGTTCACCCGCTACGACCTGATCAACCCTCCACAGTGGATCGGGTTCGACAACTACGTGCGCATGTTCACCAGCGAGCCGCTGGTGAAAACGGCTGCGTACAACACGTTGTGGCTGGTGATCATCCTGACGATCTGCCGGGTGCTGTTCTCGCTCGGCGTGGCGTCGGTGATTTCGCGGCTGAAGAGCGGCGTCGGCATCGTCCGCACGCTCTGCTATCTGCCCGCGCTCGCCCCGCCCGCGGCCGCGACGCTCGCGTTCGTCTTCGTGTTCAACCCGGAATTCGGTCCGGTGAACCGATTCCTGCGGCTGGTCGGCATCGACGGCGGATTGTGGTTCAACAGCCCGGAAATGTCGAAGCCCGCGCTGACCCTGCTCGCGCTGTGGGGTTCGGGCGAGCTGATGATCATCATCCTGGCCGCGTTGCTGGACGTTCCGCAGGAGCAGTACGAGGCCGCGGAACTCGACGGGGCCGGCCCGATTCGCCGGTTCTGGCACGTGACGCTGCCGTCGATCTCGCCGGTGCTGCTGTTCGGCGTGGTCAACTCGATGATTTACGCGCTGCAGTTCTTCACCCAGGCGATCGTCGCCGCGTCCGCCTCCGCGGGAACGGCGGACGTCGCCGGGAACTCGAAACTGATCGGTGCGCCGGAGAACTCGACGCTGACGTATCCGATCTGGTTGTACGTGCAGGGTTTCCGGTACTTCAACATGGGCTATGCGGCGGCGATGGCCGTGTTGCTGTTCCTGGTTTCCGCTGGTTTCACCTGGATTCTGGTTCGGCAGATGCGTAAGACGCAACATCAGGAGGACGGGGCATGACGACGCTTTCGGCACCGCCGCGTCCGGCTCCTCCGGTGCATCCGCGGGAGAAGTTCAAGCGGCGCTGGGACAAGAAACTGTCCTTTGTGGCCACGCACGCGGTCGGCATCGCGCTCGGCCTGATCTTCATGCTGCCGCTGCTGTTCGTTTTTCTCACCTCGGTGATGAAGAGCGACCAGGCGATGACGTCGAGCCTGTGGCCGACGGAATGGCATTTCGAGAACTTCGTCGAGGTGTTCCGGAAGGCCCCGTTGCTGGAGTACTTCGGCAACAGCTTCCTGTACTCGGCGCTGGCGACGGTCGGGGCGCTGCTCTCGGCGATCCCGGCGGCGTACGGGCTGGCGAAACTCCGGTGGCGCGGGCAAAACCTGTGCTTCATGCTCGTCGTCGTCGCGATGATGCTGCCGCCGCAGGTCACTGTCGTTCCGCTGTACGACCTGTGGGTGCGACTCGGTTTCACCGGCACGTTGGTGCCGCTCATCGTGCCGTACTTCTTCTTCGACGCCTTCTCGATCTTCCTGCTGCGGCAGTTCTTCCTGACTATTCCGAAGGACTACCTCGAAGCGGCGAAGATCGACGGCTGCAACGAGTTCCGGGTGCTCACGCGAGTGCTGATCCCGATGGCGAAGCCGGGGATCGCGGCCACCGCGATGTTCTGCTTCCTGTTCACCTGGAACGACTATTTCGGCCCGCTGCTCTACACGGGCGAGAACAAAGACAACTGGCCGCTTTCACTGGCGATCGCGTCCTTCCGAGGCATGCACCACGTCGAATGGAACCTCACGATGGCCGCCACCGCGCTGATCATGCTGCCGGTGATCGTGCTGTTCGTGTTCGCGCAGAAGTCGTTCGTCAAGGGCATCACGTTCACGGGAGTCAAGGGATGAAACTGGCAGTGGTCGGCGGTGGGTCCACCTACACGCCGGAGCTGATCGACGGCATCGCCGGGCGGCGGGCCTCGCTCGACGTCGACGAGATCGTGCTGATCGACCCGGATGCCTACCGGGTCGAGGCGGTCGGCGATTTCAGCCAGCGGCTGCTGAACCACGCGGGGCATTCGGCCCGCGTGCGCACCACCGCGAATCTGGAGGAGGGCGTCGACGGCGCGTCGGCGGTTCTCATCCAGCTGCGCGTCGGCGGGCAGAAGGCGCGTGCGTCGGACGAGACGTTCCCGCATATGTGCGGTTGTGTCGGCCAGGAAACGACCGGTGCGGGCGGCCTGGCGAAGGCGCTGCGCACGGTGCCGGTGGTGCTCGACATCGCCGAGCGCGTGCGCAAGGTCGCCGGCGACGACACCTGGATCGTCAACTTCACCAACCCGGTCGGCATCGTCACCCGCGCGCTGCTGCAGGAGGGCCACCGGGCGGTCGGCCTGTGCAACGTCGCGATCAACCTGCAGCGCAAGTTCGCGAAGCTGCTCGGCGCGTCGACCGGCGACGTCAAACTGGTCCACACTGGACTGAATCACCTGAGCTGGGAACGCGGCGTCCTGGTCGACGGCGTCGACCGGCTACCGGAACTCCTTGCCCAGCACGCGGAATACCTCGGCGAAGAGGTCAGTGTGCCGGTCGAGTGGATGCAGCGGATGCAGGCCGTGCCGTCGTACTACCTCAAGTACTACTACTCGCACGACGCGCAGGTCGCGAAGCAGCAGACCGAACGTCCGCGCGCCGAGGTGGTCAGCGACGTCGAGGAAGAATTGCTGAAGATCTACCTCGACCCGGAGCAGGTCACGAAGCCGGATTCGCTGGAGAAGCGCGGCGGCGCGTACTACTCCGAGGCGGCGGTGCAGCTCGTGCACGCGCTCACCTCCGGCGGTGGCGCCGAGGAGCACGTGGTGAACGTCCGCAACAACGGCACGTTCGACTTCCTGCCGGACGACGCCGTGATCGAGGTTTCGTCCACTGTGGATTCCGCGGGCGCGACCCCGATCCCGCAGGCTCCGGTCGACCCGCGGTTCGCCGGGCTCATCGCCGGGGTCACGGCTTACGAGTACCTGGCCTTGGACGCCGCGATCAAGGGCGGCCGGGACCGGGTCGCGGACGCGCTGCTCGCGCACCCGCTGGTCGGCCAGTACGCCAAGGCGGACCAGCTCGCGGACGAACTCGTCGCACGCAACCGGGATTTCCTGCCCTGGGCGCGGGCATGAGCGACACCGTCGTCGCGATCGACGGGGGGAACAGCAAGACCGAGGTGCTGGTGGTTTCGCGGGACGGCGTCGTGCTCGGCGCCTCCCGCGGCCCCGGGGTTTCTCCCCAGCGCGTCGGCGTCGACGGATGTGTTGCCGCACTTGAGGAATTTGTCCAGGAGGCCCTCCGTGCCGGTGGGCTTTCGACCGAGCCGCCGTTCGCCGTGCACACCTCGGCGTACCTGGCCGGTCTCGACTTCCCTCGGGAAGAAGAGGCGCTGCACAAGGCTTTGTCGGCCCGCGGCTGGAGCTCCACTTTGGACGTCGGCAACGACGTGCTCGCTTTGCTGCGGGCTGGAAGTTCCGACGGCGCCGGGGTAGCAGTGGTGTGCGGCGCGGGAATCAACGGCGCTGGCTTCGCCCCGGACGGTCGTTCTTACCGATTTCCCGCGCTGGGCAAAGTGTCCGGCGACTGGGGCGGCGGCTACCGGCTGGGCGAGGAAGCCCTGTGGTGGGCCGTCCGCGCGGAAGACGGACGCGGTCCGCGAACTGCGTTGGAATCGGCTGTCGCGGAGTACTTCGGTGCTTCGAAACTGCTGGATGTGGTGCAGGGCTTGCACTTCGAGGAGATCGACGCCGCCTCGATCCACGGCCTCTGCCCGCTGTTGTTCGAGGTGGCCGCGTCCGGTGACGAGGTCGCGCAGGACGTGGTGACGCGGTTCGCCGAGGAGGTAAGCCTGCTGGTGGCCGCGATCATGCGCCGCCTGGACCTCACGACGTCCGCTCCGGAGGTCATCCTCGGCGGCGGCGTGCTGACCGGCGTCGGCGAACCGGTGATCGCGGATATCGAACGGCGCTGTCTGAAGGTGGCCCCGCGGGCGCAAGTGCGCGTAGTGGAGGTGAACCCGGTGGTCGGAGCCGCACTGTTCGGTTTGGACAAACTCGGCGCTTCTGACTCCGCGAAGGCAGCTTTGAAGGCTGCGACGCAACGCGCGTGAGCACGGGGTGGCTGCCCGAACGAGCAGCCACCCCATTCTCGGGTCAGGCCGCGATGCCCTTGCCGGTCTCCAGGACCGACTTCAGGTCGGACAGGATCCACGCCCAGCCGCCGCCCGCGTTCTCGCCCGGACCGGCGTTGACGTCCTCGTGCTGGCCGGACACGAGAGCCGCGTGGTTGGGCGCGCCGGTGACGTCGTGGGTGACGGTGAGCCGGGTGCCCGCGGTCTGCGTTTGCTCGATGTCGTAGGTGACCGTGGTGTACGGCTCCGCGACGAGACTCGGATCCATCTGCAGTTTCCACGTGACCACCAGCTTGCGCGGCGGATCGACCTCCAGCACTTCGCCGTCGAGGAGGTCGCTGGTGAACCCTGAGTCGATGAACTCCTGGGTCGGCTTGGTGCGGTGCTTGCCGCCGCGCTTGAGGTCGTAGTCGGCCAGTCCGGTGTAGCCGTATTTCTGGGTCCATTCCGGCTTCGTGATGGCGTCCCACACCGCCTGCGGGGTGGCCTTGATGTACACGCGGTTGACCTGCACGGTCGTGGTCTCGCTCATTTTCCGGGCTCCTTATAGGTTTCTTCGGCTTCGAGCTGGGCTTTGAGGCCCAGCAGCGCCGAGGTGTGGTGTGCGGTGTACTTGTCGATCCAGCGGTCGTGGATCTGCCGGATCGGGATCGGGTTCAGGAAATGCCGCTTTTCCCGCCCCTCCTTGCGCGAGGTGACCAACTCGGCCTCCTCGAGCAGCTTGAGGTGTTTCATCACCCCGAACCGGGACATGTCCACTTCGGACTCCAGCTCGGTGAGCGTGCGGCCGTCACGCGCGTAGAGCAGGTCGAGCAGGAACCGGCGGGTCGGATCCGCCAGAGCCTTGAAAACCAGGTCCTCGTCGGGCACGCACCGAGAATAGGTGACCAAAAGGTCACGTGTCAACCAAAGAGAACGGCCGCCGGGTTCGGAGCCCGGCGGCCGTCGAAGGGTTCGGCGCTAAAGCAACGCGCCCAACGGCAGGATCAACGCAATCGCCACCACCGAGATCACCGTCTCCATCACCGACCAGCTCTTCAGTGTCTGCCCGACCGACATCCCGAAGTACTCCTTGACCAGCCAGAACCCGGCGTCGTTCAGGTGCGAGAAGAAGAGCGACCCGGCGCCGATGGCGAGCACCAGCAGGGCGTTGTGCGTCGGGTCGAGGGTCGCGGCCAGCGGGGCCACGATGCCCGCCGCGGAGACCGTCGCGACCGTCGCCGAACCCGTCGCCAAGCGGATCGCCACCGCGACCAGCCAGCCGAGCAGCAGCGGCGACAGGTGCGCGCCCTTGGAAAGGCTGGTGATCACGTCGCCGACCCCGGCGTCCACCAGGGTCTGCTTGAACCCGCCGCCCGCGGCCACGATCAGCATGATCCCGGCGATCGGGGCGAGGGAATCGCCGATGATCGACGACAGCCGTTCCCGGTTCAGCCGCGCCGGGCGGCCCAGCACGACCATGCCGACGAGGACCGCCAGCAGCAGCGCGACGAGCGGGTCGCCGATGAAGTCGAGGACCCGGCGGACCGGGTTTCCCTTGTCCGCCAAGATGTCCGCGAGCGCCTTGGCCAGCATCAGGACGACCGGCAGCAGCACCGTGGACAGCGTCGCGAAGAAGCTCGGGCGGTGCTTTTCGTCGGTGCCTTCGGATTCCGGGACCAGCCGGGCGGGCGGCGCGGCGTCGGGCACCATCTTGGCGGCCAGGCGGCCGAACAGCGGACCGGCGATGATCACCGTGGGAAGCCCGACCAGCAGGCCGAGGCCGAGGGTGAGGCCGACGTTGGCGTTCAGCGAACCGGCGGCGGCCAGCGGGCCGGGGTGCGGCGGGATCAGGCCGTGCAGCACCGAGAGCCCGGCCAGCGCCGGGATTCCCAGCAGCAGCACCGGTTTCCCGCTGCGCTTGGCGACCAGCAGCACCACCGGGATCAGCATGACCAGGCCGATCTCGAAGAACATCGGCAACCCGATCAGCGCGGCGATCAACGCCATCGCCCACGGCAGCCCGCCGCCGCGGACCCGGCCGAGCACGGTGTCGACGATCCGGTCCGCGCCGCCGGAATCGGCGAGCAGTTTGCCGAGCATGGCACCGAAGGCGATCAATACGCCGACGGACGCGATAGTGCTGCCGACGCCGTTGGTGAAGCTCTTCAACAGCTTGTCCACCGGCATTCCGGCGACCAGTCCGAGCACGCCGGAGCCCAGCGTGAGCGCGAGCAGCGGGTGCAGTTTCACCTTGCTGATCAGCACCACGATCACGGCGATGGCGAGCACCGTGGCGAGGATCAGGCGGGTGTCGTGGCCGGTCCAGCCGGCGGCGAGGGTCGTCATGCGCGCTCCCGGAACGCTTTCAGCGCCGACGCGACGAGGTCGGCGGGCGGGCGGCTGATGTCGAGGGTCACTCCCGGCTCGTCCGCTTCCAGCGGTTCGAGGTCGGCGAGCTGGGAATCGAGCAGAGAGACCGGCATGAAGTGGCCGGTGCGGGTCTTCATCCGCTCGGCGAGCAGGTCGCGCGAACCGTGCAGGTGCAGGAACCAGACGTCCCCGCCGCCGCGGAGCACGTCGCGGTAGCGCCGCTTCAACGCGGACGAGCTCACCACCGCGCCGTTCTCGTGGTGCTTCCCGATCCAGGACGCGATCGCCGCCAGCCACGGCGCCCGGTCCTCGTCGTTCAGCGGGTGCCCGGCGGTCATCTTTTCGATGTTCGCCCGCGGGTGGAAGGTGTCCGCCTCGGCATACACGGTCCCGAGCTGCTCCGCGATCGCTGTGCCGACCGTCGTCTTGCCCGAGCCCGATACGCCCATCACCACGATGACCGTCATCCGCACCTCCCACGTCTTTGTGCTCTGGAGAGTCAAACTCAAAAGTACTACTTAATCAAGAAGAAGTAGTACTTAATCGAGTCAGAGCGCTAGGTTAACCCGGTGGGGACTGATCGGCACGAGGAGATGCTCGACGAGCTCGGCGCGGCCATCGCGAGCGGCGAGCTGGCGCCGGGCGCGGTGTTGCGCTCCGAGGAGCTGCAGGAGCGGTACGGGGCTTCGCGGACGGTGGCCCGCGAGGTCGTGCGGGTCCTCGAGACGATGGGGTTGACCAGCAGCCGCCGCCGCGTCGGGGTCACCGTCCGCGAGCCGGCCGAGTGGAACCACTATGACCCGAGGCTGATCCGCTGGCAGCTCGACGGCGCGGACCGGCCGGCCGCGCTGCGCACGCTGACCGAACTGCGCTCGGCCGTCGAGCCGTGCGCCGCCCGGTTCGCCGCGATCCGGGCGACCCCGGAGGAACGCGGGCGGATCCGCGCGCTGGCGGTGCACCTCCAGCGGACGGCGCGCGCCCGCGATCTCGACGCCTTCCTCGGCCACGACGTCGCATTCCACGATCTGCTGCTGTCCGCGTCGCGGAATCCGATGTTCGCGCAGCTGTCCTCAGTGGTCGCCGAAGTGCTCGCCGGCCGCACCGGGCACGGCCTGATGCCGGACGAACCGCAGCCCGAGGCGGTCGCGCTGCACGTCGAGGTGGCGGAGGCGATCGACCTCGCCGACCCGGTGCGTGCCGAACGCGCGATGCGCGACATCGTGGAGCAGGCACGCGAGGAAATCGCCGCGGCGGTGTCGAGTAATCTCGGCGACTGAATCGTCCACGTTCGGGGGGCTGCAAGTGAGCGCGGCGCGCGCGATCGGCTTGATTCTCGGTTTGGCCGCAGACGGAGCACTCGGCGACCCGCGGCGACGGCCGCCGGTGACCGCCTTCCGCCAGGTAGTCGCCGCCACGGGTTCGCGGCGCGCGGCCGGGCTCGGAATCGCTGGCGCGGCCGTCGCGGCTGGCGTGCTGGTCGAGCGGACCGGCCGCCGCAGCCCGGTGCTGCAGGCGACAGCGACGGCGGTGGCGACGTGGGCGGTCGTCGGCGCGTCCGGGCTGGCGACGCAGGGGACGGAACTGGCCCGCGATCTCGAAGAGGGCCGTCTCGAACCTGCGCGCGACACACTGTCCGAACTGGACCCGCGCGTCACCGACGGGCTCGGGACGATCGGGCTTTCCCGTGCGTCCGTGGAAACTTTGGCGGAGAACACGTCCGAAGTGGTCGTGACACCGTTGCTGTGGGGCGCGGTCGCGGGCGTGCCCGGGCTGCTCGCGGCGCGGACGATCGGACTGCTGCGTCGCCTGCTCCCCGGGCACTGGGCTATCGACCGGCTCGATGAACTCGTCCACCTCCTGCCGACCCGGGTGGCCGCCGCGCTGACCGTTGTGGGTGCGCCGGTGGTGGGCGGTTCGGCGGGTGGCGCGTGGCGGGCTTGGCGGCGCGACACGATCGCGCATCCGAGCCCGAACGCCGGTCGCGTTGAGGCGGCTTTCGCTGGTGCGCTGGAGATTCGGGTCGGCGGGCGGACCGAGTATCCGCAGGGCGTGGTGGAGCTGCCGGTGCTCGGGGTCGGCCGGAATCCGGACGCTGGGCACGTGACGCGCGCGGTGGAACTGTCCCGAGTGGTCGGTTGGCTGGCCGCCGGGACGTCGGTGGTCGTCGCGGTGCTGACCGGATTGCGTCGCCGAAACCCCTGAGCCGTCAGGGTTTCAGGTGCGCGATGGCCTCCGCGTCGCCGAAACCGTCCCGTTCGGACAGTCGGGCCCCGATCCGTTGCCGGTCCTCGGATTTCTTGTTCCCGCCGTACTTGAACTTCGCCCGCACCTCGGTCACGGTCAGCTCGATGCCGCGAATCCCGGGCAGCAGCCGCCGGTCCGGAGCGTCCACGGCGGACACCGGGGTGCGCTTGCCGTCCGGCTCGAAGTGCGCCAGCTGGTGGTTCAGCAGCGCGGCCTTCTCCGCCGGGTCGTCGACGATGCGGACGTCGCAGGCCAGCTGCACGCTCGCGTAGTACGACGTGGGCACGCCCAGCGCGGGATCGTCGGCGGTGTTCCAGTCCGAGCGGATGTACGTGTAATCGCCGGTCACCGTCAGCAGGGCGCGCGGGTGTTCCTCCAGCAGCGGCCACACCGGATTCGGCCGGGCGAGGTGCAGGCGGACGGTCGCTTCGCCGTCGAAGACGAAGTGCGTCGGCACCACCACCGGGAGATCACGGCCGCGGCCGCCGGCGACCAGTTCGCCGAAATCGTGTCCGGCGAGCCAGCCCCGCCATTCGTTCTCGTCCGCGGTGTCCCAGGGGTGGATCAGCATGCCGCCAGTATCAGCGCCGCGAGTGGCCCGGACAAAGGGCCATTTTTCCGGAGAACGACCAGGCCACTCAGGCGGTCGGTGTGTACTCGTCCTCTTCTTCGGCGAGCATCTCGGCGACGGACTTGCGCCGGCCGCGCTGCGGGCGTTCGGTCGTCAGCGCGCCGCCCGGACGCAGCTCGCGGATCGTGAAGTACAGCCAGCCCAGCAACGCCATCGTGCCGAACGCCAGCCACTGCAGTGCGTAGGAGAAGTACGGGCCCGATTCCAGCTGCGGCAGCGGAAGCGCCTTGAGCACGCCGGGCTGGTTCCCGTCGAGCTGGAAGTAGCCAGGCCGGATAGTGAGGCCGGAAGACTTCGCGACCACGCGCGAATCGACGGTGTAGCTCTGCAGCTTCCCGTTCGTCGACGCGTCAGCGAACGCGTCGCGGTTCTTCGGGTCCGTCTCGTCGCTTCGCACGCGCGCGACGACCGTCACCTGTCCGCCCGGTGCTGCCGCGTACGGAAGGACGCCGGAGTTGCTGCTGAGCCCGACGTAGCCGCGGTCGACGAGGTACACAGTGCCGTCTGTGGCGCGAAGCGGCGTGAGGACCTCGTACGCGCCTTCGCCCTGCACAGTGCGCAGCCGTGCGACAACTTCCGCCGAAGGCAGGTACGTGCCGGTGATCGACACGAGGTGCCACTCGGTGTTCTTGTCCGGCTTCGTTCCGGGCGGCAGCAGCTGTGCCGCGGGAGCGGGCTTCGCGGTGAACGACGTGGTCAGCGCGTTGTTCTGGGTGACCTGTTCGCCGTCGCGGCGGAACTGCCACGGGGCCAGCAACGTGTAACAGCAGATGGCGAAGGTGAACACCACCACTGTCAACGCCAGCCATCCCGGCCGGAGCAGAAACCGCAACCGCACCCCTCTACGGTAGGCCGTCGCGTTCCGTGCGCGCACCCGGACCGGACGTCACGCCTGTTCGCGGACCCAGTCCAGCAGTCCCGGCACGCTCCGCTCGATCATCCCGAGCACGTCCTCGAAGCCGTCGCCGCCGCCGTAATACGGGTCCGGTACCTCGGCATCTTCGGGGGCGGACGGGTCGAAGGACCGCAGCAGCCGTACCCGCGAAGGGTCTTCGACGCGGGACCGCAGGAAGCCCAGGTGACTTTCGTCGGCGGCGAGCAGCAGGTCGGCTTCGAGGTCTTCGTCGCTGACCTCGGCCGCGGTGTGCTCGGTGGGGTAGCCGTGCGCCTTCAACGTGGCGCGCGCCCGCCGGTCGGCCGCCTCCCCGACGTGCCACGGCCCGGTTCCCGCGCTGGACACGTGCACGGCGTCGGAGAGGCCCGCGTCGGCGAGCTTCTTGCGGAAGACGAGCTCCGCCATGGGGGAGCGGCAGATGTTTCCCGAACACACAAACACCAGGGAAGGCATGGTCGGAAGTCTCCCAGAGTGATCGTGCGAGGATCCCCAGGTGCCTGCATTAGCCGAGATCATCGCCGTCCTCGAACGCAGTTACCCGCCCCGGCTGGCGGAAAGCTGGGACGCGGTCGGGCTCGTCTGCGGAGACCCGGCCGAGGACGTCGCCCGCGTGTTGTTCTGCGTCGACCCGGTCGAGGAGACGCTCGCCGAGGCCGAGGAAATCGGCGCGCAGCTGATCGTCGCGCACCATCCGCTGCTGCTGCGCGGTGTGCACGGCGTCCCCGCGGACACCGCCAAGGGCTCGCTCGTGCACCGCATGATCCGCGGCGGCATCGCGCTCTATTGCGCGCACACCAACGCCGACTCGGCCGACCCCGGCGTGTCCGACGCGCTCGCGGAGGCCATCGGGCTCGTGGTCGACCGGCCGCTCGACCCGCACGAACCGGGCGGTGCCACCGGGATCGGCCGGATCGGGCACCTGTCCGCCGCGGAGCCGTTCGCGCAGTTCGTCCAGCGGGTCGCCGACGCGTTGCCGGTCACCGTGCCCGGCGTGCTCGGCGCGGGAGACGAGGACCGGCCGATCCGTACCGTCGCGGTGTCCGGCGGTGCGGGCGACTCCTATCTCGCGAAGGCGACGGCCGAGGGCGTCGACGCGTACGTGACCGCGGATCTGCGCCACCATCCCGCCGGCGAACACCTCGCCGCGGCGGGAACCGTGCCCGCGCTGGTCGGCTTGACGCACTGGGCCAGCGAGTGGCCGTGGTGCGGACAGGCCTCGGCCCTTGTCGGCGCGGCCTTTGCGGGTACCGTCGAAGCTCACGTCTCCACGCGGTGCACCGACCCGTGGACCATCCGCGCTACCACCCAGTAACTAAATCAGGGAGCACAGTGAAGGCCGACCCCGCCGTCCAGCGTCAGCTGCTCGAACTCGCGAAGGTGGACGCCGAGCTTTCGCGCGTCGCGCACCGCCGCCGCACCTTGCCCGAGCTCGCCGAGATCGAGGCCGGGGAGAAGTCTGCCAGGGAGAAGCGCGACGCGCTCGTGTCCGTCCAGACCGCGTCCTCGGACCTCGACCGGGAAATCGCCCGGCAGGAGAAAGAGGTCGAATCGGTGCGGGCGCGCGTCGACCGCGACCGCAAGCTGCTGGAATCCGGATCGATCGGCGCCAAGCAGATGACCGATGTCGAGCACGAGTTGCAGACGCTGGGCCGTCGGCAGGGAGCGCTCGAGGACGACCTGCTGGAGCTGATGGAGCAGCGCGAGGCGCTGGGCCTGGACGCGCAGCGCACCAGCGCCGAGGTCGACAAGGCGGTGCAGGAGGTCGAGGCCGCCACGGCGCGCCGCGACGAGGCGTTCAAGGACCTCGACACCACCGAGGCCCGCCGCAAGGAGGACCGCGCGAAGCTGCTGCCGCGGTTCCCGGAGCCGCTGCTCAAGCTGTACACCCGCGTCTACGACCACAAGGGCATCGGCGCGGCGCTGCTGCGGGCCCGCCGGTGCGGCGCCTGCCAGCTCGAACTCGACCGCAACACCATCTCAGAGATCAAGGCCGCGGCCGAGGACAGCGTCGTGCAGTGCGACAACTGCGGCGCGATCCTGGTCCGCACGCTGGAGTCGGGCCTGTGAGCGAACGGGCGATCGTCGAGGCCGACGGCGGATCCCGGGGCAACCCCGGCCCGGCGGGCTACGGCGCGGTCGTGAAGGACGCGGCCACCGGCGAGGTCCTCGCCGAGCGCTACGAATACCTCGGCATCGCCACGAACAACGTCGCGGAGTACTCCGGGCTCGTCGCCGGGCTCGCCGCGGCGGCCGAGCTCGGAGTGTCCATTGTGGACGTCCGGATGGACTCGAAGCTCGTGGTGGAGCAGATGTCCGGCCGGTGGAAGATCAAGCACGCCGCCCTGCAGCCGCTCGCCGCGCAGGCGCGCGAGATCGCGGCGGGCTTCGACCGCGTCGGCTACACCTGGATCCCGCGCGCGGAGAACTCGCACGCGGACCGGCTCGCGAACGTCGCGATGGACAGCGCCGGGTCCGGGGCCACCTCGCCCGCCCCGCTCGCCGAGACACGGCCGAAGGCCAAGGTTTCCGAGCCGGACCGGGTGTCCCCGGCGGGCTGGACCGGAGCCCGCGGCACGCCCACCAAACTGCTCCTACTGCGCCACGGCCAGACCGAGATGTCGGTCGACCGCCGCTACTCCGGTCGCGGCGACGTCCCGCTCACCGAACACGGCCGGGGCCAAGCCGCCGCGGCGGCGAAACGGCTGGCCGCGATGCCGGGGCTGATCGGCGAGGACGGCGAACCGGCCCCGATCATCTCGTCGCCGCTGATCCGCACCAAGCAGACCGCGCAGGCGGTCGCCGACGCGCTCGGCGGCCGGGTCGAAACGCATCCCGGCCTCATCGAGACCGACTTCGGCGAATGGGAGGGCCTCACCTTCGGCGAGGCCGCCGGGCGGGATCCGGAACTGCACCGCTGCTGGCTGAGCGATTCGTCGTGCCCGCCGCCCGGCGGCGAGAGCTTCGACGCGGTCCACGAGCGGGTCGGCAAGGCCCGCCGCGACCTCGTCGAGCAGTACGACGGACGCACGGTGCTCGTGGTCAGCCACGTGACGCCGATCAAGACCCTGCTGCGGATGGGGCTCGACGCCGGTCCGTCGCTGCTGTTCCGGCTGCACCTCGACCTGGCGTCGCTGTCGATCGTCGAGTTCTATCCCGACGGCAACGCCTCGGTCCGGTTGGTGAACGACATCTCGCATCTGTCCTGAGCAGCGTTGATGTGACGTGGATCACGGTCGGGGATGACGTGTGAAACGCCCCGAATGAGGTATTGGCTAGAGTGCGGTGTCGACCGCGGCGCCGCGGCGCTGGTCCCGGCCGGGACTTCAAGGGGGGCGCAGGCTCGTGCGTTTCTTCGGCAGCATCCGCAAGTGGAAACAGTGACGAGGACATGACGGCTAGCGCACTCACCGCAGTATCGGAGCCCGACCTGCCGGGGGAGGAGACGACCGACCCGCCTGCGCGGTTCAAGCTCAGCTGGCTGGCGTCGACGCTGGCGGTGCTGGCCGGCGTGGCCGCGATCGCCTGGCACGCCACCCGCTACGGGCACTGGATCGTCGACGACGCGGCCATCACGTTCTCCTACTCGCGCAGCGTCGCCGACGGGCTCGGCCCGGTGCTGGCCCCCGGCCAGCCGCCGGTGGAGGGCTTCTCGGACCCGACGTGGATGATCCTGCTCGCGCTGGGCAAGGTCGTCGGCCTCTTCGACAAGGGCCTGCTGTTCGGCATCCCGGACTACGTGCTGTTCCCCAAGCTGCTCGGCCTGTTCTTCGCCGCGGGCATCCTGGTGCTGTGCCATCTGGTGGCCCGGCAGGTGTTCCGCAGGCACGCGTGGGCGATCACGCTGGCCACCGGCCTCGGGCTGGCGGCGATCCCGTCGTTCGTGATCTGGGTGGTCTCCGGCCTCGAGAACTCGCTGTTCGCGTTCTTGATCACCGCGTTGGCGGCGCTGCTGTTCACCGCGCTGCGCAAGGAAAACTCGCTGTCGTTCAAGGTCGCGATCGTCGCGGGCGTGCTCGTCGCGGCCGCCGCGCTGACCCGGCCGGAAGGCCTGATCTACGCCAGCGCGTACCCGATCGTCCTGCTGTTCGGCGTGAAGCGCGAGGGTTTCTGGCCCAGCCTGCGGTCCGCGCTGGTGTCCATCGCGGCCTTCGCCGTGCTGTTCGGCGGCTACGTCGTCTGGCGCTACACGGAGTTTCACCGGCTGCTGGCCAACCCGTCGGTCGCCAAGAAGCAGGGGCTGCCCACCTTCGCGTCGATCATCCGGCCGAACCAGCTGGTGGAGTACGTGGGCATCGCGCTGACGCTCGTGCTGGTCGCGGCGGTCGTGTGGGCGCTGGTCAAGGCTCCGTGGCGGCGTCCGCTGATCGGGCTGGTCACGCCGCTCGTGCTCGGCGTGATCGCGTACGGCGTGATGGTTCCGGACTGGATGGCGCAGTACCGCTTCGCGACGCCGGTGTGGGTGCTCGGCACGCTGTGCGGCGTCATGGCCGTCGCCGAACTGCTGCGTTCGCTGGCGAAGGTGCAGTGGCGAGCGGTCGCGGCGCTCGTGCTCGTGGCCGCGTCGGTGCCGTCGGCGATCGGCTTCGTGAACCAGTCCGACGAGTTCATCAAGAGCCCCACCGTCCCGGCGTGCCTGATCGCGGACCGCTTCGGCCGCGGCTTCAACACGTACGCCGACATGCTCGGCCTGCAGCAGGCGTCGCTGCTGCTGCCGGACCTCGGCGGCTCGTCGATGACCAGCCGGCTCGAACTGGTCGACATGGCCGGCCTGGTCAACGCGCCGATCGCGGACCTCACGCACAAGGAAGACATCGCCGGCCTGCGCGACTACGTGTTCGACACGGTGAAGCCGACCTTCATCCACTCGTGGGGCCCGTGGGCGGACGGCAACGAGATCAGCATCGACCCGCGCATCGACCGGGACTATGTCCCGATCCTGGTGTACCCCGGCCCGGGCAAGCGCCAGGGAGACTTCGTCCGCAAGGACGCGGTCACCGACCCGGCGAAGCTCGCTGCCGTCCAGCACTACGCGCAGGTCACGATGATGAACGTGGAAGCGCAGCGGTTCGGGGACGGTCTCGACGACTGTGGCCCGACGTTGTCGCGCGGCAGCACGATCGCGCCGCGCGGCTAAAGCACCAGCCACAACGCGCACGTCGCCGCAGCCAAGGCCAGCGGCGTCGTGAGCGCGCCGAGCCTCAGGAATTCGCCTACCGGCGGATGCTGCCCGTGTCGGACGACGACACGGCGCCACAGCAGCGTCGCGAGCGAGCCTAGATACGTCGCGTTCGGGCCGATGTTCACGCCCAGCAGCACGGCGAGCAGCACGCCCTGATTCGGGTGCGGGCCGAGGACGGACAGCAGGATCAGCGTCGCGGGCAGGTTGTTGACGACGTTCGCCAGCACCGCCGCGATGGCGGCGGCGAGGAGCAGTTCGGGCAGCCCGGCCGTAGCCGGCAGGATTGAGCGCAGCAGCCCGCCGAGAACGTGTTCGTTGACCGCTTCGACCACCACGGCGAGGGCGAGCACGAAGAGGATCAGCAGCGGGGACGCCTCGGTGATCACCTGCCAGGGCCGGATCTTCCGCTCCGCCAAGGCTTTCGCGGCGAGGACGAGCGCGGTCAGCGCGGCGACCCAGACCGGTTCGACGTGCACCAGCTGTCCGGTCGCGAATCCGGCCAGCATGACCGCCAGCACGATGAGGGTGAAGACCGGCGCTTCGCGGTGTTCGGGGCGGCGGGTGCTGGCCGGTTCGCGGAGGTCCTTGCGGAAGAACCAGGCGAACGCGGCGAGTTCGACGGCGAGCGTGACCAGCCAGGGCAACGCCATCAGCGCGGTGAAACCGGCGAAGGTGAGGCCGGAAGCGGTGAAGGCGAGCAGGTTCGTGAGGTTGGAGACGGGAAACAGCGTGGACGCCGAGTTGGCCAGGTGCGCGCACGCGTAGACGTGCGGGCGCGCGGTGAGTTTCAGTTCCGCCGCGGTGGCGAGGACGACCGGGGTCAGCAGGACGACGGTCGCGTCGAGGCTCAGCACGGCGGTGACGATCGCCGCCGCGGCGAAGGTGAGCAGCAGCAGCCGAGGCTGCCGTCCGCGGCAGATTTCGGCGAGTTCGGCGCCTAGCCAGGTGAAGACTCCTTCTACCGCGGCGAGGTGGCTGACCAGCAGGATCGCTGCGAGAAAGCCCATCGTCGGCAGCATCTGGACGACCCGCTCGCCCGCTTCGTGCGGGGAAGTCAGGCCGAGCGCGAGGACGACACCGGCGGCGGGGACCGCGAAGACAGCCTCCGGGAGACCGCGCGGGCGCGCCATGGCGAACCAGAGCGTTCCGGCGAGAAGAAGCAGAGACAGGGCACCGTTCACGCCCGAACGCTAGCCGCCGCGAGATCTCAGATCCCCGCCGGTTCCGGGACTCCCGCACCGCGTTCCAGTACCCGCTCCTTCTCGCGGATCACCGGCAGCACCGCCCGGCCGAAGTGTTCGACGTCCTCCAGATAATGCAAAAACCCGAGCAGCAACAGGTTCGCGCCGCGCTTTTTGTACTCGATCGCCCGGTCCGCGATTTGTTCCGGAGTGCCGATCAACCCGGTCCGGAATCCGTCGTTGTACTGCACCAGGTCCGCGAACTCCGAATCCGCCCACATGCCCTTGGTGTCCGAAGTGGACTTCCCGGCCTGCGCGACCGCCGAGCGGAATCCTTCGACGGCGGGCACGTTCGCCTTCGCCACGATCTCCCGCAGCACCTCGCGCGCCTCGGCTTCGGTCTCGCGGGCGATCACGAAGCCGTTGAGCCCGAAGCGCACCGCGTGGTCGTTCTCGGCGGCGTACCCGCGCACCTCGTCGACCTGCTCGCTGAAACCGGCGAAATCCTTGCCATTGCTGAAATACCAGTCCGAAACGCGACCGGCCAGCTTGCGCGCCGCGGTGGAGTTGCCGCCCTGGAAGACCTCCGGATGCGGCCGTCCGGGGCCGGCGACCGGTTTGGGTTTGATGTCGAAATCGTGGATGCGGTAGAAATCGCCGCCGAACTCGGCGTGGTCGTCGGTCCACAATTGCTTGAGCACGCGGATGAACTCCTCCGAGCGGCGGTAGCGCTCGTCGTGTTCGAGCCAGGGCTCGCCGAGACCGGTGAACTCGTCTTTGAACCAGCCGCTGACCACGTTCACCGCCGCCCGGCCGCCGGAGATGACGTCCGCGCTGGCGATGAACTTCGCGAGCACGCCGGGCTGCCACAGTCCAGGGTGGACGGCCGCGATGACCTTCAGCCGCTGCGTCGCGAGCAGCAGCGCCAGGCTGAAACCGGTGGATTCGTGCTGGTAGGCGGCACCGTAGCTGGCGGTGTAGCGGACCTGGGTGAGCGCGTATTCGAAGCCGTTGTTCTCGGCGAGCACGGCCAGGTCGCGGTTGTACTCGTAGCCCCAATCGGTGCGCTGTTCGATGTCGCTGGTGACCAGGCCGCCGCTCACATTCGGGACCCAGTAAGCGAATTTCAGGGGTTCGTGGGGTTCAGGTGCGGACATGGCGGGAGTGAAACAGCGGCCGGGCGCGGTGGCAAAGGGCGTCCACGCGGTGGAATGTGCCAACCCGTGCCGGTGCTCCGGCCGTCCCCGGGTACGCTGCTCCGGCGGACGAGCTGGCAGGACGGTCGCGGCCCGGGTTCTCCCGGTCCGAGGAAAGTCCGGACTCCGCAGGGCAGGGTGGTTGCTAACGGCAACCCGGGGCGACCCGCGGGACAGTGCCACAGAAAACAGACCGCCCCCGTCTCACGGCGGGGGTAAGGGTGAAACGGTGGTGTAAGAGACCACCAGCATCCCGGGTGACCGGGATGGCTCGGTAAACCCCACCCGGAGCAAGGCCAAGAGGGAGCTTCGCTCCTGCGCAGGCGATCGAGGGCGGCCCGCCCGATGCCTGCGGGTAGGCCGCTGGAGCCTGCCGGCGACGGCAGGCCGAGATGGATGACCGTCGCCCGGTCCGCCGCGAGGCGGCCCGGGAACAGGATCCGGCTTACATGCCAGCTCGTCCGCCCGATCGCTACGATCGGGCGCATGGGTCAAGCCGTCGCCGCCGCTGTCGCCTTCCGGACCACCTTCGACGCTCTGCACGCTCCCGTCTACTTCGCGCCGGAGACTCAGCAGCGGCTCGCCGCCGTGGGGCTCAAACCGGGGTCGATGACCTACTTCGCCAGCCGCGCCGCGGCGATGGGCGCGGTCGGACCGGGCACGGTCACCGCGACCTTCTACAGCTTCAGCCCCAGCCTGATCGCGCACTTCGTCCCGCGTGTCTGGACGCTCGCCACCCCGGAGACCGTCCTGGAAGCCCGGCTCGCTGCCGTCGACGAGGTCTACCGCAGGCTGTTCGGCGCCGAGACGCTCGCGTCCGCGGAGGTCGCCGAGGCGGCGGCGCTCGCGCGCGAAGCGACCGAAGGCTGCCGTCCGGAGGGGCGTCCGCTCTACGCCGCCCACGCGGACCTGGCGTGGCCCGAGGAGCCGCACCTCGCGCTCTGGCACGCGACCACGCTGCTGCGCGAGCACCGCGGAGACGGGCACGTCGCGGCGTTGACCACGAATGGCCTGCCCGGTCTGGAGGCACTGGTCACGCACAGCGCGACGGCGAACGGAACACCGCCAGACACCGCCAAACGCACCCGCGGCTGGAGCGACGACGAGTGGGACGCGGCCGCGTCCAGGCTGGCCGCCGACGGAATCCTCGGCGCGGACGGCGCGCTCACCGAACGCGGGCTGGCGTTCCGCGAACACGTCGAGACGGCGACGAACGCGGCGGCACAGGGCCCGTGGCGGCGCCTCGGCGAGGAGAAGACGGCTCGGCTGGAACAGCTGTGCGCCGCGCTCAGCCGCCGGGTGATCGAAGCCGGCGCGATCCCCAGCAGCGCGTTCCGGGCCTGATCCTCGAGACGGCCTGGAACTGCCCGGGATCACGCTTTGTAGTGAACAAATGCGCACATCGGACGTGATGGTGACCGTTATCGCATCAGAGAGTGATCAATTCCGGATTGTTTTCCAATCCGGTTGTCACTCACCGGACTCGCGGCGGAACGCCGATCGGGGCATGCCACACTGGTCCCTGCCCGACACGCCGGTCCGGGGCGCACTGAGAGTGAGCGCCGCACGATTTGCGGAGCCGCACCGCCGGAACACTGCGCAATCCGGGTGGCTTGGGTTATTCCGGAGCACCCTTGCCACGATGATGGAGGGCGAGGAATCCTGACCACCGGACCGCAGCACCCGCCCGTTAACCACAAGTCGACATCTACGCAGCGCGCTTTGACCATTACCCCTTGTAACGCCATGATGGTGTTCGTAGCTTCGCCGAAGCCAGAACAGCGCGGCGCCTGCCGTGCACCGGGAGTATCGCGATGACCAGCATGACCGCCCTTGAGACGTTCGTGGCCGAAGGGCTCGGCACCAGCAACGTCCGCACCTGGCTGCTCGACAACGTCATCCCGCTCGTACTGCTGGCGGTGGCGTTGCTGCTGCTGTGGCTCGGCGGCGGCAAGGGCGACAACGCGGGAGTCATGCGGCGGCTCGCCGGTGTGGTCATCGCGCTCGCGATCATCGGACTCGCGGTCAGCGGAGCGGGCGTCAACGTGGGCCAGTGGATCGCCGGCCTCTTCACCGGCTGAGGCGGAGCAGGCGTGCGGATCAGGACCGATGACGAGGTGTACCGGGTCGATGCCGTCTGGCTCGGCCCGCCGAAAGCGACTTTTCCCTGGCGAGCCCGATACGTGGCATGGCTCGTCGGCATTCCGGTCTTCCTGGTCGTGCTCACCGTGGAGCGGTGGGTCGGCTGGAGTTTCGGGTTCTTTTCCACGGCGTGGGCGTTCGTGGCCACGATCGTGATCACCAGGCTGATCACCGCCAAGATCAGTCACGAGCGCCCGCTGGGCGCGGTGATCGCGATGATGGGCCAGGAATTGCGCGCGCCGCGCGAACGGTCCTCGGGCGCGGGCGGCGCGGTGAGCGCCAGCCGGGTCCGGGTGCGGGCGGAGCGCCCGCTGCCGAAGCACAAGAGAAGGCGGCAGTACCAGCACCGCGACCCTCGTCGCGGTGCTGGCACGAGTGCCGGGAAACAGGGAGCACCACGAGCGCGCCGGAGCCGCCCCGCGGCTCGGGCCGGGAGGTAGTCGTTGTTCGGTCGCGGCGGAAGCCGAGGGAAACGGGAGCAAGACGTCCCCGCCGGCGCGTGGAACGCGCCACCGCGGGGCCGTCCGCCGTCCGGCGGCACAAACTCCGGCGGCAAGGGCCGCCGGCTGCCCGGTGAGCAGGCGATACCGGCGTACACGCCGTCGATCGCCGCGCGCAGCATCGACGGCCACCTGCTGCGGACCGGGTACGAGGTGTACGCCTGGTACCGGCTCGCGCCGCAGCGCTGGTCGTTCCGTTCCGATTCGCAGCGCCGCGACCTGATCGCGGCCATCGCGGGCCAGTACGCCGAACTGCAGGGCCGCTGGCTGCACCTGCGCGTCACGAACCGGCCGTACCCGATCCGGATGTGGGCCGAGGCGCACGTGCACAACGCGGTCGGCAGGCCGGGCGACGTGCCGGGCGCGCTGTCGTTCGACGACTACCTGATCGGCGAGCAGCAGCAGCTGATGGGCCGCTCGATGGCGGAAAAAGAGGTCTACCTCGGCGTCCAGGTGCAGACGCGGCGCATGGTGGACCGCGCGGTCGAACGCGCCGCGCCGGTGCTGCGCCGGATCCTGCCCGAGGCGGTCGACGCCGAACTGGCCGCGCTCGACTCCGAGATCGAGCACCTCGACCAGATCATCGGCAGCGCCGGGCTGGAAGGCCGTCCGGTGCACGCCGAGGAGATGTCCTGGCTCATGCACCGCTCGTGCTCGCTGGGCCTTCCCGCGCCGCGGAACATGCCCGCGGTGCCGGGTGCGGCGTGGGAGCCCGAGGACCTCGCCAGCTTCACCGACGCGGCTGATTTCCACGCCGACCCGTACGCGCCCACGGTCACCGTGCGTGGCCGCACCGGGTCCAACGCTGGCGTGTCGCGGCATCTCGCGGTGCTCACCGTCGGCCAGATGCACGGGCTGCAGATCCCCGAGGTCGACGACCCGTGGATCCAGCACGCGGACCGGCTGCCCGCGGCGGTCGAGGTGTCCGCGCGGATCTACGTGCGGCGTCCGGAAGAGGTGTCCGGCGAGCTGCAGCGGCAGATGAACAAGGTCCGCTCGCAGGTCAAGCACTACACCGACGAGCACGAGCTGGAACCGCCGCAGTCGCTGGCCCGGCAAGCGGGCCGGGTGCTGGAGATCGACGACGAGATGACGTCGGGCTTCACCGCACTCGCCACGCGCGTGCGGTCGTGGTGGCGCCTCGCGGTGTCCGGCCCGACCGAGCGCGACGCGTTGCGGCTGGCCCAGCAGCTGCTGGACCTGTACAAGCCGAAGATCGCCATCGAGCACCCGGAAGCCCAGTACGCGATGGCCAGGGAGTTCATCCCGGGCGAACCGCTGGCCTCGGGCGCGTACATGCGCCGCGGTTCGGTGGTGTGGACGGCGTCCTCGGTGCCCACCGCGACCGCGGAGGTCGGCGACCGGCGCGGGATCCTGCTCGGCGAAACGGTCACCGCGACGCGGCGTCCGGTGGCCTGGGACCCGTGGATGGCGCAGGAGATCCGCGACGGATCGGGCCTCACCGCGATGGTCGCCGGACTCGGCGGCGGCAAGTCGTTCCTCGGCGGCGGCATCGTCTACAAGACGCTGCGGGCCGGGGCGCACTGGACGATCCTCGACCCGTCCGGCCCGCTGTCGCGGCTGTGCGACCTGCCGGAGATCCGGCCGTACGCGCGGCCGATCAACCTGCTCAACGCCCAGCCGGGCATCCTCAACCCGTACCGCGTGGTCGCCGATCCGCTGATCGAGCACTTCATGGACGAGGAGGACCCGGAACGCTCGTGGCGGCGCGAAAAGGCGCTGGCCGGGGCGACCCGGCGGCGGCTGGTGCTCGACGTGCTCACCGGCGTGCTGCCGTACGAGGTGTCGCGGATGGCGCAGACCCGGATCGTGCTGCTGCGCGCGGTGCGCGCGGTCGGCGGCCGGTTCGACGCGGACCCCGGCCAGGTCATCGACGCGCTGCGGCGGGATTCGAGCGAGCACCACGAGCACGCGGTCGTGGTCGCGGACTTCCTGGACGAGATGCGCGAGCGGATGGCGCTGCTGATCCCGGAAACCGACGCGGACCCGTACGCCGAGACCCGCGACGACCGGATGACCGTGCTGACCATGGCGGGCCTGACCCTGCCGAAGGACGGCGTCCCGCGCGAGTACTGGACCGACGCCGAATCCCTCGGCGTGGAGATGCTGAACCTCGCGGCGTGGCTGACCCAGCGGTCGGTGTACGAGAAGCCGAAGGAACTGCGCAAGGGCGTCTGGATCGACGAGGCGTTCTTCCTGTCCGAGGTGCCGACCGGGCGCGTGCTGATGAACCGGTTCGCGCGTGACTCGCGGAAGTGGAACGTCCGGGTGCTGCTGTCGTCGCAGATCCCGGCGGACTTCCTGAAGATCCAGGGTTTCGTGGCGCTGCTGGACTCGGTGTTCGTCGGCAGGCTCGACGACGACGACGCACAGGCCGACGCGCTGCGGCTGCTGAAGGTGCCGGTCGGCGTCGGCTACGAGCAGGTCGTCGCCGCACTGGGCCGTCGGCCAGGAGCCCAGCGCGGGCTGGAACGCGACATGGAACCCCGGCAATTCATCTTCGGCGACGGCGCCGGCGGCGTGGAACGCATCCGCGTCGACTTCTCCGGCCCGCATCTCGACCCGCTGCGCGCGGTCATGGACACCACCCCGGGCTCGCCCGACGCGCGCACGAAACCCGGCAGCGAACTCGTGGCACCCCACGAGGACGAGGCCAAGCCGTATGTCCCCGCCCCACCGGAGGACGACGAGCTGGAACACGACTTCGAACTCCAAGCGGAACTCGAGGTCGGTCTTGCCGACGAGCAGCTCCTGGGCTCGCCGGACCCGCTCGCGTCCGAGACCGGCGAGGTGGAGGGTGCAGTGCGCAACGGACGGCAGGAGGACCGGCACGCCCGCGCCGGCGGCAAGGGCGGCGGCACCGGCAGGGATGCCGCATGAACCCCGGTGATCCGGGCCGGCCCGCGCCGGCTGTGAGGAGGCCTGCGTGAACACCGTCTTCACGCTGGCGTTCGTCCTCGCGTTCGCCGCCGGCTGGCACGCGCTGCGCAAACGCGTCAAGGAGGGCCCGAAGCCGGGCGGGCGTCGGCCCAGCCGGCGTGCGTCGCTGCTGGCCGTGGTGGCGGTGATCGGCCTGCAGACGGTGCTGTTCGCCCCGGCGGCCAACGCGGCGGCTTGCGGGGAATCGCCTAACCCGGAGCGTCCGGGAGCGGGCATGGTCGGCGCGCTCGACCCGCCCGAGGGCCATGGCGAACCTGGCAGCGCCTACATCGACTACAGCTACGCGGGCACGGTCTGGAACACCTATCAGACCAACTGCACGGCGCTTTCCGCCATCGCGTCGCCCAGCTCGACCATCGACACCTGGGCCGGGAACCAGCTGTTCAACGTCGGCAAGAACATCGTCGGCGCCACGAACTCGCTGCACTACACCGTCCTCGAGGGCGGGTTGCTGAACCCGATCTACAACGCGGTGAAATCGGGCGCGGAGAAGGTCTACAACAACATCTACGCGCAGTTGTTCGGCCTGGTCGCGCTGATCTTGTCGATCATGTTGTTCCGCAACATCTGGCGCGGTGACCTCGCCGGGGTCAGCAAACGGGCGCTCTACGCGATGGCGGGCGTCTGGCTGGCCGCTTCGTCGCTGGCGATGCTGAGATATTTCGATCCGATCGACAAGGCGATCGTCCAGACCACCACCAACATCCAGGCGGGATTCGTCGACTCGTCGCAGAACCGGATCGTCCGCGACATCCTGCCCACGGACCTGCACAACCAGGTCGTCTACGACAACTGGCTGCGCGGCGAGTTCGGTTCGCCCACCGCCCCGCAAGCCCAGCAGTACGGCAAGCCGCTTTTGGACGCGCAGGCATTCACCCGCGATCAGCTGGTGAACGGCGACGACGCCAAGCAGAACGTCGTCGACGCCAAAAAGGCCGCCTTCAAAGACATCTCCACCAAGCTCGGCCCCGCCACCGGCTACTTCACCGGCGAGGCGGGCGGCCGCACCGGCGCCGGGTTCCTTGCCCTGGGCCAGAGCCTCGTCTACTCGCTCTTCCAGTTGCTGGCCAAGGCGTCCGTGCTGCTCGCGCAGGTGCTGATCCGCCTGTTCGCGCTCACCGCGCCGCTGATCGGGCTGGTCGCGCTGCTGAACCCGGAGATCCTGCGCCGCGTGCTCAAGGTCGCCGGCGGCATCGCGTTCAACCTGGTCGTGCTGTCGGTGCTGGCCGGCGTGCACGCGCTGCTGCTGCAGGCGATCTTCGCCGCGGGCGACGGGCTCAACCTGCTCACCAAGATGGTCCTCGCCGGCCTCATCACGGTGCTGTTGTTCCTGGTCGGCCGGCCGGTGCGGCGGCTGTGGCAGATGGTCGAGATGTCGGTCAGCATGGTCGGCGCGGCGGTGCCGTCGCCGGGCGGCGGGCTGTTCTCCCGGTTCCGCCGGAAGAACGGGCCGACGCCGCAGGACGAGTTCTGGCAGAACGTCCGCGACACCGACGACGTCGTCGACGGCGAGCAGCGCGGCCCGATCGGCGCGACGGTCGGCGGCGGCCGGTATCGGCCCGAGGCGGCGGTGTTCGCCAGCTCGCAGCGGCTCGACAACGGCTCCCGCGCGGCCCGGCCCGCGGCGGCCTGGTCCGGTGCTCCGTGGCCGGGCGCGGTCGGTCCCGCGCAGTCGGCCGCGGGCGCGCTGCCCGCGGGCGGCGGGGGAGGCGCGCCGGTGTTCGGCCAGTACCACCCGGTGGCCGGTGCGCCCGGCGACTACGTCATGGCGGGTGCGCGCTGGCCGGTCAAGGAAAGCCGCCAGGTCGACACGTCCCCGGTCGCCGACCGGCGGTGGAGCGACGAGCCGGAACCGGTGGTCGTGCCGTCCCGGATGGCCGCGCCGGACCGCGGCTACTCCTCGCCTGCCCCGGACCAGCCCGGGTTCACCGTGCCGACCCAGGGCATCCGGGCCCAGCCGCGCCGGGTGGACCCCGAGGTCGTGGCCGGGAAACCGGTGTTCGTGCTGTACCGCCCGTCGCGCGGCATCGAGGTCCGCGACACCGACCAGGTCATGGGGCGGTGAGGCGATGCCGATCCGCACCAACCGCGGCCGGACCGCGGTGTACCGCCGCCTGTGGGGCTACCCGCTCCGCTCGCCCCGGCACCTCGTGGGCACGCTGGTGTTCCTCGCGCTGGTGATCACCGCGCTGGGCATCGGCCTGCCGAAGGTGCTGGGCAAACCGGCGTCCGCGCAGCCGGGAGCGGCTCCGCCGAACTCGTCGGCCGGACCGCGCACCGGCGTCGCGGCTCCGGTGCCGAGCACTGAAACCCTGCCGACCCGGCTGTCGCAGCCGCTGGTCACCCCGACGTCGGCGCCGCCGAGCCCGGAGGCGGTGAACGTCGCGAGGCAGTGGGCGAACGCCTGGGTCCGCCATCCGGCGGGCATCTCGAACGCCGACTGGCTCAACGGGATGCGCGGGCTCACCACCGACGAGTACCTCCCCGTCATGTCCACAGTGGACCCCGCGAACATCCCCGCCACCAAGGTCACCGGCGATCCGACGGTCACGCAGTCCTACTCCAGCTCGGTCAAGGTCGTGGTCCCCACCGACGGTCCGAAACTCAGCATCACCGTGGTCAAAATCAGCGCGGGGTGGCGAGTGTCGGATTACGACCAGGCGAGCTGACCGTGAAGCTGGCCATTCTCGTCTCGGTGCTGATCGCCGCGGTTTTCGCCACGGTGCTCACCACCAACGTCGTGACGAAGGTCGTGAACGACCAGCAGCAGGCGGCGGCCGGCGGCATCGCGCTGACCTCGTGCGACGCCGCGATCGGCCCGACCCAGCCCGGCCAGCCGGAGCAGGGCGGTTCGGACGCCGCCGAACTCGACCAGGAGTCGCGCGGCACGGTTTCGCTCATCATCGCGATCGGCAAGCAGCGCAGCCTCGCGCCGCGCGCGTGGCAGGTCGCGATCCAGGCCGGGATGACCGAATCGCGGCTGCACAACGTGAACTTCGGCGACCGCGACTCGCTCGGCATCTTCCAGATGCGCCCGTCGATGAACTGGGGCAGCGCGGCCCAGGTCACCGACCCGAACTACGCGATCAACAAATTCTTCGACGTCCTGCTCGGCGTCCCGGACTGGGAAAACCTGCGCCCCGGCGACGCAGCGCAGCGAGTCGAGCGGTCCGGTTTCCCGGACCGGTACCACCGCTGGGAGGCCATGGCGGCCTCGCTGGTGCAGAACATGGGCCAGATCGCGGATGTGGTCGGCTGCGGGCAGGGCATGGGCGCCGCGCTGCCGCCGAGCCAGGCCGCCGCGCAGGCGATCAAGTTCGCCCTCGGCGAGCAGGGCAAGCCCTACATCTGGGGCGCGACCGGCCCGGACTCCTACGACTGTTCCGGCCTGATGCTGCGCGCCTACGAGTCGGCGGGCGTGGTCCTGCCACGCGTTTCGCAGGACCAGTACAAGGCGGGCGCGATGTTGCCGGTGCGCGAAGCACAGCCCGGCGACCTGATTTTCCTCGCCACCGACCCGGCCGACCCGACGACCATCCACCACGTCGCGATGTACCTGGGAGACGGCAAGATCGTCGAGGCCCAGCAGACCGGCGTCCCGGTGCACATCCGCCCGTTCTCGTTCGACGAGCGTCAAGTGGTGCCGCAGGCGGTGCGCCCCGGCGTCTAGCATGGGTGCGGGAGGCATCGGCTCTTGACCCGCGGGCGCCCAGTACCGCGGGTCCGGATTCACCCCGAAGTCGCGGCCTGTCCACGAGCACGTGGCCGCGCGCTGGCAGAGGATGGCACACGTGGCACGGAAATTCGGCAAGCGAGGCAAGTCAGGCCAGAGCGAGCCCCAGGACCCGGCGGCGCTGTTCGGCGCACCGCAGCCGCCGCGCCAGTCCGCGCACCCCGCGTCCAGCACCCCGTTGGCGGACCTGCTGAACCAGGGAATGCCCGGAGTGGACGGCGGGTACGTCGTCCTGCCGCGCTCCCTGGCGGAGGGCATGTCGCTGCCGTGGCAGCAACAAATGGCGGCTTTGCTGGCCCAGTTCCACGCAGGGCATGCGCGGTTGTCGTGGCCGGTCTATCGGGTGGTCCCGTCCCGTTACGAGCGGTTGGTCGATCTCGACGAGGAGCAGCTCGCGGAGGCGGGTTACCTGGTGGAGATGGACGCCGAAGGGGAGATGGTTTACCGGGAACGGAGCGGCCGGAAGGTCCAGGACCCGGACCGGACGACTGTGCTGGTGTCCTGCCTGGACCCGATCCCGCGCCCGGCCGCGGCGGGTCCGGCGCCTGCCGGGGAGGTGCGGCCGGTGGGGCCGTTGCCCGCGCCGGTGCCGATGAACATCGGACCGGCACCGGTGTGGCGGTCGGTTCCCAACGGGCCTGAGGAGGGGGCGGCTGGGCCGGTTAACACTGGTCAGGTGCCTCGTCCGCCGGAGGAGACCCGCTCGGCCGCTGGTACTGGCTCGGTTCCGGTAGCGAATCCGGAGCCGGTGACGAACGGCCAGGTCAAGGCACCGGAACCGCCCGCGCCTGTCCCGCCTGCGCCGCCCGCTGCGATGGCGGAACCGCCCGCGCCGGTCTCGCCCGCTGCGACGGCTGACCAGGTTCCGGAGACGGCCAGCCCGGCACCTGTGGCAGAGGCGCCCCAGCCTGATCCAGTGCCCGCAACTGACTCGGGCACGACTGTCGAAAAGCCGGTTCCTCCGCGCAACTCGGGCACCGCGGATTCCGCTCCGCCCGCGGTGGAAGAGGTGCCGCCCGCGGTTCCCGCACCGACGATTCCGGCCTCTCCGGCCTCTGCCCCCGCACCGCACGAGGCTCCGGCTCCCGCGCAACCGGTCGATTCGCAGTTGCGGGCGAGGCAGTCGTGGCAGCCGAAGCCGTACGTCCACGAGCCGAGGCAGCCCGCGCGACCCGCGGAACCATTGCCGCCGCAGGGAAATCCAGCGCACGGCCAGGCTCCTCAGCCAGGAGTGCAACAGCCGCAGTACGTCGCTCCGTCCCCGGCGCCGCAAGCTCCGTCCGCGCACCCGCCCGTTTCCGGGACACCGCAACAGGTTCCGCCTCCTGCCGCGCCGGTCACGGAGCAGCCGCCTGCGCAGCAACCCGCGCAGCCGATTCCGCCGACTGCACCGGCTGCGCAGCACCAGACTCCGCCCGCGCCTGCCCCGCAACAGACCGCGCCGGTGCAGCAACCGTCGGCGCAGCCTGTCCCGCAACCGCTTCCGCCAGCGAACCCCCCTGCCCAGCAACCGCTTCCGCCCGCACCCAGCGCCCAACCGGCTCCGCCCGCGCAGCAATCCCCAGCGCAACCGGCAAACCCGAACGCGACCGGACCGTCGCAGCCGGTCCCTCCCGCCACGGGCACCCCGTTCCAACTGCCGCAGCCCAGTGGCCGCCGACGGCCCGCCGAGACCGGACCGGACGGACGACCGCTGCCGGTTTTCCCCGGGCAGGAAACTGGTCCGTCCGGGCCACCGCAGCCGTCGCGGACGTATCGGGAGGAGCCGCCGGTCTTTCCCGGCAAGGAATCAGCCGTACCGCCGGTGCCGAAGCCGGATTACGGCGCTTCCTCCCCGGCGGACGACGCGGCGACCCCGCCGCGCGGCATCCCGGTTCCGGACGACCGCGGGTGGTTCGACGAGCACCCCGACCACGAGGACGACGGCCCGACCGACTTCGGGCCCACCGGGCAGCCCACCGAGGTCCCGTTCCGCTGGCGCAAATGAGCGGGCAGGTGTCAGGCTGAACCCATGTCTGACGACCCGAACCCGGACCAGGGCTGGTACTACAACACCCGGACCCGCGAAGTCGAGCACCTGGAACGCAGCCGAGGAGCGGACCTCCTCGGCCCCTACCCGGACGAGGCCACGGCCCGCCGTGCGCTCGACATCGCCCGCGAACGCACCCGCCAGGCCGACGCGGCCGACCGTTCGTGGGACGGCGACTGATCGTCTGACGCTCGCGGTCAGGCCTGAGTGGCGGGAGTCGGCTCGCCAGGCCCCGGACATAGAGCGCGCCTGTCAGGCCGATGCGACAGCGACTGGCCTGCTGGTTCCCACTGCCAGACCTGACTGGCGGGCGCAACCGGGCCGCGGGACAACGGAAAACCGCCGACCGGACACATCAAGTCCGGTCGGCGGCCTCGGTCCCTTCACAAAGACAGCTATCCCGCCACGAGAGCCGGATCCAGGACGAACTCCGGGTCTACCTGCTCCGCCAGATCCGCTCCCGCGCGCCCGTTTCCCCAGGCCCGCGCGTTCCGCAGGTGGAATTCCACTCCCTGCCGCTGATACCGAGCCCAATCGCGCGGCGTCGTGTCCACCAGTTCCTGCATCGCGGCCAGCGTCGCCAGGTTGCGCGGTTCCAGTTCGCCGATCGGCCGCGTCGTGCCGCGTTCGGCAGCTCGGACGTGGCCGGACGTCGTCATCCAGCCCAGCAGGGCCGAACCCAGTTGCGTGGTCAGGAAATCCACGTCGTCGCTGTCGGTGACCTTGTTCCCGACGGCAACCAGGTGAACCCCGAAGTCCCGCGCGTGATCCGCGTACTGACGGTAAACACCGACGCTGCGCAGGGTCGGTTCGCATACCAGGAACGTCACGTCGAAGCGCGTGAACAGACCCGAGGCGAACGCGTCGGCGCCGGCGGTCATGTCCATCACGACGTACTCGTCCGTGCTGTCCACCAGGTGGTTCAGCAACAACTCAGCCGCGCCGACCTTCGAGTGGTAGCAGGCGACGCCCAGGTCGTCCTCGTCGAATTTGCCGGTGACGCCCAGGCGGACGTCGCCTAGCGGGCGGAAGCAGGTGTCGAAGACGGGGTTGTCTTCGAACGGGCGCACGAGCCGCGAGCCGCGGCCGGGCGGGGTGGTTTTGATCATGGCGTCGGCGGACGCGATCCGCGGGTTGTCGCCGCGCAGGTAGTCCTTGATCAGCGGCATGTGCTCGCCCAGCGTCGGCCACGCCAGCGCCTGTTCTTCGGTCGCGCCCAGGGCTACCGCGAGGTGCTGGTTGATGTCGGCGTCGATGGCCAGCACCGGTTTGCCCGCACCCGCCAAGTACGAGACGAACAGCGACGAGAGCGTGGTTTTCCCGCTGCCGCCCTTGCCGACGAACGCGATCTTCACCGATTCGGCCCCTTCTGAAAATGAAGACGGTTATCAATGCCAGGCAGGCTACACCCGACCGGCCCGCGCCCGAACGGGCGATCATCGGCGGTTCGGCGGGATAGTGTTGGACCGTGCCGCCACTCGTGCTGAGGACGCCAGCGTCGGGAGGGGACTTCGGTCGTCTCCGGGCGGAGTTCGCGCTGCCGGAGTCGTTCGGGCCCGCGGTGCTCGCGGAGGCCGAAACGGCGGTGCTCGATCCGCTCGCGTCGGCCGGCGGCCGCGAGGACGCCACTGACCTGCCGTTCGTCACGATCGATCCGCCCGGGTCCAAGGATCTCGACCAGGCGATGGTGATCGAGCGGCGCGGCACCGGGTTCCGGGTGCAGTACGCGATCGCGGACCTGGCGGCGTTCGTGCCGCCGGGCGGGGCGCTCGATCACGAGGCGCGGCGGCGCGGGCAGACGCTGTACCTCCCGGACGGCAATGTCCCGCTGCATCCGCCGGTGCTGTCCGAAGGCGCGGCCAGTCTGCTGCCAGGCGAGATCCGGCCCGCGGTGTTGTGGACGATCGACGTCGACGAGGCTGGGGAAATCGTCGCCACGCGCGTTCGGCGGGCACTGGTGCGTTCGACTGAGCAGCTTGACTACGAAGGGGTCCAGTCGTCGCTCGACGCCGGGAAACCGCATCCGTCGGTGGCGGCGTTGCCGGAGCTGGGCCGGTTGCGGCGCAGTCTCGCGGTACGGCGCGGCGCGGTCGAGTTGCAGTTGCCGGAGCAGGAAATCAGCGGCGACATCGACGGCGGCTGGATTCTCGCGCGCCGGCCGCGGACGGTCGTCGACGCGTGGAACGCCGAAATCTCTTTGCTCACCGGGATGGCCGCGGCACGGATCATGATCGACGCCGGGATCGGGGTATTGCGGACGCTGCCGTCGCCGGAGCCGGACGCGGTGGAATGGCTGCGCCGGTCCGCGGCGGCGACCGGGCTGGCCTGGCCGGTCGAGCTGACGGTGTCCGAGTTTCTGTCTACTTTGGACCCGGGACAGCCCGCGTCGATGGCGTTGTACGCGGACACCACCAGGCTTTTGCGGGGCGCGGGTTACACGGCCTTCGCCGGGGAATTGCCCGCGGTTACGACGCATGCCGGGATCGGCGGGGCGTACGCGCATGTCACGGCGCCGATTCGTCGGCTGGTCGACCGGTTCGGCACCGAGGTGTGCCTGGCGGTGACGGCGGGGCGCGACGTGCCGGATTGGGTCCGCGAGGCGTTGTCTGAAGTACCGGCGCAGATGTCCGCTTCGGACAGTCTGGCCGCGCGGGTCGAGCGGGCGTGCATAGATCAGGTCGAGGCGTGGGTACTCGCTGAACATGTGGGTCACGAGTTCACCGCGGTGGTGCTGCGCGCGGAGGAGACGCGCGCGGAAATCCTGGTCGAGAACCCGCCGGTGATGGCGAAGTGCTCCGGCGAGAAGTTCCCGGAGGGCGAGCGGATCGCGGTGCGGCTGACCGAAGTGGACGTCGAGCAGCGGAAGGTGTCGTTCGAACGGGTATGAGGAACTCGGAACTGGTCGATGATCTCGGGGAGCCGGTGCCGATCGAGGGGCCGCCGCGGCGAGTGGTGTCGCTGGTGCCTTCGCTGACCGAGGCGGTGGAAGTCAGCGCGCCTGGGCGGTTGATCGGGGCGACGGACTACTGCACGCATCCGGCCGATCTGGACGTGGAACGGGTCGGTGGGTCGAAGTACCCGAAGCTCGACCGGGTGCTCGCGCTCAAGCCGGATCTGGTGCTGGCGAATTCCGAGGAGAATCGGCCGGAGGACGTCGAAACCCTGCGCGCCAACGGGATTCCGGTGTTCGTCATGGCCGCGGCGGAATCCGTGCCCGCGGCCCTGGGTTCGTTGCGGCGGATTTTCGGTCAGGTGTACGGCATCGACGAACCGGAATGGCTCGACACCGCGGATGAGCTGTGGCGCGAGGTGGAGCCGGTGCGATACCGGGCGGTGATCCCGGTGTGGCGCAAGCCGTGGATCGTGCTGGGGCGCGACACCTTCGCCGGTGACGTGCTGCGCCGCGTCGGGATTGAGAATGTCTACTCGGGACACTCGGAGCGGTATCCCCGGCCGTCGCTGGAAGAACTCCAGAAGACCGGGGCCGACCTGGTCGTACTGCCCGACGAGCCGTACGAATTCACCCAGGACGACGGCCCCGGCTTCTTCCCGGAGATGCGCCCGGTGCTGATTTCCGGGCGCTACCTCACGTGGTACGGACCGTCCCTCGTGGACGCCTGCGCGGCGCTCAGAGAGTCAGTCCAGTAAGGACGGTCACGCGCTCCTCGGTGAAGTCCGCCATCGCCGCGGCCGGGCCTTCCCGGCCGACGCCGGAGTCCTTCACCCCGCCGTACGGCATCTGGTCGGCGCGGAAGCTCGGCACGTCGCCGACCAGCACGCCGCCCACCTTGAGCCGCGCCGACACGTCGAACGCCGTCGGCAGATCGCGGGTGAAAACGCCGGTCTGCAAACCGAAGCGGGACGCGTTGATCCGCTCGACGCCGTCGTCCACAGAGGACACGCGAACCAGTGAGACCACCGGGCCGAACACCTCGTCCGCCATCACCGAAGCGTCCTCGGGAGCTTCGGCGAGCACGGTCGGCTCCACCGTCGCACCCTTGCGGCCACCGCCGGCCAGCAGCTTGGCACCGGCGACAACCGCGTCGGTGACCCAGGATTCGACCCGCGAAGCAGCTGCCTCGTTGACCAGCGGGCCAACGTCGACGCCGTCCTCGCGCGGGTTTCCAGTGCGCAGCGCGGCGACCTGCTCGAGAACCTTCGCCTGCAGTTCGTCGTAGACGTCCGTGTGCGCGTACACCCGCTGCACCGAAATGCACGACTGTCCGGCCTGGTACATGGCGAACGTCGCGATCCGCTGTGCGGCGAAGTCGAGGTCAGTCCAATCCGGACAGACGAGCACCGCGCCGTTGCCGCCGAGCTCCAGCGCGACGTGCTTGCGCGGCACGCTGTCGCGGATCGCCCAGCCGACCGGCACCGAACCGGTGAACGACACGACCGGCAGCCGCGGGTCCTTGACCAGTTCGGCGGTCGCTTCGTTGCCCAGCGGCAGAATCGACCAGCTGCCCGCCGGAAGATCGGTCTCGGCAAGGATTTCGCCGAGCAGCAACGCGGTCAGCGGCGTCGCCGGGGCCGGCTTGAGCACGATCGGCGCGCCGACCGCGATCGCCGGGGCGACCTTGTGCGCCACCAGGTTCAGCGGAAAGTTGAACGGTGTGATGCCCAGCACCGGACCGCGCGGCACGCGCCGGACGAGCGCGAGCCGTCCGGTGCCGCCCGGGTCGGTGTCGAGGCGCTGCAGGTCGCCGGAGAACCGGCGGGCCTCCTCGGACGCCCAGCGGAACGTCGACACCGCACGGCCGATCTCGCCGCGCGACCACTTCAGCGGCTTGCCCGATTCGGCGGTGATCAGCTGCGCGATCTCCTCCGCCCGCTCGGAAAGCCGCCGCGAGATGTGGTCCAACGCGCCGGCGCGGACGTGCGCGGGCAGCGTCGCGTACTCGTCGGCGACGTCGGCCGCGGCCTGGACCGCGGCCTCCACTTCGGACGGTCCGGGAAGATAGTGCGAACCGGCCTCGGAACCGTCGAACGAATGCCGGACGACGGTGGTTTCGCTGCTGGTTACCGGCTTTCCGGCCACCCAGAACGGGAAAGTCACTTGCGGGCCTCCGTGGCGATTGCGTACTCGAGAACGGCGAGGCCTTCGTCGAGCAACTCGTTGGACAGGGACAGCGGGGGAAGCAGCCGGACGATGTTGCCGTACGTGCCGCAGGTCAGCACCACGACACCCTGTGCGTGGCAGGCGGCGGCAATGCGCTTGGTGAGGTCGGCGTCCGGCTCGTTCGTGCCCGGCTTGACGAACTCGGCGGCCAGCATCGCGCCGCGTCCGCGGATGTCGCCGATCACGCCGGTTTCCTCGGCCAGCGCCCGAAGCCGCGGCAGCACCAGTTCCTCGATGCGCTTCGCGGAACCGGTCAGGCCGTCGTTGCGCATGGTCTCGATCGCGCCCAGCGCCGCGGCGCACGCGATCGGGTTGCCGCCGTAGGTGCCGCCGAGCCCGCCCGGGCCGACCGCGTCGAGCAGCTCCGCGCGCCCGGTCACCGCGGCGAGCGGAAGACCGCCCGCAATGCCCTTGGCCGTGCAGACCAGATCGGGGATGACGTCCTCGTGCTGCGAGGCGAACCAGTTTCCGGTGCGGCAGAAGCCGGTCTGCACCTCGTCGGCGACGAACACGACGCCGTTCGCCTTGCACCACGCGGAAATCGCGGGCAGGAAGCCGGGCGCGGGCTCGATGAACCCGCCCTCGCCCTGGATCGGTTCGAGCACGACGGCCGCGACCTGGTCGCCGCCGATCTGCTTCTCGATCCGGTCGATCGCCTGCCGCGCGGCCTCCGGGCCGGCCAGCCCGTCGCGGTACGGGTAGGAGCCCGGCACGCGGTACACCTCGGGCGCGAACGGGCCGAAGCCGTGCTTGTAGGGCACCGATTTCGCGGTCATGCCCATGGTCAGGTTGGTGCGGCCGTGGTAGGCGTGGTCGAACACCACGACGGCCTGGCGACCGGTGGCGGTGCGCGCGATCTTCACCGCGTTCTCGACCGCTTCGGCACCGGAGTTGAACAGCACCGACTTCTTCGCGTGGTCGCCCGGGGTCAGCTCGGCCAGCGCCTCGCAAACCTCCACGTAACCCTCGTACGGGGTCACCATGAAGCAGGTGTGGGTGAACAGCGCCGCCTGCTCGCGCACTCGGTCGACCACCTCGGGCGCGGAATGCCCGACGCTCGTCACCGCGATCCCGGAACCGAAGTCGATCAGCACGTTGCCGTCGGCGTCGGTGAGCAGTCCGCCGCTGGCGGAGGTGATGTAGGCGGGCAGCGTGGACGCGACCCCGGCGGCGACCGCGTTCGCGCGGCGTTCTTGCAGCGCGCGGGAGACGGGCCCGGGGATCTCGGTCTGCAGCCTGCGCTGCCGGGGTGCCGGAGCCTGCGGCTCGGCGGCGGTGCTCGTGGTCACGGCGCTCCTACGTCGCGGGTCGTGAGTGTTAATCCCGGTTAGAACCGCGATGCGCACTCACGAGCTTTCAGGTGGGTCGCCCTCAGGATGGGGCCTGCGCCGCCCGCCGTCAGCTGGCCGTTCTGTCCAACTTGACGTCTACAATTAGCCGTTATGGCACTGACCCTGCGCGCCCTCGCCGCCGAACCCGCGCTCGGCCTGCGTGTGGTCGCGGGCGAGGCCGGGCTGGACCGCCCGATCGGCTGGGTGCACCCCACCGAGCTGACCGACCCGCAGAGCTTCCTCGAAGGCGGGGAACTGCTGCTCACGACCGGCCTGACGCTCTACAGCGCGACCTACGCGGCGTACATCCGGCGGCTGGTCGAGGCGGACGTCGCCGGGCTCGGCTTCGGTGTCGGGCTGAGCCACGCGAAGGTGCCGGACGCGTTGGTAGCGGTCGCCGACGAGGTCGGGTTGCCGGTACTGGAGGTCCCGCGGAAGACGCCGTTCATCGCGATCACGCGCGCGGTGTCCCGGTCGGTCGCAGCCGACGAGTATGCCGCGACGGTACGGATCGGCCGCGCTCAACAGGAGCTGACGAGGACCGCGGTCGGGCGCAGCGGTGCGGGGGGAGTGGTGCGGCGGCTCGCGCGGCTCATCGACGGCTGGGTCGTGCTCTACGACTCCGCCGGACGCGTGCGCGAGGCGTCGTCGGCCAAGGCGCGCAGTGCCGAGCTGGACGTCACCGGCCTTCGCGCAGGCACGCGCGTGGTGTCCCATGGCGACGACGAGGTCGTCATCCAGACTCTGCACACGCGGGGTGCGTTGGCGGTCGGTACCGCGGAACCGTTGGACAGCACCGGACAGCACATCGTCAACACGGCGGTATCGCTGCTTTCCCTTGCCCTGGAACAGGATCGGGCACAGCGGCTTTCGCTCTCCCAACTGCACACCGGCGTGCTGGAGCTGCTCGCCGCCGGACACCGTGAGCTGGCTCGCGAGGTCGTGCCGGATCTTCCGCCGGAGCCGTGGACGGTGCTCGCGGTGGCAGGAAGCAAGGCCGCGCGAAACACGCTGTACGAACGGCTGGAAACCCTTGCCGGGCAAGTGTTCGCCGCGCATCGCGGGGACAAGCTGATCGTGCTGGCCGAGAACGACGAGGTGAGCGCGATCGTCGCCGAGACCGGGGAGTTCCACAGTGGACTGTCGACAGGGGAGTTCCCGACCGCGCTAAGGCAGGCGGAAGAAGCAGCCGAGGCGGCGCGGACCCAGCGCGTGCCGATGCTGCGCTACGCCGATCACGCTGGGGCCGGACTGCTCGGCGTGGTCGATCACCAAGCCGCGCAAGCGTTTTCCGACCAGCTCCTCGCGCCGGTGCGGGAGTTCGACCGGACCGGTCGCGGCGACCTGGAGCTGTCCCTGCGCTGCTGGCTCGAGCACCACGGCCACTGGGACCTCGCCGCGACGAAGCTCGGCGTGCACCGGCACACCTTGCGCAACCGGGTCACCAAGGCGGCCGAACTGCTGGGCCGGGACCTCGACGCACCGGGCGTCCGCGCGGAACTGTGGTTCGCCCTTCAGATTAGGTCGTGACCAGCAACGTGATCGGCGAATCTCCGCAGCGCCGCAACGTCATCCCGCCCGGCGCCGTGTACGGTTCCGCACCGGAGGCCCACCAGGCTGGCACGTCGATCTCGCGCACCAGCGACCCGGTCGCCTTCCGCACGCTGTTCGAGACGATCACCCGGCCCTGCGCGTTGAGCAACGCGGCGGTCCGGCCGAGCGCGCGAAGCCGGCGACTCACCGTGCGCTCGAACTCGCGCACATACACGTCCGCACCAACGACTCCGGCGAATTCCTCACCGCGCGTGACCGGCACGGTGAACGTCAGCGTGTATTCGTCAGTGCAGAGATAGTCCACGTACGGCCCGTTGACGTGCCGCCGTCCGCTGTCGCGCGGGACGGTAAACCACGATTGCCGCGTGTAGTCAAGGAAATTAGGGCTCTCCGGATCGAGACTGATGAACAGCTGTTCCGGCGCGCCGTCGTCGGTGCGGCACGAAGTCCACCACTCGAAGCCGAGTTCCTGATCAGCCAGGACATTCGGCGCGCTCACGAAGCCCGCGCCGACCACGAGGCCGCCGAGCGCCTCGATGACCTGCGGCCGGATCGTGTGCAGCGCTTCGGCGGACAGGTCGGCGGTTTCGCCGAGCAGCGTTTCCGCGGCGGCCAGAACTGGTTTCAGGCGCGCGAAAATCTCCTCGACGAGGGCGGAAACCTGGGTCACTACCTCTTCGCCGGTCAGCGTGTGGGTGTCGGTCACGATGCTCACCTCGTGATGCGGGTCATCGGAGCTTACGGCGTTTCGAGGGTCAGGTGCAGATCTGCGAGCCGATCAAGCGCGCCGAGAAGGTGTTCTTCGGTCAAGGCGCGCGCCCGATCGCCGTCGGCCGAGGCGATCGCGGTGACGATCGCCTGGTGCTCAGCGTAAGACCCACGGCAGGTTTCCTTGTCGCCGAGGGGCGCCCAGAGCAATACGCCGTGTTCGCTCTGCAGCTGAACTTCCTGGTTGGTGAGCCGCGGGGACTGTGCGGCGGCGGCGACTTCGAGGTGGAAGTGCCGCTCCGCGCGGGTCGCGTCGGGGCCGCTCGCGCCGAGGAGGTCTTCCGCGGTGAGCCGCAGCCGTTCGAGATCTTCGGGAGTGCTGCGTTCGGCGGCGAGTTTCGCGGCCGAGCCCGCGACGGCGAGGTAGTGGTCGCCGAAGTCGCGAAGTTCAGCCATTGAGACCAATCGCAGGCGTTCGGCCCAGGAACTCTGCGCGGGCCAGTCCGGGGTGCGCACGAAGCTGCCGCCGCCGCGCCCGCGCCGCGTTTCGACGAGACCCTGCTGCCGCAGCACCGCGAGCGCCTCGCGCACAGTGACCGTGGAGACGCGGAACTGCGCGGCGAGTTCGGCCTCGCTCGGCAACTGCTCGGCGTCGTCGAGGAGACCGAGCGTGATGGCGTCGAAGAGCCGCGCCGCGACCGCTTCCGCGCGCCCCACCTGTTCCAGCGGGGCGAACATCGCCAGTCGTGCGCTGTTCGACATCTCCTTGCGCATCGTTGGTCCACCCGTCTCGGCATCCGTTGGTGCCAATCCTGCCCCAGGGCCTTGTCATTTGAAATATGGAGTTATATGTTTCATTCTGCCACGGAGAGTCAGGAGGCGCACGCGTGCAGGAGTTGAAGCACTACATCGGCGGGACCTACGTCGACTCGCTGTCCGGAAAGGTCGCGGAAATCGTCGACCCGGTTACCGGGCGTGCGTACTGCACCGCGCCGGTGGCCGGCGCCGAGGACGTGGACCGCGCGCTGAAGGTCGCCGCGGAAGCGTTCGAAAGCTGGCGCGAGACCACCCCGGCGCAGCGGCAGCTCGCACTGCTGAAGATCGCCGACGCGCTCGAGTCGCGCGGCGAGGAGATCATCCGCGTCGAAGCGCAGGACACCGGCAAGCCGTTCGCGCTGACCATGGAGGAGGAGCTGCCCGCGGTCATCGACCAGGTGCGCTTCTTCGCCGGCGCCGCGCGCGTGCTCGAAGGCCGTTCGGCCGGCGAGTACATGGAAGGCCACACGTCGTTCATCCGCCGCGAGCCGGTCGGCGTCTGCGCGCAGGTGACGCCTTGGAACTACCCGCTGATGATGGCGATCTGGAAGATCGCGCCCGCGCTCGCCGCGGGCAACACCATCGTGCTCAAGCCGTCCGACACCACGCCTGCCTCCACGCTGCTGCTCGCCGAGATCTGCGGCGAGCACCTGCCCGCGGGCGTGTTCAACGTGATCTGCGGCGACCGTGACACCGGACGGGCGTTGGTAGAGCACGACATTCCGGCGATGGTGTCGATCACCGGCTCGGTGCGAGCAGGCATCGAGGTCGCCGGTTCGGCGGCGCACGACGTCAAGCGCGTGCATCTCGAACTGGGCGGCAAGGCCCCGGTGATCGTGTTCCCGGACGCGGATCTCGAAGCAGCCGCCGAAGCCATTGCCGCGGCTGGATATTTCAACGCGGGCCAGGACTGCACGGCCGCCACTCGCGTGCTGGTGCACGACGACGTGCACGACACGTTCGTCAACGCGCTCACTCGCCAGGCCGAGGCGAACAAGACCGGCACGGACGACGACGTCGCCTTCGGTCCGCTCAACAACGAGGCACAGCTGGAAAAGGTCTCCGGCTTCATCGACCGGCTCCCCGCGCACGCGACTGTCCACTGTGGAGGACGGCGCTCCGGCGACGAGGGCTATTTCTACGAGGCCACCGTGGTTTCCGGCGTCCAGCAGGACGACGAGATCATCCAGAACGAGGTCTTCGGCCCGGTCATCACGGTGCAGCGGTTCACTGAGGACGACGAAGCGCTCAAGCACGCCAACGGTGTTCCTTACGGCCTCGCTTCCTCGGTGTGGACCAAGGATCACCAGCGCGCCATGAAGTTCTCGGCGAAACTCGACTTCGGGTGCGTGTGGATCAACACGCACATTCCGCTCGTGGCCGAGATGCCGCACGGCGGGTTCAAGCGGTCCGGCTACGGCAAGGACCTCTCGCTGTACGGCCTCGAGGACTACACCCGCGTCAAGCACGTGATGAGTGCGCTGTAGCCGTCGTGACCAGATCCATGGGAAGGCCCGTCATGCCCCATCAAGCCCCCGCCGAGACCCGGCCGCCGGGAAGGCGTCCGCAGTCCGCGCAGCCGGCGATCCGGCTCACCGGACTGGAAAAGCACTTCGACAAGGTGCGCGCCGTGGACGGGGTCGATCTCGACATCCCGCCCGGCGAGTTCTTCTCGATGCTCGGCCCGTCCGGTTCCGGCAAGACCACCGTGCTGCGGATGATCGCCGGGTTCGAATTGCCGACCGCGGGCACGATCGAGCTCGAAGGCAAGGACGTGAGCCAATTGGCTCCGTTCGACCGCGACGTCAACACGGTTTTCCAGGACTACGCGCTCTTCCCGCACATGACGGTGCAGCAGAACGTGGAGTACGGCCTGAAAGTCAAGCGGGTCGCGAAAGCCGAGCGCCGGGACCGGGCGAAGGAAGCGCTGCGCACGGTGCGGCTGGAGGACTTCGGCGACCGCAAGCCGGCGCAGATGTCCGGTGGACAGCGACAGCGCGTCGCGCTCGCCCGCGCTCTCGTAAATCACCCGAAAGTGTTGCTTTTGGACGAACCCCTTGGCGCGCTTGACCTGAAGCTGCGCCAAGCCATGCAGGTCGAGCTCAAGCAGATCCAGCGCGAGGTCGGCATCACCTTCGTCTTCGTCACCCACGATCAGGACGAGGCGCTCACCATGAGCGACCGGATCGCCGTGTTCAACGCGGGCCGCATCGAACAGGTCGGTACTCCGGTCGAGGTGTACGAACGCCCGGCAAGTGCTTTCGTAGCAGGGTTTGTCGGCACCTCGAACCTGCTCAGCGGCCGCGGCGCCGAGGCGGTGATCGGCAGGCCGGGCGTCTACAGCATCCGGCCGGAGAAGATCCGCATCGACGGAGACCTTGCGTCTCCGGCCGGTCCCGGAGAGACTTCTGCGACCGGTTCGGTCACGGATGTCGTTTATGCCGGTTCGACGGTGCGCTACGCTGTCGCGCTCGATGCCGGGGGCCAATTGTCCGTTGTCCGCCAGAACACCAGCGAGCCGACCGAGTTCGCCGACGGTCGCGTCCGCCTGCGCTGGCGCCGCGAACACAGTTTCCGGGTCCCCGAAGCCGGCTAGTTCCTCACGGGAAGGTTTCTCTCGCTATGAAGAACAGGAAGACGCTGCTCGCAGGGCTGTGCGGCGTGAGCCTCCTGCTCGCTGCCTGCGGCACCTCGGGCTCCGACTCCAAAGCGGGGTCGGCGCCAGGCGCACAGGGCTTCACGCCGCCGAAGCTGAACGCGCTGACGCAGCTCGGCCAGCCGGAAGGCCAGCTGAACGTGCTCGCGTGGCCCGGCTACGCGGAAAACGGCTCGAACGACGCGAAGGTCAACTGGGTCACGCCGTTCGAACAGCAGACCGGGTGCAAGGTCAACGTCAAGCCGTTCGGCACCTCGGACGAGGCCGTGACGCTGATGAAGACCGGGCAGTACGACGTGGTTTCGGCGTCCGGCGACGCCTCGCTGCGGCTGGTCGCCTCGGGTGACGTCGAGCCGGTCAACACCGCGCTCGTGCCGAACTACAACGACATTTACCCGTTCCTCAAGAACAAGTCGTGGAACAGCGTCAACAACGTCGCCTACGGCATCCCGCACGGCTGGGGCGCGAACGTGCTGGCCTACCGCACCGACAAGGTGCAGCCGGAGCCGAAGTCGTGGTCGCCGATGTTCGACGAGAAGTCGCAGTACAAGGGCAAGATCATTGCCTACGACTCCCCGATCTACATCGCCGACGCCGCGCTGTACCTGATGGCGCACCAGCCTGACCTGGGCATCAAGAACCCGTACGCCTTGGACGACAAGCAGTTCAAGGCGGCCACGGACCTGCTGAAGAAGCAGCGCCCGCTGGTCGAGGAGTACTGGTCGGACTACCTCAAGGAAACGCAGTCGCTCAAGAGCGGCGACGGCGTGATCGGCACGGCCTGGCAGGTGACGGTGAACCTCGCGAAGAGCGAGGGCGCGCCGATCGCGGCCACGGTGCCGAGCGAAGGTGCGACCGGCTGGTCGGACACCTGGATGGTGTCCGCGAAGTCGCAGCACAAGACGTGTGCGTACAAGTGGATGGACTACATCACGAGCCCCAAGGTGAACGCCCAGGTCGCCGAGTACTTCGGTGAGGCCCCGGCGAACTCCAAGGCCTGTGCGGAGTTCAAGGACAAGTCGCTGTGCGACACCTACCACGCCAACGACGCCGCGTACGCCGCCAAGATCCAGTACTGGACCACGCCGATCCCGCAGTGCCTCGACGGCCGCACGGACGTCAAGTGCAAGGACTACGGCGACTGGACCCGGGCCTGGACCGAGATCAAGGGTTGACCGACTCTCGCGGATGCCGGTTCCCACCGCGCCGGCATCCGTGAGTCCGCCGGGGGTTGCGGGCCCTCCCCAATGTTCCCGCAGCCCCCGGCTTTTTCTCCCTTCCGCACCCGAAAGCGCTAAGACATGACCGCCGTGAGCCCGCCGAGTCACCGCATCTCGGCTTTCTTCCACCGCAAACCCCAGCTGCGCCTCGGACTTCTCCTCACCGCGCCGATGCTCTGGCTCGGCCTGGCCTACCTCGGCGCGCTCGCCGCCCTCTTCATCACGGCCTTCTGGTCCACCGACGTCTTCACCGGCAAGGTGGTCACCGACTGGTCCTTCGACAACTTCGTCACGCTGTTCAGCGATTCCGTTTATCGCACGATCACGTTCCGCACCGTCGGCATCGCGCTGCTGGTGACCGTGATCGACGCGGTGATCGCGTTCCCGATGGCGTTCGCCATGGCCAAACTCGCGTCGCCGCGGGCGCAGCGGCTGCTGGTGATCATGGTGATGACGCCGCTGTGGGCGAGCTACCTGGTGAAGGCGTACGCGTGGCGGACCCTGTTGTCCGGCAACGGGGTGCTGAACTGGCTGCTGAACCCGCTCGGCATGTCCGGCCCGGGATACGGCGTCACCGCGACCGTGATCACGCTGTCCTACCTCTGGCTGCCGTACATGATCCTGCCGATCTACGCGGGCCTCGAGAAGCTTCCGACGTCCCTGGTGGACGCTTCCGGCGACCTCGGCGCGAAATCCTTCCGCACGTTCCGTTCGGTGATCCTGCCGCTGACGTTCCCGGCGATCGTCGCGGGTTCGATCTTCACCTTCTCGCTGTCGCTCGGCGACTACATCGCGGTGAAGATCGTCGGCGGTACCTCGCAGATGCTCGGAAACGTCGTGTACGACAACATCGGCGCGGCCAACAACCTGCCGTTCGCCGCGACCGTCGCGACGGTTCCGGTCGTGATCATGCTCGTCTACCTGGCCGCGGTGCGTCGCACCGGTGCGCTGGACAACCTCTAGGAGACCGCCGTGCGGATGTCGAAACCCGCCCGGGTGCTGCTGTGGACCGCACTCGGCGCCGGATTCGCGGTGATCTATTTCCCGCTGCTGGTGGTCCTGCTGAACTCGGTCAACGCCGACACCACGTTCGGCTGGCCGCCCAAGAGCTTCACGCTCGAATGGTGGGGCCGGGCGATCACCAACGAGGGCGCCCTGCACGCCTTGTGGACCAGCGTCATCGCCGGGCTTTCCGCGACCGCGATCGCGTTGGTGCTCGGCACGATGGCCGCGTTCGCGTTGCAGAAGTACCGGTTCTTCGGGCGCAACTCGTTGTCGCTGCTGGTGATCCTGCCGATCGCGCTGCCCGGCATCGTCACCGGTATCGCCTTGAACAACGCGTTCCGGACGATCTTCGGCCTTGACCTCGGGCTGATGACGGCGATCGTCGCGCACGCCACGTTCTGCATCGTGGTGGTGTTCAACAACGTGGTCGCCCGGTTGCGCCGGATGGGCGGGAACCTGGAAGAAGCGTCGATGGACCTCGGCGCGGACGGCATGACGACGTTCCGCCTGGTGACGTTCCCGATGCTGCGATCCGCTTTGCTGGCAGGCGGATTGCTGGCGTTCGCGCTGTCGTTCGACGAGATCATCGTGACGACGTTCACGCTCGGCACCGGCATGGAAACGCTGCCGATCTGGATCTACAACAACCTGTTCCGCCCGAACCAGGCCCCGGTGGTCAACGTGGTGGCGGCGGTGCTGATCATCGTGTCGACGGTGCCGGTCTACCTGGCACAGCGACTTTCCGGCGGCGACAGCTCCAGCGGCGGCCGCATCTAGCTCCGAAGGTCCGTGAAGGGCTCCTTGAGGGAATCAGATTCCTTCAAGGAGCCCTTCACGGCTTTAAACCGGTTGCCGCGCCCGAGGACAGCGGGCACAGTGCGGTCAGTGGACATGCGTGATCATGGCGGCACTGGCGTCCCGGTCGTCTTGCTGCACGGCGGCGGTGGCCGCACGAGGCACGACTGGGATCACCTGGTCCCGCTCCTGCCCGAATTCCGGGTCGTCGCCTACACCTTCCGGCCGGGGCCGTGGAACTGGCAGCAGGCGTTAGCCGATCTCGCCGACGTCATCCGGCATTTCGACCTCGACCGACCCGCCGTCGTCGGACATTCGCTCGGCGGCATGCTGGCGGCGCTGTGGGCCGCGGAACATCCCGAGTGCCCGCTCGCGGTCAACCTCGACGGGCACACGAATCCCACCGGCCCGGTACTGCGCGGCTTCGTCGACGAGCAGGTCCGGCTGTCGGAGGATCCCGATCTCGGCGCGCTGATCGCGGCGTTCGACGAACTCGACCTGATCGCGACTTACCGGGCCACGCGGTGCCCGCTGCTGGTCGTCTCCTCGCTGCGGCCGGAAGCCGGGATGCTGCTTCCCGAGGAGGTCGGCGTCGCGTTCGCCCGGTACCGCAAGGAATTCGGCGACCAGCTGGCCGCCGCTGCCGCCGATACTCCGCTGCTTTCCCTGCACGAGACCGACACCGGTCACGACGTGCATTTCGAAGCGGCGGAGGAAGTCGCCGACCTGATCCGCCGGGCTACCGGAACCCGTCCGTAGCCTCGCGGAGGGCGGCGAGGATGCCGGGATCGGTAACGGCGTGTCCCGCGGATTCGGTGAGCTTCAAGGTCGAACCGGGCCAGGCGCGGTGCAGCTGGTACGCCGTGATCGGCGGGCACACCGCGTCGTAACGCCCTTGCACCAGCACTCCGGGGATCCCGGCGAGCCGGTCAGCATCCCGGATCAGCTGGCCTTCTTCCAGCCACGCGCCGTGCTGGAAGTAGTGCACCGCAAGCCGAGCGAACGTCAGCGCGAACTGCGGATTCGAGTATTGGTTTACAAAGGACTGTTGCGGCAGCAGTGCCACTGTCGCGCCTTCCCAGACGCTCCAAGCGATCGCGGCCCGTTCGCGTACCGCAGGGTCGGGGGAGTGCAGCAGCTCGGCATACCCAGCGAGCGGGTCTTCCCGCTGAGGACCATCCAGCGGCTCCAGGAAGGCGTCCCACTCCGCCGGGAAGAGATTCGCCGCGCCACCACGATAAAGCCAGTCCAGTTCCCGTTGGCGCACCGTGAAAATCCCGCGCAACACCATCTCGGACACCCGCGACGGATGGGTTTCGGCATACGCCAGCGCAAGCGTCGAACCCCACGACCCGCCGAACAACTGCCACCGCTCGACGTTCAGCCGTTCGCGCAGCAGCTCCATGTCGGACACCAAGTGCCACAACGTGTTCGCCGACAGATCGTCGCCCGCGTTAGGTGTGCTGCGACCCGCGCCGCGCTGGTCGAACAGGATGATCCGGTACGCCTCGGGGTCGAAGTGCCGCCGGGTCATCGGCGCGGTGCCGCTTCCCGGCCCGCCGTGCAGCACCACCACCGGTTTCCCCTGCGGGTTCCCGGCTTCCTGGCAGTAGATCCGGTGCCCGTCGCCGACGTCCAGCATTCCGTCTGCTCGCACCGGGATCGGCGGGTAAAGCTCGTCCATACCGGACACTCTTCCCGAAGGCTTCCGGCTCCCCGAAAGGAGGGTGGGGGCCCGCCCCCGCCGCCGGGCTGAGCGGGCCCCCGTCTGTGATCGCGGTCAGCAGCCTGGTGTCGCGGCTACGTTCGCGAAGCCCTTCCCGGCGTTCGTTACCTTGTTGCTGGCGCAGACCTTGTTCCCGGTGGCCGCCTTGACCACGTAGAAACCGTAGGCCGAGGGCGCCTGCACGTCCGCGGTGTTGTCCGAGAAGGTGTTGTTCTGGCCCCAGCCGTCGACCTGCACGTGGACCTCGAACGACCCGTAGGTCGCGTCGTGCACGAAAACCTTGCTGCCCTTGTTGCCGGTGACCAGGTATCCGTTGCCCTTCACGTCGACCCAGCTGTCGGCGTAGTTCTCGCCGCTCTGCCCGGTGCCGTCGAAGGTGTTGCCGCGCAGTTCACCGCCGGTGGTGCCTTCCTTGACGTCGATGGACTCCGCGCGCACGTTCGGCCCGATCTTGTTGCCGATCGCCTTGTTGCGGTCGCTGTGATCAGGCTGCCCGCCCGGCCAGTTGCTGGTGGCCGAACCGAAGTAGATGCCTTCGCCGAAACCGCCGTTTTCCTTGCCGGTGTCGGAGATTTCGGAGTTCTGCACGACGTTGTCGCTGCTGTCGTGCTGGAAGTGGATGCCCTCGTTGCCGATGCCGGTCACCTTCAGCCCGTCCACCAGCGTGTGGTTGACGCCCAGCGCCATCACGCCCTTCTGGCCGCCGGTGACGGTGAACCCGGACAGCGTCCAGTAGCTGCCGGTCAGTTCGATGGTGCGGCCGCCGGACGCCTGCACGACCGCGCTGCGCGGGCCGGTGAGGGTGATCCGGCCGGAGTCGGTGCCGTTGGCGGCGGCCTTGAAGTTGCCGGTGTAGGTGGTGTTCGCGGCCAGCTGGATCGTGGTGCCCGGCTTGGCCGAGGCCAGCGCCGTCTTCAGCTCGGCGGAAGTCTTGACCGGGACTGTCCCGGCGGACGCCGCGGGTGTGGCGAGTGCGAGCAGTGCTGCGGCTCCGGCAGTGGCTGCCAGAACCCGATTGCGGACACGCATTCCAACCCTCCTCGTCGAGGCTCGATGACTTCGGATGCGGCGTGCGCTCACGCTAAGACATCGAGAGAACACTGGTCAAGTACATGATTGATGTTCATGGATGTGAACAGAATGAACAAAGGGTGGCCGGAAAGTGTCGCCTGCGACTGTTCCCGCCCGGCTTGCTCGGAGTTAACCCGGTCCTCGGTAGCTTTTCCGCGGAATGCCCGAACTGCGGCGAGAAAGGCCCGTGAATGTCCGCGGTCAGCTACCTCGAGTCCATTGTCGTCGGCGCTTTGCAAGGCGTGTCGGAATTGTTTCCGGTGTCCAGTCTCGGACACAGCGTCCTGTTGCCGGCGCTCGTCGGCGGAAGCTGGGGCCGCGACCTGAGCATCGGGAAGGACTCGCCGTATCTCGCGGTGCTGGTGGCGATGCACGTCGCCACCGCGATCGCGCTGATCCTCTTCTTCCGGCGCGACTGGGTGCGCATCGTCACCGGCTTGTGGACGTCGATCCGCCGCCGCGAGGTCCGCACGGCCGACCAGCGGCTCGCGTGGCTGCTCATCCTCGCCACGATCCCGGTCGGGATCGCCGGGCTGCTGCTGGAAAGCCTGCTGCGCGACGTGCTCGGCAAGCCGGTCCCGTCGGCGATCTTCCTCGCGCTCAACGGCGGGGTGCTCTTCGCCGCGGAGAAGTTCTCCCGCAAGCCCAAGACGGCGGTCGCGCGGGAGGAGGAGACCATCGATTTCAGCGCCGAGGAGACGATGGTGATGCGCGCGGTGACCATCGACGAGGCGACCGACGTCCGGCTGTCCAAGCTGAGCGTGAAGGAAGCCGTGCTCATCGGTTCGGCGCAGATTTTGGCTCTGCTGCCCGGGATCAGCCGCTCTGGCATCACCATGGTGGCCGGTCTGCGCCGCGGTCTCGACCACGAGGACGCCGCCCGTTTCGCCTGGCTGCTCGCGACGCCGGTGATCCTCGCCGCGGGTGCGTTGAAGATGCCGTCGCTGTTCACGCCGGAGAGCAAGCCGTCGCTCGGCCCGGCGCTGGTCGGCAGCGTGGTGGCGTTCATCGCCTCCTACATTTCTGTCCGTTTTCTGACGAAATACTTTGAAACGCGCACCTTGACCCCCTTCGCCATCTACTGCGCGGTCGCCGGAATCGGCAGTCTGATCTTCTTCGCGGTGTCAGGGGCGGCGTAGGGCGCGATTTCGCCGGGTGCACACTGAACGCATCGAAATCGTGCCTGACCTGCCGCCGCTGAGCGGATCGACGTTGTTCACGGCCTGGACCTTGGATGTCCCGGCCGTGGTCGTCGCGCTCGCGCTCGGCGTCGGCTACGTCGTGGCGGCACGCCGTCAGGAGTGGTCAGCGGGCCGGACCACAGCGTTCCTCTCCGGGCTGGCCACGCTCATCCTCGTCACGTGCTCGTTCCTGGGCGTGTACGACACGACGCTGTTCTGGGTGCGCGCGACGCAGAACACCGTGCTGCTGATGGTCACGCCGCTGCTGCTCGCGCTCGGCGCGCCGGTGACGCTGTTGATGCGCACCGCCCCGCCCAGGGTCGCCACATGGCTGCGTACGCATGGCCGTGGCCGCTTCGCGCAGTTCATCACCTTCCCGCTGTGCGTCACCGTGGTGTTGATCGCGCCGTTCCTGCTTATCTACCTCACGCCGCTGTACGAGCTTTCGCTCGACTCAGCGGTCGTCGGCGGCCTCGTGCGCGTGGTGCTCGTGCTGGCTGGCTTCCTGTACTTCTACAGCCGCGTGCAGCTCGACCCGACGCCGCGCAACGGCTCGCACCTGGTGTCGGTGTGGATCTCGTTCACCGAAGTGATCTTCGACGGCGCGCTCGGCCTCGTGCTGTGGCTCGGCCCGCTGCTCGCGCCCGCGCACTACGACGCGGTGCACCGCGACTGGGGACCGGACCGGCGCACGGACCAGATCATCGGCGCGGGCGTGCTGTGGATCGGCGGAGACGTCGCCGGGCTGCCGTTCGTCGGCGCGCTCTTCATCAGGTGGGCCCGCGACGACGAAAAACGGGCGAAACGGCTCGACCGGAAACTGGATGAGGAGGCAGCGGCAGGCGAAGCACCGGCGAAGGGATTGTGGTGGGAGAGCGATCCGGAACTCGCCGAACGGTTCCGCCGCTCGTGAGTGCCGGTTCGCACCGGCACTCACGAGGCAGCTCAGTGGAACGCGTGCTCGGGCGCGGGGAACTCGCCGCGCCGGACGTCCTCGGCGAACGCCGTCGCGGCGCTCTGCAGCACCCCGGCGACATCGGCGTACCGCTTCACGAACCGCGGCGCCTTGCCGCGGCGCAGCCCGGCCATGTCCTGCCAGACCAGCACCTGGGCGTCGCAGTCCGGGCCGGCTCCGATGCCGACCGTCGGGATCTTCAGCTCGTGCGTGACGCGCTTGGCCGCCTCGGCGGGCACCATCTCCATCACGACCGCGAACGCGCCGGCTTCCTGCAGGGCCAGCGCGTCGGCGAGCAGCTTCTCCGCCGCTTCGCCGCGCCCCTGCACCCGGTAGCCGCCGAGGTTGTGCTCGCTCTGCGGGGTGAAGCCGATGTGGCCCATGACCGGGATCCCGGCCGAGGTGAGCGCCTCGACGTGCGCCGCGAACCGGTGCCCGCCTTCGAGCTTGACCGCGTGCGCGCGGCCCTCCTTCATGAACCGGACGGACGTGGCCAGCGCCTGCTCCGGGGACAGCTGGTAGGAGCCGAACGGCAGATCGGCCACCACGAGCGCGCGTTTGGCCGCCCGGGTGACCGAGCGGACCAGCGGGAGCAGTTCGTCGACCGTGACCGGCAGCGACGTGTCGTAACCGAACACGTTGTTGGCCGCGGAGTCGCCGACCAGCAGCACGGGGATGCCTGCCTCGTCGAAAAGCTCGGCGGTATACATGTCGTACGCGGTGAGCATCGGCCACGGTTCGCCGCGGTCCTTCAGCTCGCGCAGATGGTGGATCCGGACTTTTCGCGGCTTGGCCTGGCCGGCGGTGCTCGCCGGGCCGGTTCCGTAAGGGGCGGCCACCTCGCCGGCGGCGCCGTCGGGTTGGGCAGACTGGGCAGACATCGTCGTCGACCGTCCTTCCCTCGAGGCCTCGCGGAGGTCCCCGGGTCGTGGAGTCAGTACCGGACACAGCCTGACACGCGCGCGGAAGGGCCCCAAGGTCGTGCGACCAGCTTCACACGGCCGGGTAGCGACAACCGTTTTGCCTCCTGTGACGTCTTGATAGGCACCGGACCGATATGCGTCCGGTGGTGAGAAAGTCCGGCGCCTCCCTCGACGGGGCGGACGCGCCGCAAGAAAGGGACCAATGGGAACCCCAGTGAGCGCCCGCCCGCGCAGCCTCGGCTGGAAGGCCCGCGCCGGCGGTCTCGTGGCCACTGTCGTGCAGCTCGCGGCGATCTTTTCGATCGTGCTGCTGCTCGCCGGCGGACGGCACGGGCACCTGCTGAACGGCATCGACATGGCGTTCGGCGCGGTGAGCGTGCCGACCAGTTCGAGCCTGGTGATCGTGCTGCTGCTCGTCGTGCTCGGCGCGGCGCTGCGCAGGCGCAAGAAGGCCGCGCTGTACGTGCTCGTGCTGTTCCAGGTCGCCGGCCTGGTCACCACGCTGGTCCTGCAGGCGCTGCTGCTGTGGGCTCCCGACCTGCTGACTCTCACCGCCCGTCAGATGCGGCACATCCCGACGCAGGTGGGCGCGCTCGCGGTGGCCGACGTCATCTCGATCCTGCTGATCGTGTTCCTGCTGTCGTTGCGCCCCGCGTTCCCCGCGCGGCTCGCCCCCGGCGCCTGGTGGAACGGCCTTTCCGTGCTGTTCGTCGGGTTCCTCGCGGTGATCGTGTGCGGCTGGGCACTCACCGAGGTATTCCCGGGCAGCCTTGGCGACGCGTGGGAGCGCTTCGCCTGGGTGGTCAACCACGCCACCGGCGAAAACCTGCAGCTGCGCCGCATCGGCGTCGGCGAAGGCCCGGCGTGGATTGACGTCGTCCTCGACCTCGGCGCGACCTTCGTGTCCACTGCCGCGCTGTACACGCTCTTCCGCGGCGTACGCAGCCGTCGCATTCGGACAGACCACGAAGAACTGCAGCTGCGCCGTCTGCTGGGCGAGTACGGCGAGGACGACTCGCTCGGCTACTTCGCCACGCGCCGCGACAAGAGCGTCATGTTCGCGCCCAACGGCCGCGCCGCAGTGACGTACCGCGTGCTCGCGGGCACCACGGTGGCGAGCGCAGACCCGATCGGCGACCCCGACGCGTGGCCGGACGCTGTGCAGGCGTGGCTCCACGAAGCGCGTACGTACGGCTGGACGCCAGGCGTGCTCGGCGCGAGCGAGAAGGGCGCGAAGGTGTACGCCGCCGCGGGGCTGCGCGCGCTGCAGATCGGCGACGAAGCGGTCCTCGACGTCCGAGAGTTCTCACTTACCGGTCCTGAGCGGAAATCCGTGCGACAGGCGGTGAAGCGGATCCAGCGCGCCGGGTACACCGTGCAGGTCCGGCGACACAGCGAAATCCCCGAAGACGAGATGGTGCAGCTGCTCGCCCGCGCACAGCAGTGGCGCGTCGACGAGACCGAGCGCGGCTTCTCGATGGCGCTCGGCCGTCTCGGCGACCCGAGCGACGGACGCAGCGTGATGGTCGAGGCGTACGACGCGCGCGGCGAACTGCGCGGCCTGTTGTCGTTCGTGCCGTGGGGCCGTCGGGGCCTCTCGCTCGACTTGATGCGCCGTGACCGGGACGCCGAAAACGGGCTCAACGAGTTCATGGTCGCCGAGGTCGTCGCGGCCGCGCAGCACGTCGGCGCGCAGCGGATTTCGCTGAACTTCGCGATGTTCCGCGCGGTGTTCTCCGAAGGCGAGCGCATCGGCGCCGGACCGGTGCTGCGCGCTTGGCGTGCGGTGCTCGGCCTCGCGTCGCGTTTCTTCCAGCTGGAATCGCTGTACCGGTCGAACGCCAAGTACGGCCCGGAGTGGGAACCGCGGTTCCTCTGCTACTCCTCGGCTAGGCGGCTCCCGCGAGTCGGCATCGTCGCGGGCGCGCTGGAGGGCTTCGTGCCCACCGGCCGCGCGCGTTCGCTGCGGCTGGAGAACGTGGGGGAGGATTTCGTCGCGCAGGTCCGGCGCATCGACGAGGAGGCGGCGCAGGTCGTGCCGCGGCCCAAGCGGCGTCCGGAACAGGTGCGCGTGCGAGTGGCCAAAGTGGACAAACTGCGGGAGCTCGGGGTGGACCCGTACCCCGTCGGTTTCTCCCGCGAAGACCACCTCGGCGACATCGTGCACACGTTTTCCGGACTGGAGCCCGATTCCCACACCGGAAAACGCGTCCGGGTAGCCGGGCGTGTCCTGGCCCTGCGCACCCTCGGCGGCCTGTGTTTCGCGCGAATCAAGGACTTCTCCGGCGAACTGCAGCTGATGCTCGACGCGAAGGTCCTCGACCTCACCGGCTGGCGAACCGGCGTGGACCTGGGCGACCATGTCGGCGTGAGCGGCGAGGTCATCACGTCCCGCCGAGGCGAGCTGTCCGTGCTCGTGGACGAGTGGACCGTCACCGCGAAGTGCCTGCATCCGTTGCCGGACAAGCGAAAGGGCCTCACCGACCCGGAGACGCGAGTACGCCAGCGTTACCTGGACCTGGCGGTCAACCCGGACTCCGCGAACATGCTCCGCCTGCGCTCGACGGTCGTCCGCGCGGTCCGCGAACGCCTGCACCAGGGCGACTTCCTCGAGGTCGAAACCCCGATGCTGCAGACCATCCACGGTGGTGCCAACGCGCGACCGTTCGTCACGCACATCAACGCGTACGACATGCGGATGTACCTGCGGATCGCCCCGGAGCTGTACCTGAAGCGCCTGTGCGTGGCCGGCGTCGAGCGGGTTTTCGAGCTGAACCGGAACTTCCGGAACGAGGGCGTCGACGCGACCCACAACCCGGAATTCACGATGCTGGAGGCGTACCAGGCGTACGCGGACTACAACGCTATGCGCCACCTGATGCGCGACCTGATCCAGTACGCCGCCGAAGCCGCGTACGGCGCACAGATCGTGCGACGCCCCGACGCCAACGGCCGCGTCGTCGAACACGACATTTCCGGCGACTGGCCAGTGATCCCCGTGCACAAGGCCGTGTCGGACGCCCTCGGCGAGGAAATCGACTCCCGCACCCCCATCGCCACTTTGCGAAAACTGTGCGCCGCCGCCGGAGTCCCGGCTCCTGAGGAAGCCAGCGCGGGCGACCTGGTCCTCAAGGCGCACGAGCACCTCGTGGAGGGCTCGACGGTCCTGCCGACCTTCTACACGGACTACCCGACCGAGGTCTCCCCGCTGACCCGCCAGCACCGGACGGACCCGCTCCTGGCAGAACGCTGGGACCTGATCGCGTTCGGCTCGGAAGTCGGGACTGCGTACACGGAGCTGACCGACCCGCTAGAGCAGCGTCGCCGGTTGGAAGCGCAGTCCTTGCGCGCGGCGAGCGGGGATGTCGAGGCGATGGAGCTGGACGAGGACTTCCTGCTGGCACTGGAACACGGAATGCCGCCGACTGGCGGGTTGGGGCTCGGAGTGGACCGGCTGCTGATGATGCTGAGCGGGACGTCCATTCGGCAGACGGTGCTTTTCCCGTTCGTCCGTCCGCAGGGGTGAGGTTGGTTCGGTTGCTTGCGGCCTTGCCTCACCGTGGTGGACGCCTACAGCTGCGGATCTTGTCGGCTTCTTGCCCCGCTCGGCGACGCTGACGTCTGTGCGCAGCTCTGCTTGACTCCGGCTCGCTCTCGCGCGGATAGACAGAGGGCGGTTGTAGTGCTCTGCTCTCGTGGGTCGTGGGTCGTGGGTCGTGGGCCGTGGGTCGTGGGCTCTGCTCTCGTGGGCTGTGGGCCGTGTCGGCAATTGCAGACGCCGCACCCCGCCACCGCTCGCCGAAATCCGCAGCCACAAGAACCCGCCGCTTCCGATGGCTCGCAGATGTCGGCAACTGCAGACACGCCGCTGCCATCCGCGCAAGACCGTGGGCCAGGCACTCCACCCGCAGGTCACCGGCCGTCCCGACCATCGCCCGCGGTCAGCCGCCCAGTCCATTCCGTGGCCAGCCGCCCCGGTGCTTTCCGCGGCTAGTCACCTCAAAACCTCGCAGCCGTCCGGTGTCGTGAAACGCCACGGCCATCCGGCCTCGCGATATCCCACAGCCGTCCGGCGTCGCGGACCCCCGCACCCGTCGGGCGTCGCGGAACCCTGCGGCCGTCAGGCCTTGCCGCCCTGCCCTCCCACCACGCCGGGCCGCCCGCGGTGTCCCCTCCCTGCTCCCTCCCTAGCCCCCGCAACCCCCGGCCAAGTTCTGAACGTCTCTCACGTTCGAGGCAGGTATTGGCAGCCCGCCAACCATGATCCGGTAGCCTCCCCCAAGGATTCGGTGCGTGAGTTCGTGGTAGCGGATGGTGTCCGGAACCTCCGGTAAGTCACGGGTGTGACACCATCCGGCACTTCGTCGCAGAGATTCGCTTAGGGTGGGCAAGTGCGTGCTGCGCGGGTGGCTTTGATAGTCCTGCTCGGACTGGGTTTGGCGGGATATTCCGCGTGGCTGCTGGAGTTCTTCATGCAGACCGGGGTGTCGGCGACCGATCAGCCGGTCTGGGATTTGTTCTACGCGCAACCGGTCTTCCGCATCGCGACGGGCATCGGCGGCCTGGCCTTTTTCCTCACCGGACCGGCCCTGATGCGGCTCGCGCCGGCCCATTGGAGCGGGCGGCTGACGTCCGTTTCGGTGTCGGTGTTCGGGATCGTGCTGATGGTGTGCGCGGGCGTCCCGGAGACGGTGGTGACTCCGAACCTGCTGAGCGCGGCTGTCGCCGTCGGCGCGTTCAGCCTGATCTTCTGGTGGCCGTCCGGTTGGCGAGCCTGTGCGGTGGGTTGCCTGGTAGTCGTGCTGGTCGCGTGGGCGCTGGTGGTGGCGTCGACGCTGGCCGGGCACCTGGAGGGCGTGTTCACCAGGATTCAGCTGGTGGTGCACGCGGCGCAGGTCGTGATCGGCGGCGCGTACGTCATGCAGACCCCGGTTCCGGTCCGCGGCCGAAAATTGTCGGTGGCGGGTGCGATGCTGCGGAGCAACAGACACCGGAAGTGAGGCCACCATGGCTGGCAAAGTCTCCCCAACCCCTGACGAACGCGGCGGTTTGCTCGGTTTCCTGGCCCAGCAGCGGCAAGCGGTGAAGACCGCCGCGTACGGCCTGACCGACGAGCAGGCGCGCGCCGTGCCCAGCGCGAGCGCCCTGAGCGTCGGCGGGCTGCTGAAACACGTGTCGTCCACCGAAAGCGACTGGATTGACCACGTGCTGCGCATCCCGCCGAAACCCTTCGCCGAAAGCATGGCGACCTACCAGGAAAACTACCGGCTCGGCCCGGACGAGACGCTGGAGTCGGCCATCGCGGCTTACGACCAAGTCGCCGCCCGCACCGAAGAGGTCATCGCCGGGGTCGAGGACCTGAACCAGGAAGTCCCGGTCCCGAAGGACGTGCCCTGGTTCCCGGACGACGTGTCGGCCTGGTCCGTCCGCTGGGTGCTGCTGCACCTGATCGAGGAAACCGCCCGCCACGCCGGCCACGCCGACATCGTCCGCGAATCTTTGGACGGCGCCACAGCCATGCCCTTGCAAGCCGCGGCAGAGGGCTGGCCGGAGACGGACTGGCTGAAGCCGTGGAAACCGGCGGAATGAGCTGAGTTTCGCTGATCATTCGCCCGGTCAGCCGCGGTGGTCGAGCCAATCCGAGTCGGACTGGCCGAAGGTGGGCCAGCAGTGACGCTTGAGCTAGGCGGGATTGGCTGGCTGAAGCGGGCTGCTGGTTAGCCGTGGCGGGTGAGCCGGGAGCGTTTGACTGGCTGGCTGAGGTTGGCGGGCCTGGCCAGCCGTGACGGTTGAGCTAGGCGAGTTGGGTTGGCTGAAGGTTGGTCGGCTGTGACCGTTGGGCTAAGTGAGTTGGGTTGGCTGAAGGTTGGTCGGCCGTGACGGTTGAGCTAAGTGAGTCGGGTTGGCTGAAGGTTGATCGGCTGTGACCGTTGGGCTAGGCGAGTCGGGTTGGCTGAAGGTCGGTCGGCCGTGATGGTTGAGCTCGGAGCGTTGGGCTCGCTGGAGGTCGGGTTGGCCGGTCGCCGTGCCAATAGCGGCTGAGCCAGACCTGGTGGCTTGGTTGGCTGTCGGGCCGGGTGCCGCTGACTTCAACGGTTGGGGCGGGCGGCCAACTGGGGGCGAGCGATTCCTCCGGGCGGACTGCTTCGGTCGGCTGCGGCGGTCAACCCACTGGCTTGGCTGGCGAGAGGCCTGAGCTGGAACGGGTCGGCGGCTGGCGACGGACGAGCCACGGGGGAGTGGCTTTCAGCTGGCTGAAATGACTGAGCCAGGGGCTGGATCGTGCCTGACCAGTTGCGGACGTCGTGATCGTCGGCTGGTTGGCCGCGGGGCCAACCAGCTGTCGACCGGGCAGCCTCAACCGCCTGCGGTCTTTGCGCGGCACATGGGTGCACTCGGTTGGGAACCTGCGGCACTGGGGGTGCGGCTGGATTCGAACCGAGTGCGCCAAGGCTTCAGCGTGCTCACGAAGCTCCAGGTGGCAGCCGGGCAAGCCTTCAGCGAGCCTCCCGGCCGGTCCCCCAAAGCAGATCAGCTCCCGCACCCGCCTGTCAGAACAGCGTCGGTTCCTCCGGAAACGCCCCTTCGATCACCAGCATCCGCCGCTTAGTCGCAACCCCGCCCGGTGCCGAGAAGCCGCCGGTGTTCTTGCCTGCTCCCAAAACCCGGTGGCACGGCACGATGATCGGGAACGGATTGTTCCCCATCGCCTGTCCGACAGCCTGCGCGGAACCCGGCGCACCCAGCTGATGCGCGATATCCCCGTACGTCAGGACTTTCCCCGGCGGAATAGCCCGCGCGACGTCGTACGCGCGCCGGTTGAAGTCCGGCACGTCCCGGTAATCCAACGGTGCCGCACGCAAATCGCGAGCCTCTCCCGACAGCAGCGCGACGACATCCTCCACCACCGCGCGAAGTTCCTTCGGCACCGGCGATTCCACCGCGTCCGGGAAGCGGGTCGCGAGGTGCGCGCGCGTCCGCTCAGCCGTGCTTCCGGGCAGTGCGGTTCCGATCACCGCACCGTCCCGCCAGGCGAGGCCGCACGCCCCGATCGGGGTGTCGAACACCGTGTACCCAACCGTCATACCGCCCAGCGTACGACCCGGCACCGACAGAAACTGGCGAGAAAACGACACGACCCTGGAGCCGCGGCGAACCCGGTCAGCGACGATGAAGACGAAGGCGACCGCGACAACCGGCCAGGCCGCGAACCCCGGTCAGGCCGCAAACCCCGGACAGATCGCAAACCCCGGTCAGGACTTCCGTTCCCGCCACCCGTTCGTCATCGGAAGCCGTCGGTCCCGGCCGAACGCCTTGAACGTGATCTTCGTGCCCGGCGGGTACTGCCGCCGCTTGTACTCGGCTCGGTCGACCAGGCGCACGACCCGGTCGATCGTCTCCGGGTCGAAGCCCGCCTCGATCAGGTCCGCGTAGCCGCGGTCGTTCTCGACGTAATCGTCCAGGACGTCGTCCAGCAACTCGTAATCCGGCAGCGAATCCGAGTCCTTCTGGTCCGGCCGCAGCTCCGCCGACGGCGGCTTCGTGATCGAGTTTTCCGGGATCGGCGGCGTTTCCCCGCGCTTGGCCGCTTCCTCGTTCCGCCACCGGGCCAGCTGCCACACGTGCGTCTTGAACAAGTCCTTGATCGGCGCGAACGCACCGACCGCATCGCCGTAAATGGTCGAGTAGCCGACGGCCAGCTCGGTCTTGTTGCCGGTCGCCAGCACCAGGTGGCCGTCCAAATTGGACAGAGCCATCAGCAGCATCCCGCGCACCCGCGCCTGGATGTTCTCCTCCGCGAGCCCGGTCAGCTGCAACTGATTGACATACACGTCCACCATGTCGCCGATCGGCTCGACCCGGTAGTGCGCGCCGATCCGCTCCGCCAAGTCCGAAGCGTCATCCCGCGAGTGCGACGACGAGTACTTCGACGGCATCGAAACGCCGTACACGTTGTCCCCGCCGAGTGCGTCCGCCGCCAACGCCGCGCAGACCGCCGAGTCGATTCCGCCCGAGAAGCCGAACGTGACCGACGAGAAGCCGTTCTTGTGCACGTAATCGCGCAGCCCGACGACCAGCGCCGACCACACCTCGGCCTCGTCCGACAGCGGTTCGCTGATCGTCGGAGCGACCAGCGGCGAGTACTCAACCAGCGGCGAGTCATTCAACACCCGCCGGTGCACTTCCAGCCCGTCGAAAGAGCCCGTGGCGGCAGCACTGGCGACAGGCAGGTCCAAGTCCAGCACCAGCAGGTGCTCCACGAACTGCGGGGCCCGCGCGAGCAGAGTCCCGTCCGCGCCGACCACCAGCGAGTCGCCGTCGAAAACCAGGTCGTCCTGACCGCCGACCTGGTTAGTGTACACCAGCGGCGCGCCCGCCTCGGCCGCGCGCCGGGCGATCAGCGGCAGCCGCTGTTCGTCCTTCGACCTCTCGTACGGCGACGCGTTCGGCGCGACCACCAGGTCGACTCCGGCCTTGCCCAGCGCGGAGATCGGGCCGCCGTCCTGCCAGATGTCCTCGCAGATCACCATGCCGATGTCGACGCCGTGCAGCCGCAGCACCTCGAGTTCGGTGCCCGGTTTGAAGTACCGGTGCTCGTCGAACACCCCGTAGTTCGGCAGGTGGTGTTTGAACTGCCGGGCGACGACCTCGCCGCGGTACAGCGCCGCCGCGGCGTCGCGCGGGCCGATTTCGTCGTGGTCGAGGTAGCCGACGTACGCGAGCACGTCGCCGCAGCCTGCCTCGTCGAGCCGGCGCGCCAGTTCGGTCACCGAGCGCCGGGACGCGTCGGCGAACGTGCGCCGGAGCGTGAGGTCCTCGACCGGATAACCGGTCTGGGACATCTCCGGGAACACGACGACGTGCGCGCCCGCCTCGGCGGCCTTGCGGGTCCACTCGACGGTGAGCGCGGTGTTCCCGTCGATGTCGCCGACGGTGGTGTTGACCTGGGCCAGTGCGATGCGCAGTTGCGGCATGCCGCCATTCTGTCCCACCGCACCGACAGAAACTACGCAGAGGTGAGCCAGAGAACGGCGAAGGGCCCCTCACCCGCGGCGAGAGGCCCTTCGAAAGAAGGAATCAGGACTTCTTCATCCGCATCATGCTGCGCACCTTCTTGACCGTCTGCTCGAAGTCCGAGTCGAACGGGTTGTCGTGCACCAGGTACGTCCACGTCGTGTTCGCCCGCCGCACGCCGACCTCCTCGAGGTCGAGGCCGTCGTCGGTGATCTCGGCTTCCTCGAGCGTCTTCGCCGCGCGCGAGGCGGATTCGGCGATGATCTTGTGGAACTCCGGGATCGCCGCGCGGTGGAACTCGTCCAGCGGCGTCTCGCGGGCCAGCGCGCGCAGGTGGATGCTCTCGCGCACGTCGGTGAGGTACGCCAGGTGGTCCGACCACAGCTGGTCGAGGTGGAACAGCCGGACCTCGCGGCACACCTGCTCGAGCCGGTCGGAGTCGTCCAGCTTTTCCTTCAGCTCGGCGAACTTCTCCGGCTGCGCCTTCTCCAGTTCCTCGGCCGCGAGCCCGGTGTGCAGCACCTTGTCGCGGTGCTCCAGCAGCTCGGCGCGCTGCCGCTCGATCAGCCGGGTGTAGCGCCAGGTGTTGCGGTGGATCTCCAGGTCGACGCCCTCGGCCACGCGCTGGGCGTGGTTGAGCTGCCGGTGCGCGGCCGGGTCGGTGATCTCGCCGGTCTCGGTGTCCGCGTCGATGCCGTCGGGCAGATCCGGCGCGTTCGACAGCACGAGGTCGTCGTTGAGGCTCGCGAAGAAGATCGCGCTGCCCGGGTCGCCCTGCCGTCCGGACCGGCCGCGCAGCTGCCCGTCGAGGCGGCTCGACGGATACCGCGCGGTGCCGATCACGTGCAGGCCGCCCAGCTCGGCGACCTCTTCGCGGGTCGTGCCGTCGCTGCCGCCGAGCCGGATGTCGGTACCGCGACCGGCCATCTGCGTGGACACGGTGACCGCGCCCTTCTTGCCCGCCTCGGCGATGATCGCGGCCTCTTCGGCGTCGTTGCGCGCGTTCAGCACGACGCACGGCAGTTCGGCCTTCGCCAGCTTCTCCGCCAGCTCCTCGGACTCGGCGACGTCCTGGGTACCGACGAGGATCGGCCGCCCGGTCTCGTGCACCGTGCGGATCTCCTCCTCGATCGCGCGCAGTTTCTGCGACGGCGAGGCGAAGACGCGGTCCTGCTGGTCCTCCCGGACGTTCGGGGTGTTCGGCGGGATCACCGCGACCTCGAGCTTGTAGAACTCGCGCAGCTGCTCGGCGACCGCGACGGCGGTACCGGTCATGCCCGCGACCTCGGGGTAGCGCGCGAGCAGCGCCTGCACGGTGATCGAGTCGAGAATCTCGCCCCGGTCGGTGGCGGTGACCTGCTCCTTCGCCTCGACCGCGGCCTGGAGGCCGTCCGGCCAGCGCTGCAGTTCGGCGACGCGGCCGCGGGCGGCGTTGATCAGCTGCACCTTGCCGTCGCGGACCAGGTAGTCGACGTCGCGGGTGAGCAGCGCGTGCGCGTGCAGGGCGACGTTCACCGCGGCGAGCCGGTCCGAACCGGATTCGTCGTACAGGTCGACGCCGCCGAGCGACTTCTCCACGACCGACGCGCCGGCGCTGGTCAGCCACGCGTTGCGGCCCTCGGAGTCGGTCTCGTAGTGCAGGCCGAGGCGCAGCCGCCGGACGATCTTGGCGACCTCCTCGTCGGCGTCGTTGTGGTCGATCGAACCGGCCATGACCAGCGGCACCCGCGCCTCGTCGACCAGCACCGAGTCGGCCTCGTCGACGATCGCCACCTCGGGAGCCTTCTGCACGAGGTCGTCGGCGTTCGTGACGAGCCGGTCGCGCAGCACGTCGAAGCCGATTTCGGCGACCGCGCCGTAGGTGACCTCCTTGCCGTAGGCCTCCTTGCGCTCCTCCTTCGAGTGCGCCGGTTCGACCCAGCCGACGGTGACGCCGAGCAGGTCGTACACCGGGCCCATCCACTCCGCGTCGCGGCGGGCGAGGTAGTCGTTGACCGTGACCACGTGCACCCGGCGCCCGCGCAGCGCGTACCCGGCTCCGGCCAGCGCGCCGGCGAGCGTCTTGCCCTCACCGGTCTCCATCTGCACGACGTGCCCGGTGAGCAGGCCCATGGTGCCGAGCAACTGGACGTCGAAGGCCCGCTCGCCGAGCTTGCGCCGGGCGGCCTCGCGGCCGAGCGCGCAGATCTCGATCAGCTGGCCGTCGGTGAACGAGGCGGCCCCGCCGATGGCGTCCCGCAGCTTGCCCGCGCGCTCGGTGAGCTCGGCGTCCTCGAGCTTCTCCAGCTCCGGTTCGAGCTTCTCGACGGCGGGCAGCAGCGCCTCGTAACGGGTCAGCTCGACGCTGCCCGGCCGCTGGATGATCCGGCGGAGCCGCTTGCCCACCCGGCTGATCAGTGCCACGCCTGGTCTCCTCGTGTCGATGTGTCTCCGGTCGCACCCGCACTGCCCAACGCGCCGACGGTGCGTTCGAGTTCCGCGCCCGGATGGCACGATCAAACCGTGCCACGTCATCCCAGCGCCAGCCCGAAAGTCCATCCGTTCGTCGCGTTAGCGGCTGCCGGCCTGCTCGCGACCACGCTCGCGGCGTGCGCGTCCAAGCCCGACCAGGCCGCACTCGCGCCGACGGTCGAATCGCACGCGCCGGTGGGCCCGGTGCCCGCCGGACTGTCGCGGTTCTACGGGCAGAGCGTGTCCTGGTCCGCGTGTGCACCCTACGCGACCTCGGACGACGCGCGATCCGCCTTCAAGGCGCAGGGAATCGAGTGCGGACGGCTCACGGTTCCGTTGAACTATGACAAACCGGACGGCCAGACGATCACCATCGGCGTGCTGCGCCACCGCGCGAGCGATCCGGGCCAGAAAATCGGTTCGCTCGTGGTGAACCCGGGCGGACCGGGCGCTTCGGGCATGGTCGCCGCGGCGGGCCTGATGGACCAGGTGTCGAAGTCCGATCTGGGCGACCGGTTCGATCTCGTCGGTTTCGACCCGCGGGGGATCGGGGCCAGCGAACCGCAGATCAAATGCCTGACCGGACCCGAGCGCGACGCCGACCGCGCCGATGACAGCGAGACCGACGGTTCTCCCGCTGGTGTCGCGAAGCAGGAGACGGAACAGAAGGACTTCGCCGCGAAGTGCACACAGCGGACGAAGTACGGCGACGACATGCTCGCGCACGTCGGTACGCGCGACGTCGTTAAGGACATGGACGTGCTGCGAAGCGTCCTAGGCGACGAGAAGCTCACGTACCTCGGTTACTCGTACGGCACGCGCATCGGATCCACGTACGCGGAGACCTTCCCGAAGAACGTGCGCGCGCTCGTTCTCGACGGTGCTGTCGACCCGACGCAAAGCCCGGAAGACTCACTCGTCGCGCAGGGCAAAGGCTTCGGCGGAGCGTTCAACGAGTTCGCGAAGTGGTGCGCGGCGCGTCAGGACTGCGCGCTCGGCAACAACCCGGCTGAAGCGACGAAGCAGTTCCAAGACCTCACGCGCCGGCTGATCGACTTCCCCGTGCCGGTGGGCGACGGCCGCAAGCTGTCGTACGACGACGCGACCACCGGTGCCATACAGTCCCTCTACCAGCAGAATCTCTGGGAGTACCTCAACACCGGGCTGAACGAGCTGAAGCTGCAGCGCGGCACGACGTTGGAGAAGCTCGCCGACATCTACAACGAGCGCAATCCGGACGGCAGCTACGGCACCACGCAGGACGCCTTCATCGCGATCCGCTGCGTCGACGACCCTCGCGTCACCGATCCGAAGCAGATCCTCGAAAGTCAGGAGAAATACGTAAAGGCGGCACCGTTCCTCGACGACGGCCGCCAAGCCAGCTCCGCTCGCGACGCGTGCGCGTTCTGGCCAGTGCCGAACACGTCGAAGCCGCACGAGCCGAACGTCGAAGGCCTGCCGAAGACCCTGACGATCTCGACGACGAACGACCCCGCGACGCCGTACCAGGCGGGCGTGAATCTCGCGAAGGCGCTGAAGGGTTCGCTGTTGACCTTCGAGGGGACGCAGCACACGGTGTTCCTTCAGGGCAACGCGTGCGTCGACAAGGCCGGTGCGGATTACCTGATCGACGGCACGACGCCGCCGGACGGCACTCGCTGTAAGGCCAACTGAGGTTGCGCTGGCTCGCGACGGTTGTGGTGGCGATGATGCTCGCCGCCACGGCTTGCGCGAGCCAGCGGGCAGCGCTCGATTGGGGACCGTGTGTGCCGTACGCGCAGACTGCTTTCGAGAAGGGTCTGTACGCGGATGAGTCGGTCGACTGTGCCCGGCTGACGGTGCCGCTCGACTACGCGAACCCGCAGGGCCGGACAGTGTCGATCGGTTTGCTGCGGCATCGGGCCACCGATCCGGCACACCGGATCGGGTCTCTCGTGCTCAACCCTGGTGGGCCAGGCAGTTCGGGGATGACTGCGGCGGCCACGTTGGCGCAGCCTGCCGGGACGCTTGCCTGGCAATTCGACCTGGTCGGCTTCGATCCTCGCGGTGTTCATGCGAGCGAGCCCCGTATCCGTTGCCGGTCGGATGCCGAGCAGGACGCCGCTCGTACGTCAGACGCCGGGAGCGCTGGCTGTCTTGAGAAGACCGGCGCGGAGTTTCTCGCGCACGTAGGCACGCGAGAAGTCGTACGCGACCTCGACGCGCTTCGTACCGCCCTCGGCGACGCGAAGCTCACGTACCTCGGCTACTCGTACGGCACACAGATCGGTTCGGCGTACGCAGAGGCGTATCCGGACAAGGTGCGTGCCATGGTCCTCGACGGTGCCATCGACCCCGCACAGAACTTGCCGCAAACACTGATCGCCCAAGCCGCCGGGTTTCAGGACGCCTTCACCCACTTCGCGCAGTGGTGCTCGAAGCAGCCTGGGTGCCCGCTAACCGGCGACGCGACCGCAGCCTTCCAGCGAATCGCCCGCCCTCCGGTTTCTGCGCTGCCCGGCCGCACGCTGTCCTTCGCCGACACCGTCACCGCGACGGAAGCCGCGCTCTACTCCCGCGCGAAGTGGCCGAATTTGCAGCAAGCACTTGAAGAACTAGCGACCACGCGTAGCGGCGCGAAGCTGCTTCAGCTGGCCGACGACTACTACCAACGCGACGAGAACGGCCACTACAGCGAAGCTTTCGACGCCTACTACGCCGTCCGCTGCGTCGACTACGACCGCGTCACCGACCGCGCGACCATCGACGCCGCGCACCGCCAGATGCGCACCGGCGCACCGTTCCTCACCGGCAGCTCGCCCGACGCGGGCGAACTCGACACCTGCTCGACCTGGCCCGTACCGCCGACCTCACGGCCGCACAGTCCGTCCGCGCCCGGCCTGCCGAAGACGCTCGTCATCTCGACCACGCACGACCCGGCTACGCCCTACCGCCAGGGCGTAGCGCTCGCGAAAGACCTCAACGCCGCACTGCTGACTGTCGACGACGTACAGCACGCAGCGTTCCTCAAAGGCAACGCCTGCGTCGACAAAGCGACAACGACATACCTCAGCACGGCCATCGCCCGAGACGGCAACTGCTAGGGCTGCTGATCCGTCAGCAGCACCTCGTACATCACCGGGCTGTCGCGGTCCGTCGCCGGCGGCACCTGCAGCCACATTCGCGCGAAGCGGCGCGGTTCGGCCGCCGTCACCCAGATCTTCACGTTGACGTCCGCGTGGATCTGCGGCACCAGCGTCGCCGCGACAGCCTGGGGCACGGTCCCGCCGACGCGGTAGCCGTCGACGTGCTGGATCGTCTCGCGGATTTCGGTTTTCGGCTGCTGGAGCGCGCCGAGGAGGCGGATCAGACCGCCGTGCGGACCGAGGAACCGGCTGACCGGGAAAGTCGTGGGACCGCTCGTTTCGGCGCCCTTCGTGTCCTTGGCGGTCGCGGTGTGCCCGGAGACGGTGAACGAGAACGACCGATCGGTGAATTCCGCGCTGCCGCTCGCCTGCCCGCCGCTCTTGAGGGTCGCGTTGCCGACGAGCTTGGTCATCGGCAGGCCGGGCAGCACGCCGTTGACGCCGACCGAGAAGTGCAGGCTGCGGACCTGGGAGAAGCTCTCCTTGGCGGCGGCGAGCAATCCGTCCGCCGCGGGCAAGGGGGGTGCCGCGGTGCAACCGCCGACCAGCCCGAGGAGCAGCAGCGCCGGCAGGACACGTCGGCTGAGCATGGCCGTGAGCCTACTTGGTTGGCCCGATCCTTTCGGATGGTGTCCTTCCGGCCACTGTCGACAGAGCCCCGGGCGCACCAGACTGACTGCTCGTGACCGTTGAGACTCGTCCTGCCCGCCGCCTGCACCGCGCCTGGTTCGTCGCGGCGGCCGCGTTCGTCGCCCTCCTCGCCGCCGCCGGCTTCCGCGCCGCGCCGGGTGTCCTGATCGATCCGCTGCACCAAGAGTTCGGTTGGTCCCGCGCCACGATCGGCTCCGCCGTCTCGGTCAACCTCGTCCTGTACGGCCTCTTCGCGCCCTTCGCGGCAGCGCTGATGGAGCGGTTCGGCATCCGCCGCGTCGCGGCTACCGCGCTGTGCGTTGTCGCTCTCGGCGCGGGCGGCACCGTCTTCATGAGCGCCAGCTGGCAGCTGATCCTTTGCTGGGGCGTGCTCGTCGGCCTCGGCACCGGCTCGATGGCGATGAGCTTCGCCGCGATGGTCGCGACGCGCTGGTTTGTGCGTCACCGCGGCGTCGTAACCGGCGTACTGACCGCCGCAGGAGCGACCGGACAGCTGATCTTCCTGCCGTTGATCGCGTCGCTGGCGGTGGACGACGGCTGGCGTACAGCGTCCATGGTCATCGCCATCGCGGCTCTCGCGGTGGTCCCGGTCGTGCTGTTGGCCGTACGCGACCATCCTGCTGACGTCGGCGCTGTCGCGTACGGAGCGCCCGAAGGCACTGAAGTCGAGCGTCCTGCGCCGAAGGTCGGCACTGTCCGCCGAGGGTTGACGGTGCTGTTCCAGGCCGCGCGCACCCGTACGTTCTGGCTGCTCGCAGTCGGGTTCGCCATCTGCGGAGCGACCACGAACGGGTTGGTCAGCACGCACTTCGTCCCGGCCGCGCACGACCACGGCATGCCGCAGACGACCGCGGCGAGCCTGCTCGCGCTGGTCGGCGTCTTCGACGTGGTGGGAACGATCGCGTCGGGATGGCTCACCGACCGTGTCGACCCACGGATCCTGCTCGGCGTCTACTACGCGTTGCGGGGAGTTTCGCTCGCCCTGTTGCCGCAGCTGTTCACGAATTCGGTCCAGCCGAGCATGTGGGCGTTCATCCTCTTCTACGGCCTCGACTGGGTGGCGACCGTCCCGCCGACGGTCGCGCTCTGCATCCGCTCCTTCGGAGAAGCTGGGCCGATCGTGTTCGGCTGGGTCTTCGCCTGCCACCAGCTGGGCGCGGCCTTCGCCGCTTCCGCCGCAGGCGCGGTGCGCGACCAGCTCGGCGATTACGCAGTCGCCTGGTACGTCGCCGCCGGGCTCGCGGTCATCGCCTCGGTCGCGTCGCTGTCGATCACCCGGTCAAGCAAAACTCAGAAACCCCAGCTCGCACAACTCGCGTGAATCCGTCTCCGATGTGGGTGACCCGTGAAACATGGCGTTAACACGTGCTGGTTAGGGTTCGGCCATGGATCGCCAGCAGGAATTCGTGCTCCGCACTTTGGAAGAGCGCGACATCCGTTTCGTTCGCCTGTGGTTCACCGACGTGCTGGGATTTCTGAAGTCCGTCGCGGTCGCGCCCGCCGAACTGGAGGGCGCGTTCAGCGAGGGCATCGGTTTCGACGGCTCGGCCATCGAAGGCTTCGCGCGCGTCTACGAGTCGGACATGGTCGCCAAGCCCGACCCGTCCACGTTCCAGGTGCTGCCGTGGGAGACCCCGGAGGGCGGCCCGTACTCCGCGCGGATGTTCTGCGACATCGCGATGCCCGACGGTTCGCCGTCCTGGGCCGACCCGCGGCACGTGCTGCGCCGCCAGCTGTCGAAGGCCAGCGAAGCCGGGTTCACCTGCTACGTGCACCCGGAGATCGAGTTCTTCCTGCTCGCCAACCTCCCCGACGACGGCAGCGAGCCCGAGCCCGCCGACAACGGCGGCTACTTCGACCAGGCCAGCCACGCCACCGCCACGCACTTCCGCCGGCACGCGATCGAAACCCTCGAGGCGATGGGCATCTCGGTCGAGTTCAGCCACCACGAGGGCGCGCCGGGGCAGCAGGAAATTGACCTTCGCTACGCCGACGCCCTGACCATGGCCGACAATGTGATGACGTTCCGTTACGTCGTCAAGGAGGTCGCGCTGACCCAGGGCGTGCGCGCGACCTTCATGCCGAAGCCGTTCACCGACCAGCCCGGCTCCGGCATGCACACCCACGTCAGCCTGTTCGAAGGCGACCGCAACGCGTTCTACGACGCGGAGGACCCGCACGAGCTCTCCGAGACCGGCAAGGCGTTCGTCGCCGGCGTCCTGCATTACGCCAAGGAAATCTCCGCCGTCACCAATCAGTGGGTCAATTCCTACAAACGGCTGATCAGCGGCAGCGAGGCTCCGACGACGGTGTCGTGGGGGAGGGCGAACCGCTCGGCGCTCGTGCGCGTGCCCATGTACTCGCCGGGCAAGGCCTCGTCGCGGCGCGTGGAGATCCGGACGCTCGATTCGGCGTGCAACCCGTACCTGGCCTACTCGGTGATACTGGCCGCCGGGCTGAAGGGCATCGAAAAGGGCTACGAGCTGCCGCCGCCCGCCGAGGACAACATCTGGCAGCTGTCGGACTCCGAACGCCGCGCCGCCGGTTACTCGCAGTTGCCGCAGAACCTCGGCGAGGCGCTCGCCGAGATGGAGAAGTCGGAGCTGCTGCCGGAAGCCCTCGGCGAGCACGTTTATGACTTCTTCTTGCGCAACAAGCGGGTCGAGTGGGACAACTACCGGAGCGCGGTCACTCCGTACGAGCTCCGGACCCTGTTGCCGATGCTCTGACGGGCCCCCGGGCCGTGCTCCGACGTTGGGGAGGCATCGGAACATGGGAAAAAGACTGCCCGCCGTACTCGCCGCACTGGTCGCGGCGGCGGGCTTGGCCACCGCGCCGCCGGCGGTCGCGATGCAGGATGAACCCGCGGTCGACACGGCTGGCCTGCATTTCGACCTCGACCGCGCCGACATCCCGTTCCTGCAGTACCGGATGGCGACCGGACAGCTCACTCCGACCCGGCTGACCAGCGCGTACCTCGCCCGGATCCGGGTGCTGGACCCGAAGGTCAACGCCGTCCTCGCGCTCAACCCGGCCGCGCTCGCGCAGGCCGCGGCCAGCGACGTCCGGCACCGGACCGGCCGCACCCGCGGTCCGCTCGACGGGATCCCGGTGCTGGTCAAGGACAACGTCGACACCCAAGACCAGCAGACCACCGCCGGTTCGCGCGCGCTGCGGAGCCGTCCGGCGAAGGACGCCACGCTGATCACCCGGCTGCGCGACGCGGGCGCGGTGATCCTCGGCAAGGCGAACCTGTCGGAATGGGCCAACTTCCGCGCCGCGAAGCCGACTTCCGGCTGGTCCGGCGTCGGCGGGCAGACCAACAACCCGTACGTCCTGGACCACAACCCGTGCGGTTCGTCCGCCGGATCCGCGGCGGGCGTGGCCGCGTCGCTCGCACAGGTCGCGATCGGCAGCGAGACCGATGGGTCGATCGTGTGCCCGGCCGGGATGACCGCGACCGTCGGGCACAAGCCGAGTCTCGGGCTCGTCAGCCGCACCGGCGTCGTGCCGATCTCCGCGGAACAGGACACGGCGGGACCCATCGCGCGCAACGTCGTAGACACCGCACTGACGCTCTCGGTGCTGCAGGGCCGCGACCCGGCCGACCCGGCCACTCTGCGCTACCCGTCGACCCAGCCGACCGACTACGCGAAGCTTCTCCGCCCCGGCGTCCTGCGCGGCGCCCGGATCGGCCTGTGGCGGCTGCCGGTGCTCGGCCCGGACACAGATGCCGTGGTCAGCAAGACGAAAGCTTCGCTGGAACGCGCTGGAGCGACGGTCGTCGAGGTGACCCTGCCGTACCAAGACCGGCTCTCGGCGCTGGAGTTCCCGGCGCTGCTGACCGAGTTCCACCGCGACATCGACGCCTACCTCGCCACGCGTCCCACCGGCCCGCGGAACCTCGCGGACCTCGTCGCGTACAACCGCGCTGACCCGCTGGAACGCACCTGCTTCGCTGGTCAGGAACTGTTCGAGCAGGCGCTCGCTGCACCCGGCCCGCAGGACCCGACCTACCTGAAGAACCGGGCCGAGCTGCAGGACCTGTCGCGCCGGTCCCTTGACGAGACCCTCGCGAAGTACGACCTGGACGCCATCGCGTCGCCGACGAACCCGCCTGCTTGGAAGACGGACTGCAAGGTCGGCGACAACGACGTGATCCCGTCCTCGACCCCGGCCGCCGTGGCGGGCTACCCGGCCGTCACGGTCCCGGCCGGTTCGGTCGGACCGCTGCCGGTGGGGATTTCGTTCATGGGCGGACAGTGGACGGACGGGAAGATGCTCGCCCTGGCCGCGGACTACACGCGGGTCGCGCCGGTTCGGGTTCCGCCTCGATACCTGCCCCGGTTGCCCGGGTAATCCCGTCGGGGCGCTGGTTTGTCGGCCGCCGGTCAGTGCACTGCACTGGCCGGCGGCTTTCGTTTTCGGCAGGCGCCGCTGCGGATCGAGTGGGCCGGCAGTCGGCTGACCTGCGTAATCGGGTTGCGCGGGCGACCGCGAAGGAGTGGACTTGGGCTGGTTCGAGGGCGTGCGGGCGGAGACCTGGGTCACTCGAGGGCTCTCCGGAGCCCGTCCGAGCGCTCCCGAGCGCCCGCGAACCGGTCGAATCGGCCCGCTGTCAAGGCTCTGACCAGCGGCGATGCCGTTAAGTGACCCCCCTGTTTTCGGGTGGTTGGAAGGCATGTAATCTTCTCTTCGTCGCCAGGAACACCGGGTCGGCGGGGCCGAAAGCCTCACCGACCAGGAGCCAGGGCCGAGCGGGTTGACACCGCGAAACGGACCAGGTAATGTTCAGCGTCGGCCCACGAGCGGCCGCCGACTCCCTACGACTAGCTTGTAGGAACCGGCATGCTCGACCAAAAGCTTGAAATAACGCATCGAGCTTGGCCTGGTTGATTCCAGGGCTGGTTCGGGGTGTGTTGCTTGAGAACTCAACAGTGTGCTAGTGAACTAAGCCAGTAGAGCTTATATGAAACCCCCTCGTCGGGGTTTCCTTTGAGAATATGATTGAGAATAGTCTCGATCGAACTTTACAGCATTGTTGGAGAGTTTGATCCTGGCTCAGGACGAACGCTGGCGGCGTGCTTAACACATGCAAGTCGAACGCTGAAACCATTTCGGTGGTGGATGAGTGGCGAACGGGTGAGTAACACGTGGGTAATCTGCCCTGTACTCTGGGATAAGCCTGGGAAACTGGGTCTAATACCGGATATGACCTTCGGAGGCATCTTCGAGGGTGGAAAGTTCCGGCGGTACAGGATGAACCCGCGGCCTATCAGCTTGTTGGTGGGGTAATGGCCTACCAAGGCGACGACGGGTAGCCGGCCTGAG